>CBFIHK010000005.1:0-52732 GCA_965662305.1 Luminiphilus sp.
GGGTGGCGCCTCACTAACTTGGCGGTAATACCAGAAACCACGCTATCAAAATCAAATAAGCCATCCTCTTTGCCAAGCTGGCTATAGAAAATGACCTGAAAGAGCAAATCGCCGAGCTCTTCCTCCACATGCTCAAGGTCGCCCTGCTCGAGAGCATCGATCAACTCTAGACACTCTTCTAGTGTGAATGGCGCAATCGACTGGTAGGTCTGTTTCAAGTCCCAGGGGCAGCCCGTCGCAGGGTCTCGCAGCCGCTCCATCAGCCGTTTCAGGTCGGCTATATCGTAAGCGGGCTGAGCCTTCTCGTTCATGCCTGGTAGACACCGGTAGACAAATAACGATCGCCTCTGTCACACACAATCGCTACGACAGTGACGCCATCATTTGCTTCCGCAATATCGATTGCTGTTGCGATTGAACCGCCCGAGGAAACGCCTGCAAAAATTCCCTCCTCACGAGCCATCTGCCGCATTGTCTCCTCGGCACGAGCCTGTGAGACATCAATAACCTGATCAACTGCTGTCGGATCGAAAATAGACGGACGATACGCCTCGGGCCACCTTCGAATCCCAGGAATCTGTGAACCTTCAATCGGCTGCAAACCAATGATCTCGATATCACTATTCTTGGCTTTCAAAAAAGCGGACACCCCCATGATTGTTCCGGTTGTCCCCATGGAACTCACGAAATGCGTCACTCGACCACTGGTTTGCTCCCAGATTTCGGGTCCCGTAGAGCTGGTATGACCCAGTGGATTATCGGTGTTGGCAAACTGATCAAGCACGATACCCTCGCCTCGATCTGCCATCTCTGCTGCGAGATCGCGCGCCCCTTCCATGCCTTCTTCCTGGCTGACCTCGATCAGTTCAGCACCATAAGCTTCCATGGACCACTTACGCTCGGAGCTCATGTGGTTGGGCATAATAAGTTTCATTTTATAGCCCCGAATAGCAGCCGCCATAGCCAGTGCAATACCCGTATTACCGCTGGTCGCTTCAATGATCGTGTCGCCGGGCTTAATCCTGCCGTATGCCTCAGCCTCTCTGATCATACTCATTGCCGGTCTGTCCTTGACCGATCCAGCCGGGTTATTACCTTCAAGTTTTGCCAACACAACACTATTTGGATTCTTCAGCATTCGCTGCAGGCGCACGAGCGGCGTTTTACCGATGGTTGACTCAATAGTGGGGTATTCGTCGAAACTCATAGTATCGGTGTCTCAGAGGGCAATTTTAAACGTCAGTACAACGAACAGACCGAGGGGCCCTCAGAAATAATTACATACATTTTTCATCTGAGGTCTTGTGCGACTGCGACGCTATCGTACAACGGCAAAGGCCACCACGGAATCGACCTCATCCGAAATAGATAACAAAACTTCTGTACCACCAATGCTATCAAGGCGTGTCTTGGCTGCCCCCGTCAACACAACCTGCGGCTGATTGAGTAGGCTTTTTTCGATGCTGATCGACGGCATGGTGACCCCAAGACGAAACCCTGTGCCCAGCGCTTTCGCTACGGCCTCTTTCGCTGCAAATCGTTTAGCTAAAAGCCGCGGATCGATGGCAAGCTCCTGGAGCTCACTGGGCGCTAAAACTTTCTGGGCAAATCGTTCACCAAATTTTTCGAATACCCGCTCTACACGAGCGATGTTCACAATATCTACACCTATGCCAATCACTCAAACCCCTCCTGCAGTCTGACCCAAATTGCGCCACTGATTGAGGGCTTCACGTACCTTGAGCGGTCGCCCATCGAGTCGGTAATCCACTGCTTGGCGCATAATGCGCTTTAGCGATTGCTTCGCATGGTTCGTCAATGGGGTACTTCTCCGATACCAAGCGTCAAGCGCCATCAAGTCAGCACCCAATAAGACCTCTGCCGTTTTGCCGTCAGCAGTTTCGACAAAACCCCGATCATGTGCAAATAAGTAGTTGCGATCAGTTGAGACTTCCTGGCCTCGATCGTCCCTGTGCCACTGAATTTCGTAACCTAGCTCCTCAAACAGCGCCAGCTCAAAACGGCGCAGGGTCAACTCCGGGTCCTGATTCTCACTGAGCGTAAGGAGCGATGTGCCATAACTTGCGAAGAGCTGAGGGACTGCGTCAAACTTTGGTAATAATCGGACCAAAAGCTCGTTCATATACAAGCCAGAAAACAGGCGCTCGCCGGGAAGTGACAGCGCCACGCCCGCGTTCTCGGCAGACGAGAGATATTTGAGCTCGGTTTTTCCGCCTAAACCTACCAGGATTGGGCAAAAGGGCTGCATAAGGCTAGAGAATGAACCACCGCGCTGTTTCCTGTGGGCGCCCTTTACAACTGCAGACATGCGGCCATTCTCGGCAGTCAGTAGCTCAACAATCAGGCTCGAGTCGCGATAGGCGCGGCGCCCCAGAACCCAAGCGGGTTGAACGGAAGCCCTCAAGAATCGCCTTCTAAACCGAGGCTGCGCAGCGCGCGGATATCGTCAGACCAACCAGATTTTACTTTGACCCACAGCTTCAACATGACTTTCTGGTCAAAGGCTTTTTCCATGTCACGTCGCGCTTCCGTCCCAATGGAACGCAGTCTGGCTCCGCCCGTCCCGATGACAATACGCTTCTGACCATCACGCTCTACAAAAATAATTGCGCTGATGTGGAGCACGCCGCGCTCATCAGTCTGAAAGGCTTCGATTTCAACAGCAGAAGTGTGAGGCAACTCATCACCGAGTTGCCTGATGATCTTCTCCCTTATGAGCTCCGCAGCCAAAAAACGCTCAGTGCGATTTGTAATCTGGCCCTCGGGAAACAAATGGTATCCTTCGGGCAACTGCTCTCTGACAAAAGACTCAAGAACATCCAGATTTTTTTGTCGAAGTGCCGAAACCGGGTAGACACCTGCAAAGTTTGCCCTTGATTGCAGCTCCTGGAGTTCCGGCAGTAATGTGTTCGGGTCGTCTAACAAGTCCATCTTGTTAATGACAAGAGCCACTGGCGCTTTTGCCGATTCAATTTTTTCGAGAACCCAACCGTCTTCCTCGGTCCACTTGCCTCTATCGATAAGGAAAAGCACTAGATCCACATCGGCCATTGCGGATGTCGCCGAGCGATTCATAGCTTTGTTAATCGCTTTGGGTTCGTTACGGTGAAGCCCAGGCGTATCGACGAAAATCATTTGATCACTGCCTACCGTCTTCACTCCCAAAACCTGCTGACGAGTGGATTGGGGTTTGCGCGAGGTAATGCTCAACTTTTGCTCTAGTAAAAAATTAAGCAGGGTGGATTTACCCACATTCGGTCGGCCTACTAAAGCAACCAAACCGCATCGCGTTGTTGTCGCATCATTCATCAGAAAGTTTCTCCAAAAGCTCGCGCGCGGCAGCCTGCTCAGCTTTTTTTCGGCTGGACGAAATGCCCCACGTCACTATGCCACGGGCATCGCTTCGACACTCTACTTCAAATCTCTGGTTGTGATCCTCGCCTGTTACAGATACTACTGAATAAGAGGGTAAGGCGTAGCCTTTGCCTTGCAACCATTCCTGTAGCAACGTCTTCGCATCACGAGTAGAGGTGAGGTCGAGGTTGGCTATGTCATCGTCAAACCAGGGCGCCACAATCTGACTAGCACATCCAAAGTCCGTCTCAATCAAGACTGCGCCCGCTAACGCCTCTAGTGCATCCGCTAAAATGCTGTCACGGTGTCGTCCACCACTCTTTCGCTCACCCGCCCCAAGCTGCAACAACGGCCCTATTTCAAAGCGCTTAGCTATCACCGCTAAGCCATCTCTCGAAACCAGTTTTGAGCGTAACCGGCTTAAACTTCCCTCATCTAAAGATGGGTGGATAGTAAATAGCCGCTTGGCAACCACCGCGTTGACTAAGCCGTCACCAATAAACTCCAAACGTTCGTTGTTATCAGCGCCAAAACTTCGGTGAGTCAGTGCCTGAGCCAACAGATCGCGATCACGAAATTCGTATCCAATGTGACGCTCCAACGCAGCAAGTTTTGGTTTAAGTGTGAGCGTCGGCACAGGCGTCTCCCAACACAATTACTCAGTTGACAGTGTCGTATCAAACGACCACACGCCACTTATATTGGTAATGAGGGGGAAGCGGACGTCATACGTCAAAGAAAGTGTTAAACCCGATCTATTTCGTTCGATTCTAACCTTGTCTACATCAACCTGATCGATACCGTTTACGGTCCAAGCTGACTTTAGTTTTTCCCTCAGCCTGTACTTGGTGTCGTCTCTAGAATCGTACTCATTAATCGTAGTTTCAAGTAACGAAATGATGGTTCTATGCTCGATATATATGGGCAACAAACGAAGTAAGGCAGTCAGTAGCACCCATCCCGCTAGACCGTAAACCAGCAATTGAACCGTTGCTGAGCCAGCCTCTTTGTGCCCACTTGCTAGGGTCGCCTTACTCAATTCAGACGGCCCGCACGATCAAAGCTAGGCACACTAAAGACGGACTCCCAATGCATCCATATCGCTACTGCTTGACCGACGATATCGCGTTCGGGAACTTGCCCCCAAACGCGGCTGTCGCTGCTATTATCCCGATTATCGCCCATCATAAAGTAGTGCCCCGGCCTGACAACCACACTAAAATCTCGAACAGGGCGAGACAGGTCGACTTGAATCAGGTGTGACTTATCTTCTCTCGGTCGCTCGATCCCGATCTGCAATCGACGAGACCCGGGAATTTCAGCCAACCACTCTCTCGGCACAGGCTTTCCGTTCACCGTTAGCTGCTTGTTACGATATTGGATCCGGTCTCCCGGCACACCAATAACGCGCTTTATGTAATAGGTCTCGTTGGCGTGGGGAGGGTAAAACACCATGACATCGCCCCGCTCAGGGCTCGAAACGTTCCAAATTTTTGTTCGGGTAACGGGCAATCTCAAACCATAGTTGAACTTATTAACCAAGATGTAGTCGCCAACTTGCAGCGTCGGAACCATCGATGAGGAGGGAATCTGAAAAGGCTCGTAGAGGAAGGAACGGAGCACAAGAACGAATGCCAGAACGGGGAAAAAAGATTTCGCATATTCAACGAGCACAGGCTCGCTGGCCTCACGGGTCGCGGCTTCCACAAACAACCGAGCGTCGGCCGACTCTTGATCACTCCATTGCGGGTATTGCTGTTGTAAAGCACTAACACGTTCCGCTCGCGGCTTCGCAAGAAACATCGCATCCAGCAACCAGATAAAGCCGCTACTAAGTACAACGATCGTCAGGATTAGGGGTAAATCTATATTCAACAGCGGTACCCTCTTTGTTTTATCTCTAGTCTACCTGAAGCACAGCCAAGAAGGCGGTCTGAGGAATTTCAACATTACCAACCTGCTTCATCCGCTTCTTTCCTGCTTTCTGTTTCTCGAGGAGCTTCTTCTTGCGCGTAACGTCACCGCCGTAGCACTTAGCGGTGACATTTTTCCGTAAAGCCTTGACCGTTTGACGCGCCACGATTTTACCGCCAACAGCAGCTTGAATAGCCACATCAAACATTTGACGAGGAATTAGCTCCTTCATCTTCTCGGTCAACACGCGCCCACGACTTTGGATATGGTCCCGGTGCACGATTACTGAAAGTGCGTCAACTCTATCCCCATTGATGAGCACATCGAGCTTCGACAGAGGCGCCGTTTCAAAACGCTCAAAACCATAATCCAGAGAGGCGTAGCCTCTACTGGCTGACTTCAGTCGATCGAAGAAATCGAGCACAACCTCCGCCATCGGAATGTCATAAACGACCTGCACTTGCTGACCCAAGAATTGAAGATCGACCTGCACACCGCGTTTCTCAACGCAGAGTGTAATTACAGCACCAAGGTAGTCCTGCGGTGTCAGAATTGTGCAGCGCGCAATTGGCTCCCGCATGCTCTCTATATCGCCCAAATCCGGCAGCTTCGATGGGTTGTCGACATTCACTACGTCACCCGATTTCTTTACCACCTCGTAGATGACCGTCGGCGCCGTTGTAATGAGATCCAGATCATACTCGCGCTCTAGTCGCTCCTGTATGATCTCCATGTGCAGCATGCCAAGGAAGCCGCAACGGAACCCGAAACCCAAAGCGTCTGAAGTTTCAGGCTCATAAAAGAGTGATGCATCATTCAGCGTGAGTTTACCCAGCGCATCGCGAAAATCTTCGTAGTCATCGGCATTAATCGTGAAGATACCCGCATAGACCTGCGGCTTAACTTCTTGAAACCCAGGAAGTGCATCGGTATCTGCCGCATTCGCAGCGATTAACGTATCGCCGACAGGTGCGCCTTTGATGTCCTTGATGCCTGCAACGATAAAGCCTACCTCTCCAGCCTGGAGTTGATCAGTTACCGTGCGTCGAGGCGTGAATACACCGACCATGTCGGCCTGATGCAGCTTCCCAGTCGACTTGACCATAAACTTGTCACGCTTCTTCAGCATGCCCTGTTTAACGCGAACCAACGAAACAACGCCAAGGTAGTTGTCAAACCAAGAGTCGATGATGAGCGCTTGCAGCGGCTTTTCCCGGTCGCCCTCAGGCGCTGGTATGTGCTCGACCAAGTATTCGAGTGCGTCTTCGATACCCATGCCCGTCTTGGCACTGACCGGCACGGCTTCGCCGGCCTCGATTCCGATGATCTCCTCGATTTCATTTTGCACACGCTCTGGCTCTGCCTGTGGCAAATCCATCTTGTTAAGGATGGGAAGTACCTCAAGCCCCTGCTCGATTGCTGTGTAGCAATTTGCTACCGACTGCGCCTCAACTCCTTGACCCGCGTCGACAACCAACAGTGCACCCTCGCAGGCTGCTAGGGAGCGGGATACCTCGTACGAGAAATCCACGTGCCCAGGCGTATCGATGAAATTCAATTGATACACCTCGCCGGATCGCGCTGTGTAGTTGAGCGTTACGCTTTGAGCCTTAATGGTGATTCCGCGCTCCCGCTCCAGATCCATAGAATCGAGGACCTGAGCTTCCATCTCACGATCAGACAGACCACCACAGTACTGAATAAACCGATCGGCCAAGGTCGACTTGCCGTGATCGATGTGCGCGATGATGGAAAAATTTCGAATGTGACTCAGTTCGGTCACGACAACTCCCTTTGGATTAGAGGGGACAGGTCTGTGCCCCAAGCGCGCGCAGTTTAGCGCAGGCTTGAGCGCAATGCCCACTCAGGCTTTAGTCATTTTCCGGTACTTTGATACCGATGAACAAAGGAGCTCCCTGACGAATAAGCCTTACAGATACTGAATCTCCAGACTCCACATTTTCCAGTGCCGCTTCCATGTCGCTAATGCGACTGATCGCTCTCTTACCGAAACGCGTGATCACATCTCCTCCGCGAACACCGGCCTCGTACGCGGCTGAGTCACGATCGACGTCCATGACAACAACACCACCACGGAGATCAGCTTCAGCCTCGTCGTCCCGATCTAGATCCCTGACACTCATTCCGAGGGCCCGCAAGACACCGGGCTCGGCAAGATTAGCAACAACACGGGGTGTCTGACCCGCCGCCAGCGCACCTATTTCGACCAACATTGTCTCCTCATCACCATCACGCATGAGCGTCATAGTGACCTCCGAGCCGGGTGTCATTAAGCCTATAACATGAGGAAGATCTGCAGACACTTCTATCGCTTCGTCATCCACGTCGACGATAATGTCACCCGATTGGATCCCCGCCCGCTCAGCTGGTGAGCCCTCTCCTACCATGGCAACAAGCGCACCGCGTGGACGATCAAGGCCAAATGATTCTGCAAGTGTTCGATCGACATCTTGGATACTGACGCCTAACCAACCCCGCACGACCTCGCCATTATCGCGCAACTGGTCAACGATATTTTTGACAACCTTAGAGGGAATCGCAAAGCTCAGCCCAATCGACCCCCCGGAGCGCGTGAAGATCTGCGAATTAACCCCGACCACTTCACCTTCAAGGTTGAACAAAGGTCCACCAGAATTTCCTGGATTGATGGCAACGTCAGTCTGAATGAAAGGTACATAGTTCTCTCCTCTCTCAGTCGGCAAGCTACGACCCTTCGCGCTTACGATGCCCGCTGTTACCGAGTAGTCCAGGCCAAAGGGGGATCCGATCGCCAACACCCACTGACCAACCTGCAAATCGCTCGAGTTACCCAGCAGCAGGGAGGGTAAATCTTCAGCTTCAACCCGCAATAGGGCCAAGTCTGATCGCTGATCGGTTCCTACAACCACCGCATCGTACTCTCGCCGATCAGACAAAATGACGGTCACTCGATCCGCGCCATCAACGACGTGATGGTTGGTCACAATGTAGCCGTCATCAGAGATAATAAAACCAGACCCCGACCCTCCGCGGGGCGCTGGCGGGTTTCGGAACTGAAAAAACCGCTTTAAGGCGTCTGGGAGTTGCTCCAACTCATCAAATTGCTCCATTTGATCGGGATCATTGACTGTAGGAAGTTTTGCTTCAGCCAACACCTTCACCACAGCAGGCGAAGACTCCTCGACGATATCCGTGAAATCCGGTAGCGACGCTAACGCAATATTGCAAAAGGAAAGACATACAGAACACAAAAAGGCTCTCATCCACATACGAAAACTCCGAGACAACTCAAATAAATGCTTAAACGACTTTTAAGAGGATCACACCGACTGAACTACCATGACAGGCTCGGCGCCACTTTCTAGTAATCGTTCTAACCTGGGCTCGGTGGTGCCCAGCAGACCGCGTGCATCCATCCATCGGAGACTAAGAAACCCTATAACTAATCCGAAGAAAAATGCTGTCGCCACAAAAAGATCGCTCTTTTCAGCCTGAGACATCGCCAAGACCACACCAAGCCCCAACGGCCCGCCGTACAACGTTAACGCGCCTAAGGTCAATGTGGATCCTCGAATAGATATTTCAACCCTGTCATTGATTGAACAACGAGCCGCCTTCAACCGCTCTGAATCGAGAGCCCTTACCAGACCTTTATCGCTCGTTAGCACGCCGGCCAGCGTTCTGTGTCCGCAGCCGGAGCGCGCGGCACAGGATCCACAAGCTGAGCTTCGAAGTGTCTCAACCCAAACTGCATTCTGCTCTATGGCAACGACGCGCCCAGACTCTAGGATATCCACGCCTATTGCCGCCCCGCAGTAAGCTTAACAGCGTCAGCAATGACACGCGCAGCGGCGAGTGGAATTTCTCCCGTCACAGTGACTAGTAACTTACTGCCAGAAACAAAGCTGCCCCGCGTGTATGTCAAAGTCGCACCCCGACGAACTGCGCCCTCACCCGGCTGAACGTTGCTGGGTAACTTCTCGAAGACCACCGTCGCCGCTGCAATACCGTCTGAGACAAATAATGCCTGCTCTTCGAAACCACGAGCGAGGCTTGCTCGGTATCCGCTAGGCAACCCCGAAATCTTCACAAAACGGGGATTTTCATCAGACTGTGAGGCCTTCATTGGCTGATTCGACAAGCGTGTAATGTTTACCGTGGCAAACTCATGTCGCTCGAGTAACTCCCCCTGCTCACTGATGGTGTCGGACCGCAAGATGACGCCCGACTCTTCTTCAAGTGCAAGTCGATAGCCCAGCCTGAGCGTGTCCTTTGGTCTGAACTGAAGCATCTGGGTCCGCTTACCCGCCACCTTAGGTCCCGGTGAGATCCTCAGCGTGTAGTGCCTTACCACATCGCAAGCAGTTAAATCAGGCCCGAGCGGCACATGGAAAGTCTGTGTCGCGTTGCCTGCTTCCGAATTGAAATATAAGGCGGTGTTGGTTACACCCTCTTCGTCCCGACTGATTGATAGGAACTCACGCGCCCCTGCAGACTCTCGTAGGAATGTGCCGCTGACCGAGTGTGTATTACGCGCCTGTTGGAGCCTCTTCAATGCCTCGGACGCATCGGCGTCAACAGAGCATTGAGCATGCACGAACGGAGAAACTGAAATTCCGCATAAAATCAGGGTTAAGGCCCGCAAATACCTCACACTTCGCCTTCTTACCGTCAAAGGTTATTTATCCAAATTGGGCTCGGTTACTCGCGCAATAAAGGGAGAGATACTGGCACTTGCCGCCGCCGATTGGTGCACCGGGCCAAGAGAAAGTGCGCGTTCTTCCGCGAGTTCGTTATAAAACGCACGCGTGGCTGCAGCGCCAGCTCTTCGATCAACACTGTTATCAGCCCGCGTAGCCAATTGAGGCTGAGACAAGGGCGAAACCGGTTGCGCGAAGCTCGCCTGAACCGCACCGGTCCCCGGCAGCTGTACTATCGCTCCGGGGGCAGTGATGGTTGGTACGGGTGTCTCGTTGAATAGCAACGCCTGTTGCCCGCCCAATACCACCGCAACCGTTACAGACGCCGCAACCGCCATTGAAACCAGCGGATTTGCATATCGACGTTTTTCTCCCGAGATCGCGTCACGGACACCTTCGCTGACATCAAGAGTGCTATATGTTGCGGAACCGGAGTGCATGATCTCGCGAATTTGATGCTGGCGCGTCCAGTAGGCCCGCAGAGCATCCGATTCACCTCCTGCCTTCAAAACCCGCGCTAGATCTAAATCGTTTGCCTCGCCATCCATCAACGCGGATAAGCTTTCAAGATTTCGAGATTCCGCGTCCGAGACGCTTTGATTATTCTGCTCTTTCAATCCAAGTTCCCCTGCAATTGCGCCACTACTTTTACATCGATCGCTTCACGCGCTCGAAAAATTCGTGACCTCACGGTGCCAATTGGGCACTCCAAAACCTCAGCAATTTCTTCGTAACTCAATCCTTCAAACTCCCGGAGCGTCAGTGCCGCCCTGAGTTCTGCCGGCAATCCATCTATCGTCGCTGAAATCAATGACTCCAGCTCTTGCCCCATGATTAATTCATCGGGAGATTCGTTATCTCTCAATCTCCCCGGAACTTCAAACGACTCCGAATCATCAAGTGCTATGTCCGATGACGGCCGACGGCCCTGCGCTACCAAATGGTTTTTCGCTGCATTTGCCGCAATCCTGTACAACCAGGTGTAAAAAGCGCTATCACCCCGAAAGTTTGGCAACGCCCTGTACGCCTTGATAAACGCTTCTTGAGTAACATCCTCCACTTCAGCGTGGTTGTTAATGTAGCGTCCAACTAACTGCGCTACCCGTCCTTGATACTTCAGCACTAGCAAATCGAACGCCCGCGAATCGCCCTTCTTGGCGCGCTTTACAAGCTTGTCATCCCCATCGCCCAATGCCAACGTACCGCTTCCTTGTTCCAGACTTTGCCGCGTTTACAGATTGAGTTCTAAACTCTCAATTCGGACCACGGAGCAAATTCTTGCATCCTATGACTTCACCGCTTTCGAAAAGTTCATAATATTTGCAACAATAGTACGACCGCCGCGTCTCAAGCTTGCCGCAGCCATCCACTGGAGTCCATCTTGGAAACGAAACAATTTGACGTTCTTATCGTTGGGAGTGGTGCTGCCGGTCTCAGTTTAGCCCTTCAATTACCCGACTCCTTAAGCATTGCTCTACTGTCAAAGGCGGATTTGCACTCTGGCTCAACGTCATGGGCGCAAGGAGGCATGGCCGCCGTTTTGCATGAACGAGATACGGTCGACTCACACGTAAACGACACACTTCAAGCGGGCGCAGGACTGTGCCACGAGGAAGCGGTCCGTTTCACAGTGGAACAAAGCACCGAGGTCGTCGATTGGCTGGTCGGTCAAGGCGTCGACTTTGATCTTAGAAATGATCAGCCAGATGACGAGTTTAGGGAGTTCCACCTGACTATGGAGGGTGGACATTCAATTCGTAGAATTTTGCATGCAGCAGATCAGACCGGTAACGCCATCTCGACCGCATTGAATAAGCGCATCACCGAGCGCAAAAACGTAAAGATTCTGACAGATCGTTGCGTCGTAGACCTCATTACAGGCGATGATCGTGTTTTGGGCGCATACGTGCTGAACACCACCACCGGTTATGTAGAAACCGTGTCAGCCCCCACGGTAGCACTGGCAACCGGCGGCGCAAGCAAAGCGTACCTCTACACGAGCAATCCAGATGGAGCGACTGGTGATGGGATAGCGCTCGCATGGCGAGCAGGTTGCCGTGTCGCGAATCTTGAATTTAATCAATTCCACCCTACCTGTCTTTATCACCCTGAGGCTCGTACCTTCCTGCTAACGGAAGCTTTGAGGGGTGAAGGTGCAACGCTTCACTTACCGAATGGCGAGCGGTTCATGCCTAGATTTGATCGTCGCGCCGAACTCGCCCCAAGGGATGTGGTTGCCCGCGCCATTGATCACGAAATGAAACGTTTGGGCTTAGACTGTGTTTATCTCGACGTCACGCACAAGTCCCGAGACGAAATCGAAGCCCATTTCCCCACTGTACAAGCACGCTGTAGTGCTCTCGGTATTGATATAGCGCAAGAGCGAATTCCCGTGGTGCCGGCTGCGCACTATACCTGCGGCGGCGTTGTTGTAGATCAATATGGCGCAACTGACCTACCGGGACTCTATGTTATTGGTGAGACGGCATGCACCGGGCTTCACGGCGCCAATCGCATGGCGAGCAACTCTCTGCTCGAATGCTTTGTTTATGCGGCTAGCGCGGCAAAACACATTGAAAATGAGCAGGTGTCGTTGAAACCCTCGAGCCTTCCTCAATGGGACGACAGTCGTGTCAGAGTATCGGACGAGGCGGTCGTAATTAAACATAGCTGGCAGGCTTTGCGTCGCTTGATGTGGGATTACGTGGGTATTGTTCGGACCAACCGACGGTTAAAACGAGCCGCTAACCACCTGCGGGTGTTAGAGCAGGAAGTGGACGATTATTACGCGAGTTTTACCATAACGAAAGAATTGCTTGAGCTTCGTAACCTAACCTTGGTAGCTCAATTAATGGTGGCTTGCGCCCGGCAAAGGAAGGAATCGAGGGGCTTGCACTTCAATAGTGATTACCCAGAGACGTTGGCAGTTGGCATGAACAGTGTGCTCATACCCACCAACGGTCAGACGAACTTAACTGATCTGCCCGGGTACAACCCATCGTTATGACGCACGTTGCGCTTTCTTGTGTAACCTGATCGCGCTAATGATCGGCAGTAGCACATCTGTGGGCTGACTTCGCCCCATGAGCCACTCAAAAAGATCCTGGTCAGCCTCGCTCATCAACTTCCTGTACAAGCCCTTCATATCATCGCTGAGATTGGGATAGGCGTTAGCCACAAAATCTTCTAAAAAAAGATCGAGTTCCAACAACCCTCGGCGACTTGCCCATCGCATACGGTTATGATCGTCATGGTTTATCATGGCGTCACCCTACTCGAAATAGTCTGAATGTTCGAGTGATCCGTCATCACAAAGGTTAGGAAGATGAGTCAAAAGTTGAGCGATACAATTCTGGCATTTAACGGCAGTGACGCTCGTACAGTCTTGCAGGGTCAGACAACACGAAATTTCGTGAAAGCAGCCGCGCAGAGTGTGCTTGAGGGTGCATTTTGTGATCTTAAAGGCAGAGTTATTGCCGACTTTTGTGCCGTCATCCTGCGAGATGATCATATTCTTTTGCGGACCGATTCTGAGGTTGCAGTTGTCTTAACAGATCACCTAAAAAAATATCTCATGTTCTCTAAGACTCGGATAACAACCTCCGACTTATCGGTCTGGGCTTGCAAGACGAGCGATACTGCTGGGCAGACGATAACTGAGTCACTTATCACCCTAGCAGGACCTGGTGGATTCACCGAAGTTTGGAGCCCATCAGAACCCACGATGGCTGAAGTAGCAGATGTAAACTCATTTCATACCAACCGACTTCAGTGGGGTGAAGCAAGACTGTTCAAACCTACCATAGGGAAATACCTTCCGCAGGATTTGAATTACGATGTTAAGGGACGTGTCGACTTCGATAAGGGGTGTTATACCGGACAGGAAATTATTGCCAGATTGCATTACCGAGGAGAGCCAAAACGTCGGTTACGACTACTCAGCGTTTCTGAGGGGATTCAGCCGGCCTTAGGAGAAAAAGTCGTTAATTCTGATGGAAAAACCCTAGGAAGCGTTGTTGATTACGCAGTGTCAAATGGTCAATGCCTATGTCTCTGTGAGTTGGTGCTCGATATTGACCAACAGGCGGCTCACATTTGCGAAAGGGTTGCGAGTGCGAGCGAGCTTCAATACTTCTAATCCGGCAACCATTGGATGGGGGACTGTCCATTCGCAGAGAGCCATTCGTTGGCGAGACTGAAGTGCTGACAGTCAAAAAAACCTCGGTAAGCACTTAGCGGAGAAGGATGTGGAGCCTTTAACACAAGGTTTTGGTCGTCCTCTAAGAGCCTCGCCTTTTTTTGGGCTTCTGCTCCCCATAGAAAGAAGACTGTGGGGTTTCCAGAGGATGCCACACATTGGATAATACGGTCGGTAATGACCTCCCAACCCATATTTTGGTGTGACTCTGGCTGCCCCTTTCTGACAGTCAACACCGTATTCAACAGCAAAACCCCCTCACTCTCCCAATTGTCAAATAAATTTTGAGTGCTCAATACAGGGCCTATATCTTTCTCTAATAACTTCAGAATGTTCCTTAATGACGGGGGGACAACAGTGCCGTTTGGCACCTCGAAAGCCCTTCCCGTTGCCTGTCCCGGCTGGTGATAAGGGTCCTGTCCTAGGATGACGACCTTCACATCCGGTAAAGTAAGCGAACGCAAACCACCAAACACTGAGCCAATCGGCGGAAACACCTCACGACCATCTGCTAAGTCTCGATTCAAAATGTGATCGAGCATCTCACCCACTTCGCCTGTCAGAAGGTCCTCAACTACCGGACGCCAGGCAGCAGGGCAGTGATCCCACAGTCTTATCATTACAGAGGGGCCAACCCTATTAACTTGATGAAGAGTGTCTCAACTGTAACACTCCGACCGGGGGTCGAGAATGTGATGAGCGTTAAGTTTGGCTGAGGTCATAAATAAGCAAGATATTGTTTCGGGGTTGAAAAATACGGCACTAGACCGGTTAAGACCCTGCCTCTCGCTGGTGATCGAGGAAACAGCAGACTATTTGTTTTCCTTATCGACAAGCGTGCGACTCGATCCCGTCAGTCAGAATGGCTGCTACGAGGCTTTCCTTACCTTGCAAACAGAGGCGAAACTCGTCGTAGAGAACATGCATGGAGGTGTTGATAACGCCTTTGCCACACTAAGCAGTGCATCCACTCACAACCCCGAAAAACCCGCGTCAGACCTTCATCCAGAATTGGCACTTTTGGATCTGGAGGTTTTCGAGGAGACGCTTGCCATTGAAAAAATTGTAAAAGCAAGCACCGAGCGGTTCTGGGTCGAACTAGAGAGTCTGATGTTTAGACTCGGCTCGTTGTTGGAAATCCCGGCGACAGAAATAAAACTACCGGTGAGCCCGCGTTTAATATGCTCTTTATACCGACAATCGCTGCGTGACATCCAATTCCCAAGTAATTATCTAGTCGATGCGGACAGTGCGTTCGCACGAAAGCTACTCCCCGAACTCGCCGACATCTACAGACAGCTCAACCTCTATCTCAAGGAGATGGGACTACTGCCCCATATCGAGGACGAGTTGAATCAAACGGGTTCGCAATTACTGATTAATTTGGCAAATCGTCCGACGGACGCGAAGCATATAGAATCCGTGTATCCGGCTGAAGATATCCCCTTGGTATCCGAAGTTGAGAGGCTAGACCTCGAAAACCATAAGCTGATTCATGAAACGGACTGGATCAATAAAGTATCTTCAGACATCGTATCATCAGGCGCCAATTCGCGTCCATTCTCTCGCGACACTGCGCGTGAGGCCACTGCTTCACCTGAAGAACTCAAGGCGTCCGGAGGGAAGTCAGGCTTTATACCCCCCAAAATAGAACCCCCTAGCCGAGACGACAGTGCGCGAAATCGACTTTTATCATCAACGCAGCAGTTGCTCGAGCAAAGGCCTGTTCCAAGTCTTGAGATGGAATCGGAATGCCTCAGGATTGCGCGGGCACTTGCAAAGCTGAGACGAGAGGATAAGAGCACTAGATTTGATCTAGCTTCACTTTTGAAATTCATTGGCTTTCAACCACAGGCGGCAGTGACCGAACGCCTCCGTGAAGCACACAAGATTTCAGCGCGACTGATCAACTATCTTTTGCAGCGACTCTCGCCTTCTGAGGCGTATTCTTCAGCATTTGTGAAACTTGAAATATGTTTTCTTGAACTCGCCCTGGTCGACCCCAATTTTTTGATCGAAGGTGATCATCCGGGTCGAGTTTTGGTAGACCGACTCACCGACCTTGCAACACTGTTTCCGCGCAACGATGACAAACATTTGGCCGGCTTGGTTGATGTACTCACAGATTTAACCGGTAAATTCGATGGCGCAGATGGCTCGTTGGTCGCCGCTAGCGCCACGCTGAGCGAGCTCTCACTGAAGTTGATTAAGCAGCAAAGACAGAATAAAGAACGGTTGATTACACGTGAGAATGCAAAAGATAAGATTGATAACGCCCGCTTAGTTTTAATCGACACCCTAGACCAGTTCTTCGAGAACAGGTCTGCTAACAAATCACTGGTAGATTGCGTCGCTACCGTTTTTGTCGATCGATGGGTTGTCGCCATATTAAAAGGCGCACCTCTACAAAAAATTGAAGCAGAGTTGCAGACACTTTGGGACATCGCGAACAGCCAGCATACGGCACTCCCCGAGGACAACCTGCTACTGTATCTCAGCCAGCAAATCGATCTTCCTTCCGAGTTGACGCGAGATGCGAAAAGCGCCTTGGCTTGTCTCTTTAGACCGAGCGATCATGAAAACAGTAGGCTCGAGAATTGGGGGCTAGATGTTGACTTGACGCTCGAGCAGTTGAACGACTTGCTTGCCACGCGGCCACGTCTCAGGCGATCGGCAAACGCCATCCAAAAACTACCGGTAGACACTTGGTTTAAACACGAGACCGAGAGCGGATATCGCTATCTGCAGATTGTATGGACAAACCGGCATGGAACACGTTTCGTCCTGTCGGATGAGCGTGGAATAAAGCAACGGGATGTTTCGCTAGTGCAATTGGCATTGGAATTCGATCGTTCACTGAAACGCCTCTCGACAGTAGAGAGGTTGAGTCTGGTTGAGCAAACACTTTTCTCTAAACTATCAGCGGTTCAAGAGGACGTGAGTCAACGCTTCAGTCAATTGCACAAAGATTCAGCGGCAGTACTGGCTTATGAAGTTGAGCGCCTCCTCAGGCGGGTCAAACGCTCAGGTGAGCGCATTCTTGCGCTTGGCTTTACACTTGCGGAAGAGAAGCCCCACCTGAGCCTGGAAAAGGCGATAGCTGATACTGAGAATACTCTTGGTAGCGTGTGTCGACTCTCCTCCTCACGTGTATGCGCAGTGGGTCCATTTGAAGCAGAGATGCTTAGAAAAATCATTCGCGAGACTTATGGCACTACGGCTAATTACGAATTCATTCTCCAAGACGTTACTCAAGAGCACGCTAATGATATCAACACGCTTATTGCATCGCTGATACAAAGCGACAAGCAAGCGAGGGAAAACTCAAGTGGCGCGACTCTCGAAGAAACCAAGCCTTTCGTGTTGGATCAGGCAGTTGAGACCGCGATGAACTACATGGCGCCTCTTGCCAATAAGCTACGACTCCGCACCCTCATTCGTGTACCCGTCGCGGATGCTTCGAAGATACAAACAGCATTTCGGGTGGAAAGTCTCAGAGCTAATTCTGCGAGCGAGGGAAACGAAACGAACGCTCAGCAAAGATCTGTTCGAATTGCGTCTAACCTTACCGAACTACGGGAGGTGTGCCAGCTTCTTAACGAATGCGACGGTCAGCAAGGGGCACGTCCCCAGCTTATTCTTAAGCTTAGCGCAGACACCTGCATGTACTCGGCAGCGCAGGATCAAATCCTCTCCCTTATCTCCGAATATGCCATTGGCACGTCTCAGCTCAGCTTTTTAATTTCAGACTCTCTTCTACTGAGAGAATCGACAACATGCCAACGGCTTACCCGAGCACTTCGATCTATTGGTTGCCATATCATTCTGGACAATTACAACCCGGAACGAGCGAGGGAAGGGTCTAATGAGCAACTGAATGCGACGGAGATCGTGATTGATTCACAATTTTGGGAGCGCGCAGCACAGGCAGAGCCGTGGAGAAGTTTGCTGCCCCAACTAATTACCGATACTCATCACATTCTCGGGCAAGCAGTATCGGTGCGAGATCCGAAAATCACAGATGATATAGAACAAACTGGAATAGATTACATCGAGCGAGAGTCCGATGTACTTCTCTCCACCTCAGAGCTTTTGCGCAGCTTGACGACTGAGTTTTCGTGATTTACGCGTGCTGTACCCCGCTTCTAAAGAAACCGCTAGTACCCCTAGCCAAACGAGTCCAAATGTCGCAATCGTGATGCTCGTCACCGGCTCTCTCAGCACAAAAATCGCGACGACGAGCTGAATCGAGGGGCCGACGTACGTCAATAAACCTATGGTGGACAATGGTAGTACACGCGTCGCGGCTACGTAGGTGAGCAAAGGCGCAGCAGTGAAAGCGCCTGCACACAGTAGGAACAAATCCACCTTGAGCCCGTGCATACCCATACCCGCTCCGTCATGACTCAGAATCCACAATGCTGCGAAGGGTGCCATACAGAATGATTCGAGAAATAAGCCTTGCATTGAGTCGGCATTAATCTGCTTTCGAATAGCGCCATAGAGGGCAAAACTCAGGGCTAAAGTGAGTGATACCCAAGGTAAACTGCCGTAGGCCACAAGCTGGAATAGCGCAGCGATGACGGCTAATGCGATTGCGACAATATGCACTGTCTTTGGCCGCTCACCAAAAACAAACACACCCAAGGCAATTGTGAGTAATGGCAACATAAAATACCCGAGACTCGCTTCGGTCGCCCGTTCATTGGTCACGGCAAAAACATAAACGCCCCAGTTTATGGTCAACATAAGCGCCGCCAACGCGATCCAAAAACAAAACTTGAGCGACCTCATCAATGCAAGGGTCTCTGTGAGACGACCCAAGGACGCGACAATGAGGAAGGTAACAGGCAGGGTCCAAAGTGCTCGATGCGCCATCACGTCAATAGGACCAATAGGCTTGGTCTGAATCCAGTAAAGCGCCGCGATACCCCAGATGAAGTTAGCGATGAGAGCAAGTAGTATGCCTTTTACTGTTTCGGCTTGAGTCACCTGATAAACCCACTTGCACTCAAAGTTATGTATAGAAGCCGCGCTAATTAACCATTGAGAGACTCAGGGTGCAAGATTCACGGCACATAAAATTCAAAAGGAGCAGTGCTCGCTCGCAGCGGGAGACCAATATTACCTGCACGACGATGATCAAGTTGATAAGCGCTCTGGTGCTTTTGTCAGGTGCTGGCATCCAAGCGAGGTCCCATGAGGCTAGAGATAAAGTGATGGGTCACTCGCATGGACTCACATTCAGTGAAACCCGTACAAACACCATCGCAGACCAGCAGGAAATCTTATCGCCCGACAGTGTGGTGAAGTTTGAAGTACCGATTCGACGAATTGAAAATGGTGAGCGCCGAAATTTTATTGAGAACTGCAGCGCATATGCGGTGCACAAAACCTTTGAGCATTACCTCTTGCTCTCCTCATGGCACTGTATCGATGGCTATCAACAGAGCCGTAATCTCCCAAATATCAAGCATGCGGACATCACGGTAAAACCCGCCTTGGGGGAGTCAGGCGGTAATATGGAACAAGATTGGCTGCTCATGAGCGCCCCCAAGGACGCGTTTGACGACTCACTTACCCTCACACCACTTGCATCTGAGCCCGTCAGGGCTGGCGAAATGCTCTATGGATTTGGATGGGGCGGGCACACACAAGTGTCGCGCTCTGCGCCCAAGGCATTAATTTGTCGAGCGATTGAGGTGGGGCGCCTGCTTACACTCGATTGCGGCTTTTCAAAGGGTGATTCAGGCGGCCTCGTGGCGAGAAGAGTCAATGACGGGTACCAAGCCGTAGGAATTATCTCGACAGGAGATTCAGCTACCGTGACCTATGCCTATCCCACCGCGACGTTACCAACCAGAGTAAGCTCAAAGATGCGCACATTCGGAGATTGACTTAATCGCCAGATCGCACAGCGGCATCCGCTCCAATGTGCGCCTCTCCGCGCGACTTGGCCAAGGAGATTTGCTTTTGCCGCTCAGTAAATCGTATCTTCTGCTGCTCGCTATGCGCATCGTGACATCGCGGACAGGAGACACCCGGCACATATAGCTCAGATGCCTTCTGCGTCTCATCAATGGGAAAACGGCAGGCATAGCATTGATCGTAGCTTCCCTTTTCGAGCTGATGATTCACGGAGACTCGGCTATCGAAAACAAAGCACTCACCTTTCCAACGGGTTTGTTCGCAGGGTGTCTTTTCAAGGTAATTCAAAATACCACCCTGCAAATGCCAAACGTCTTCGAACCCCATGGAAACAAGAAGAGAGGTCGATTTTTCGCAGCGGATACCCCCGGTGCAGAACATCGCCACTTTTTTGTGTTTACTTGGGTCCAGGTTTTTCTCAACCCATTCGGGCAACTCACGAAAGCTCGTCGTATTTGGATTTATCGCACCTTCGAAGGTACCAATTTCGACTTCGTAATCATTGCGAGTATCGATCACCAGGCAATCAGGATCATCAACCAACGCATTCCACTGTTCCGGCGATGCGTAGCGGCCAACATGCTTATTGGGGTCGACACCGGCGCGTCCCATGGTAACGATCTCTTTTTTTAATTTGACCTTCATGCGTAAAAACGGCCGATCTGTGTTGTATGAAAACTTACAATCCAAATCTGCGAGGCGATCATCGCGCCTCAAATAGGCGAGCACCTCTGAAATCGCTCGCGAGGTTCCCGCAATCGTTCCGTTAATGCCCTCCTCAGCCAGCAACAAGGTCCCACGAACGCCTCGCACTAGGCAGAACTCTAGCAAAGGGTCTCGAAGGTCTTGGTAATCCTCTAGCCGAACAAATCGGTACAGCGCTGCAACCTGCGTGCTGGTAGCGTCTAGTGACATCAACGGCCTCCGCCAAGACAATTTGGCGAATCCGGTGCTGCGCCCTTCGCACTCCATTCAGCTTCAGTCATAGTGTGCAGAGCAAGCGCATGAATAGGACCTTCCAACAAATCAGCCAGCAATGCGTAGACCTCTTGATGCCGCTTCACCAGACGTAGCCCGTCAAAATGATCAGACACTAAGGTCACCTTGAAATGACTCTCTGAGCCGGGCGGCACATTATGCATGTGGCTCTCGTTCACAATTTCGGCAAAAACAGGTGAGAAATGTGCCTCAAGACGGCTATGAAGTTGATCCTGAATACTGTGCATGAGCTAGACTCCTGTGCTGATGCGAAGGATACCAGACACAGAGAGAAAACTGGGCGGAGAACACTGACAGAGGCTGCGATGGATTTATGGTTGGATTCTGGAGAGTACAATGAAGAAACGCTGGCGCAACTGCGGGACCACCTTGTTCAGGTGTTTAAGATTCCGCCTGGGCAAGCGGATATATTGACCAACGGTAATTCGCACCGAATCAAACGCGACTGCTCCTCATCAGAGGCCGAGCAATTTGTGAAACAGTTCTTGTCTTGGAATATCAGTCTGCGTATTGAGCAGGATTCAAACGAAACCTGTTCGCAGAATGGCCAGACACCAATACCCACCAGTCCGCCAGTATTTACACTTGCTTCTCATGGGGAAATTATTCCGAACCTCGAGCGGGATAAAACGCCACCCAATGTGACGACGGATCATTTACACTTGGTGGCGGATTAGCCTCGGATTTGGACTAACACTTGAACGACACCCCAACTGGTGCCTCTGACACTTCTGAAAACATAGACAGCTACCCGCGAGCACCTGTTTGGCGTCATCTACTGGCGATGGTGTACGACCTTTTTCTCATCATTCCCCTTTTGATGGTTACCTCTGCTCTCTTGGTATGGATATATGGACCCATCGAAACAGCGACAGAGCGTGCGGTTCCCGCCTGGCAACAGTGGGTTTTAGCGTTGGTTGCACTCATAGCCTTTTTTGGCGTCTTTTGGCGGCAGCAGGGCCAAACGCTCGGTATGCAAGCCTGGCGGGTAAAGCTCGTAGTGCAAGAGGACCCAAGTAAGCGAGTGACCTGGCGCCAAGTAATAACGCGAGTCGTAGTTGCGTGCCTTCCGCTCCTCGCAGCCCTCCTTCCGTTCGTATTCTTTAATGTGAATGACGCACCAGGTGGGATATACGCTTTGGCAGGCTCACTCGCCGTAGCAGGGGTGCTGTGGCGCTTCACGAACGCACCACGCCACTACCTGCATGACGTGCTTTCGGGCACAGAACTACTGCAAACACCGAAACGAAAAAAATCCTAGGGCACAGCCTCGTAGGTCCAGCTGCGAGCTGGCTTGACGTAGCTTGTGAAGAATCGTTTTGCGGCACCCGCCTAGGTAGTAGAAAACATTTGGTATATCGACGCGACGGAAACGGGCAGCAACAGGGTGTCAAAATGCCCCAGAGCTACGTTGGCTCATTGCTCGCGTCTCAACAGTAAAACACCCACGACCCAACACAACAGCACGGTGAGCAAGGCGGCAACACCACCACCCAGTCCCAACAACAAACTCACGGGACCAAAAAAGTCCTGACTGATCCTAAATATCACACCGGCAAGCACACCAACGAAGATACGGGTACTCATGTTGCCCTCTCGCAGAGGACCAAAAATAAAGGACATGGCCAAAATTACGAGCCCTGCACACGAAAGCGGCTGTAGCACTTTGTTCCAGAACGCTAACTCGATGTCATTTGCCAAGAGTCCTTGCCCACGAAGATAACTGGCGTACTGCCACAACTGGGTGGCTGGCAGACTCTCGGGCTTGACCGCATCCAATGTAAGAAGGTTGGGGGTAATTTCCGACTCCCAAATCCGAGTAGTAAGACGCTCAACATGAGTGCCCATCTCGGTCACCTCAGTTGTAGACACCCCCTCGAGCAACCATTGTTCATTTTGATAAGTGCCTCGATCAGCGCTAATTGTCCGCTTCAAGGTGCCATCGTCGTCAAATTCAATCAAAATCACGCCAAAGATTAGGCCGCCTCGCTGGACAGCCTCGACGTTGATAAAGGTATTGCCATCGCGATTCCAGGCACCGTAGCGCCCCGCCATATTCGGATCGTCTCGCTGCGCAAGTGCGCGCTGACTGATTGCCATTTGCTCTGACACAGGGGCAACGTATTCGCCGACAAGGAAGCCACCAAGGGCAATTAAAAGCGCCGGCTTTATTGCCATCCAGGCGAGCTTTGTCAATGACAGACCCGCTGTTCTCATGACCGTCAATTCGCTGGTTGTTGCCAATCTGCCCAGTCCGAAAAGAGCTCCAATGAGTGTTGCATAAGGTACGAATTCCTGAATTCTTCTCGGAATAGTTAAGCCAATAAAGGTGAGGAGATCACTGAAGTGATAGGTGTCACTCAAGTCTCCCAAATCATCGATTAGCTGGCTCAGAGCGTCCAACCCCACGAGAACTGCCAACACACCGAGGATCGACCAGAACAGGGTATTCATCAGGTAGCGATCGAGTTGTCTCACGAAGCACCGTCTGCCTGGGTACTGCTACGATGATTACTCTTCAGAAAGCGCCTTAGCTCGTCGCTCATCATGAGAGCTAAGCCGATAAACACGAAAAGGCTGTGAACCGCTGCAAATACCAATAGCGAGCCGCCCTCCTCGGCCATTGAGCGGGCTTGTGAAAGCGCAACGAAATACAGTAGAAAAACAATAAGTGCAGGCCCAAGCTTGGCGTAACGCCCTCGCCGGCTATCGGTTTGACTCAGCGGAATAGCAAACAACACCATCACAGGGACAATGAAGGCCAGGGAAATTCGCCACCCCAAAATGGCCGTATGCTCGGGGTGATCGCTGCCGATGAGTGCCGATGTGGGCAAGGTCTCTACTTGAGCCTGCGATCGTAAGCCACCCTCAATTTCGGGAATAAGCGAGCGGTATCCACTGAATCGTGCCTGCGTTAATTCTGCCTTCCCAGGACTAACACTGTATCGATGACCATTAGATAACTGCAGATATCGACGACCTGAATCAGGATCAATTTCAATAGCGCCACTCTGGGCTAACGTCGTCGATAAGACCGTGCCGGTTGCAGAGCGCTGCCGCTCCGCCACAAAGACAGTAGTCATGTTTCCTTCTTCATCGATCTGCTCAACGTACGTGACGTAGTCACCTGATCGCTGCTTCTTGAAGCGCCCCTCTGCAAGCACATGCATACCTTCGGCAGATCTGGGCTCCGCCAGGAGCGCATTCGCCTTTGCAGCTCCATTGGGTCCCAACACGAGCGCAAGCATGGCAACGAGTAAGGTGGTTGCTATTGTTGCGGTTGCGATGCGACTGAGTAATTGCCATTGACTTGTGCCACTTGCACGAAAAATCACCATCTCGCTATCGGCGTACAGACGACCGAAAGACAAAAGCACACCGATGTAAAAACCCAATGGCAGGATCAATTCAAAAAAAGCGGGAAGCTTGTAAAGCATGATTGGTAAAAGGATGCCAGCTGACAAATCACCGATAGCTGCCTCGGCGAGATACTTAATAAAACGCCCACTGAACACCACCAAGAAAAGAACCAAAGATACGGCTCCCGTGTGTGTCATTACGTCGTAGGTCAGGTACCGCGCTGCTCTCATTTTATACCGGCAATTAATCCCAGAATCCGTAGGCAAATACCCGCCACGAGGTTTAGTTCTCTCGCGCATCATCATACACTACGCGCCCGAATGACTAGCTTGATTTACGTAAGGAAATACCATGACAAAACTCACGGTAACTGCAACCAAGGCCATCAAAGCTCCAGGTACCAAGCACGAACTGGTGGTGGTTCCGCTTTTCACCGATCAAGCTTTGTCGGGTCAGTCAGCGGTAGTGGATGCTGCGGCAGGCGGTGTCTTGCAGCGCGCCATGGATATGGGTGAGGCCGAAGCCAAGCTCGGAAAGGTGGCGACCATGATCGGTAGTGACTCGGTTGCACGCATTGTTGCGGTGGGGTGTGGCGACTCAGACAGCTTCGGAGGCGCGGCGCAACGCACAGTCAGTGCCGCTATTGGACGAAACCTAGCGGCAAGCAAAGCAAAGGCCGCAACGTTCGTCGCTGACAGTGTTTGCACCGATGCAGATTCGATGGCGTCTTTCATGGAATTCCTTGCAAGAGATACGGCGATGAGCTGTTATCACTACACGGCAACTGTCGGCTCACCAAAACCTGGCCCTGTGTTTACAAAACTCACTGTTACACTCGGTGAGACGATAAGCACTGCAAAAGCCAAAAAGTTTCTGCAGAGTGGGCTCGCGATTGGCCAGGGTGCAAATGTCACAAAAGAGCTGGTCAACCTACCCGGCAACGTTTGCACACCCAGCTATCTTGCCAAGGAAGCGAAAGCGCTGGGCCGTAAGTACGACTCCTTGTCAGTTTCCGTGCTCGATGAGAAGAAAATGGCGTCCATGGGCATGGGTTCCTTACTGTCTGTAGGTAACGGTAGTGATGAACCCTCAAAACTTATTGTTATCAAATACCAAGGCGGCAAGGCCAAAGACGCGCCCTACTGCTTGGTCGGTAAAGGCATTACTTTCGATACAGGCGGCATCTCGCTCAAGCCTGCAAAAGGCATGGAATCGATGAAGTTTGATATGGGGGGCGCAGGATCGGTATTCGGTGTGATGCAGGCTGTCGCTGAACTGGAGCTCAAAATTAACGTTATCGGCGTGGTAGCAGCAGCCGAAAATATGCCGAGCGGCTGTGCAACCAAACCGGGCGATGTTGTTACCTCAATGTCAGGCAAAACCATCGAGATCTTAAATACAGATGCTGAAGGCCGCTTGGTACTCTGTGATGCGCTGACCTATGTTGAGCGCTTCAAGCCTGCTGAGGTGGTCGATATCGCAACCCTTACCGGCGCTATTATCGTCGCCCTAGGTCATGAGGCGACAGGGCTATTTTCGAATGATGACGGTCTTGCTAGCTCGCTAACAGAGGCAGGACTCGCATCTGGAGACGAAGCATGGCGACTACCGATCAATAAGCAGTACGACAAGCAACTTAACAGTAAGTATGCAGACATGCAGAACATCGGAACGGGCTCAGCGGGCAGTATTACAGCAGCTTGCTTCCTTGCAAGATTCGCTGAAAAGTACAAATGGGCCCACTTAGATGTGGCAGGCACAGCGTTTGTGAGCATGCAAAAAGGAGCCACAGGTCGACCCGTGCCGCTCCTCGTCGAATATTTGCGCCAAAAGTAATCGCGACGCGATCTAGAATGACTCGGGTAGATTTCTATGTTGTCAACACGGCCGGTGCGAAGGCACGCCTCAGCGTGGCCGCCAGACTGACTGAAAAGGCTTTGGGTCGCGGACACAAGGTTTTTATTAATTGCGAGTCGGCTGAACAATTGGCGGCGTTGGATAGCTATCTCTGGGAGTTTAAGCCCACCAGTTTTGTCCCGCATGAGACGGTCAGCAATAATTCAGATGAACAGGTCGTTCTGGGATATGAACAAGGCCCTGAATCGCACAATGATGTGCTTATCAACCTCGCACTGTCTCCGCCCCCCTACTTCGCGCGGTTTGAGCGTGTGGCAGAGGTTGTTACGCAGGACGAGACGTCCCTAGAGGCGTTGAGAAGCGCCTGGCGACACTATCGCGACCGGGGCTATCCGCTCCAGAAACACGAACTGCCATAGATCGGCGGTTTTACAAATACGTCTCTGCGCGCTGCAAATGACAGCGAGCGCTTGGGGAAAAATAATCGCCGATGGCGATAAGGTAATGAAAAATCATGGATAAAACGTTTTCGCCGGCGGCAATCGAAGCGCAATGGTATGCCGAGTGGGAGTCTAAGAATTACTTCGCACCCAAGGATGGCGAAGGGGCCTACTGTATACCTATCCCGCCGCCCAATGTGACCGGCACATTGCATATGGGACATGGTTTCCAGCAAGCCATCATGGATGCCCTCATTCGCTACAACCGCATGAAAGGTAAGAGCACGTTGTGGCAGGTAGGAACCGATCATGCGGGCATCGCCACGCAGATGTTGGTCGAGCGGCAGCTCGAGGCAAAAGGCGTGTCGCGCCACGACTTGGGGCGAGACGCCTTCATTGACAAGGTTTGGGAGTGGAAAGCCGAGTCAGGGGGAACCATCACCCAGCAACTACGACGGCTAGGCGCGTCTGTCGACTGGACACGTGAACGCTTCACCATGGATCCCGATTTATCCGCGGTCGTTAAAGAGGTCTTCGTACGACTCTATAAAGAAGGACTGATCTATCGCGGACAACGCCTTGTTAACTGGGATCCAAAATTACACACCGCCATTTCGGATCTCGAGGTCGTGCAGGAGGAAGAGTCCGGATCGCTGTGGCATTTACGCTACCCCGTAGTCGATTCCGATGAGGTGATAGTCGTTGCGACAACCCGTCCCGAGACTATGCTCGGTGATACCGCCGTGGCTGTTAATCCAAGTGATGAGCGATACCAGCATCTCGTTGGCAAACACATTGCACTGCCGCTGTGTGACCGCGAAATCCCTATCATCGCCGACGATTACGTAGATGCTGAGTTCGGATCAGGTTGCGTCAAGATCACACCCGCTCACGACTTCAACGATTACGCCATGGGTGAGCGTCATGACCTACCCGTGATTAATATTCTGACTGCCGATGCGCAGATCAACGAAAACGCTCCTGAACCCTTCAGGGGAATGGACCGCTTCGACGCGCGCAAAGCGGTTGTTTCAGCCATGGACGAGATTGGTCTACTGGAGAAAATTGAAGACCACACCTTAAAGGTACCGCGAGGCGATCGATCAGGGGTTGTCATAGAACCCTGGCTGACGCTCCAGTGGTACGTCGACGCGAAGAAGCTTGCAGGCCCCGCTATTGAGGCGGTGGAGTCCGGGGCGATCGAGTTTGTGCCGAAGCAGTGGGAAAACACGTATTACGCATGGATGCGGGACATTCAAGATTGGTGTATCAGCCGCCAGCTGTGGTGGGGGCATCGAATTCCAGCCTGGTATGACGAAGACGATAATGTCTATGTAGGTGAAGATGAGGCCGCTGTGCGACGCGACAATAACCTCAGCGAGACAACAACCCTCCGACAAGATGATGATGTTCTCGATACGTGGTTTTCTTCCGCTTTATGGACTTTTTCTACACTCGGGTGGCCTGAGGACACAGAGGAGCTAGCGAAATTTCACCCCGCATCAGTACTGGTAACTGGTTTCGACATTATCTTTTTCTGGGTTGCCAGAATGATCATGATGACGCTTCACCTTAAAGGTGAAGTCCCTTTCAAGCAGGTCTATGTACACGGTTTGGTGCGTGATGGTGAAGGACAAAAAATGTCCAAGTCCAAAGGCAACGTCCTCGACCCCATTGATCTTATCGACGGAATAGATCTCGAAGCACTTGTGGCTAAACGCACCTCGAGCATGATGCAGCCCAAGCAAGCGCAGAAAGTCGAAAAGGCGACTCGCAAACAGTTCCCCGGGTACGGGACCGACGCCCTCCGCTTCACTTTCTACTCCCTCGCTTCCACAGGACGCGATATCAAATTCGACCTCGGTCGAATGGAAGGATTCAGAAATTTCTGCAACAAGCTATGGAACGCCTCGCGCTATGTGTTGATGAACACCGAGACGTTTGATTCCGGCACTGCGTCGCCAACCTTTAGTCTCGCCGATCGATGGATCCGTAGTCGCCTGCAAACAGCTATCACAGAGACGAGTCGTAGTATCGAGCAATATCGTTTTGATCATGCGGCACAGACGCTTTATGACTTTGTTTGGAACGAGTATTGCGACTGGTATCTCGAGCTCTCTAAACCCGTGCTCTGGAATGACGACGCCTCAGCGTCTGAAAAACAGGGAACCCTCCTGACGCTCCTCGATGTCCTTGAAACGGTCTTGCGATTGTTGCATCCAATGATGCCTTTCATTACCGAGGAAATCTGGCAAAACGTGGCGCCACGTCTCGGTCGGCAGGGAGGTACGCTCATGCTAGCTGCATGGCCTAACGCCGATCAGGACCAGAACGATGCTGATGCAGAGAATGACATCGAGTGGCTCAAGACGGTTATCTCAGCTATCAGGACGATTCGAAGCGAAGCGAATATCGCCCCAGGTGAAACACTCGAAGTCCTGTTAGGTAAAGCATCACCAAGTGACGAGGAAAACCTCGAGAAACATCGTCAGTCGCTCGAAAAGCTCGCAAAAGTGAAAAGTGCCCGCGTTCTAGCAGACGCAGAAGAGCAGCCCCCTGCCCTTACTGCGCTCGCGGGAACGCTAGAGGTCATGGTTCCTATGGCCGGTGTCGTTGATGTCGATAAAGAGCTAGCACGACTCGAAAAAGAGCTCGAGAGAATGATGGCGGACCAAGCGAGGACGTCAGCAAAGCTCCAAAATAAGAACTTTGTCGATCGTGCACCCGAGGCCGTTGTTGCGAAAGAAAAACAGAAACTCGCGGAGTTAGAAGCGGGAATGGCGTCCATTGCAGCACAAAAATCGAAGATCGAAGAGTTGCGTTAAGGGCTGAGCGCTGTTATAGCTACCATAACATAATAATTTATAAGCGGAGCGTCTGATGTCAGATCGATGTGTCGGCACCGTAAAGTGGTTCAATAATGCAAAGGGATTCGGCTTCATTACGACGCCCGATCGCGCCGAAGATATCTTCGTCCACTTTCGTGCCATTGAAGGTGAGGGCTTTAAAAGTCTTGCTGAAGGTGAGGAAGTTGAGTTCGAGCTGGCCGAGGGGCCGAAAGGACTTCAAGCTGAAGCGGTAAAAAAACGCAGCTAAGCACTCGCCCTAGGCTCCGGTCGCTGCCTTAAAAGGAGCCAAATTGGCAAACACAAAACACTTGAGATCTATTGCGGGTCTGGATGTGCCCTATGCATCACACCCTGCCGTCAGAGCGTTGAAGCGCCGGGGACACTCCCCCTCCATTCACGGAACAAAACTCTGGGGCTCAAGCCAAATTCTCATCGATTATTTGTCATCGACCACCACAGTGAGCCCCAAAACTGTGATTGATGCAGGTTGTGGCTGGGGCCTCGCGGGAATTTGGTGCGCTAAAGAATTCAATGCAGCTGTCGGGTCGCTCGATGCAGACCCTGACGTCATGCCGTATCTAGAGCTGACCGCAGAGCTTAACAATACCACTGTCACCCCAATAGTCGGCAGATTTGAAGATTTAAACGCAGATATCCTGTCGGCAACCGACCTGTTGATCGGCGCTGATATCTGTTTCTGGGATGAACTGGTCGATCCTGTTGTGAATATGATCTCCACAGCGATCGAGAGCGGCACCAAGAAGATTGTAATAGCAGATCCTCAGCGCGCGCCCTTCCTGAGTGTGTGCGAAAAAATTCTAGAGGACTTCGGTGGTGACCTTTTGGAGTGGCGAGCTGAGGGCACGAAAACGGTGGGTGCCCTGCTCATCATTGAAAACGCCTAGGGACCGGCTCGATGCGTGCGACCCGCTGAGGGGACCTAGCGCAGATAGCGATAACTTCCGACAACCTCGCTCTCAACCACCTCACCATTGCTATCGAGCGATGGACGAAACCGAATATCTCGCAGCGCTTTACGGACTCGATTGGGGTCAGTGCCCTCGCCGCCCCCTTCTTGTAGCGACAAATCTCGGGCTTTACCTAATTTGTTGACAGTGAAACGGTAGCGTGACGGCAGCGCCTCCGGATCAGCGCGTGAGGTGACGGGGTCGGTTAAGCCCTGAGGCAACGCCTGCGCAACGGCAAATAACTCTGGATGGGACTCATGCAATTTGCGATACACATCTTTCGCTGCGCCGCGACGCCCGAAATACCAGCGCCAATCTGCCAATGCCAACTCCAAATCAATCTGGTCTTCCGCAAGGGCAATCGCTTTTTCCAACATGCGCACACCCGACTGATAGGCGTTTCGCTCAAGCGCCACCAATTGCTCATCATAGAGCGAGCGATCCCCCAAGAATTTTGGCGGCAAGCTGTTGCGTGTCTGCCGGTCTTCCACGAAGGGCTCTACCGCAAAAGCTATGAGGTACAGCAACTGGAGGCGTCGTTTCACGAGTGGCCCGCACCAAGCTGCAGTAGCCGATTCGCCCTCGCAGCTGCGCTCGATGACATCATCCAAATGACGCTCAAATCGAACGACCTTGTTTTCATTGGCAAGCCAATCGCTGGTGGCGAATCGGGCGAGCTGATTGTCGAAGTACTCTAGCGCATACCCGAGGCTCTCCTCGCTCCAATCGCCGGCGCCAAAACCCGTGATCCGATAACGATATTGCAACTGCTCTCCCAAGCTTTCGGTATCGCCCAGACGTGTGAGCACAGCGATCCATTCAGAAAGTGCAACGATTTGCTTATCCGTCGTTAAGCCTGCATTCAGCCGCAAGTTGTGAAGGCCTTGCTGAAAAAGTCGTGCCGCGGACTCTGGCTGGTTTAGCTTTACGGCGTCATGTGCGAGATCAATCCATTTTTGCCCGAGCGATTGATTGTATGCACCAAGTCTTGATTGAAGCTCTAGGACCTCCTGCACGCGCCGCTCGTGAGACAGAAGTGCTGCGGAGTCAACAATTAAGTCGTCCTCAATGCTGAGTCCATCAACCTCTTCGACGTACATACCTATCGGCTGAGGCACAAGCACCGCGAAGGCCGGAAGCGATTGCAGCATCCCCCAGAAAAGACAACCCAGTAGCGCGTTTTCATATTTCATTCCATGAATATAACGCAAAAAAAAGCCCGCACGATGGCGGGCAAAAAAAACCTGGGCGTCGCGAACAAATTATCAACGCTGTTGAATTATAAGTTGCTGCGATATTAGTTCAAATTTATTATTATCATTTAAACCATTCTTCAGGGTTATATCTTATGGATACCAGCCAATTGTCTCGGGTAGATCTTAACCTTCTCGTTGCCCTGCACGTGCTTTTGGAAGAGAAAAGTGTGTCTCGTGCCGCAGAGCGACTGCACGTCACGCAGCCCGCCATGTCAAAAACGCTAAATCGCTTACGGGAAACCTTTGACGACCCGCTCTTTGCAAGGAGCAAGCGCGGCATTCAACCGACACCCCGTGCTGAAGCGCTTTCCAGCCAACTCGTCAACGTACTTAGCGACATTGAATCGTTACTCGACGCGGGCGAATTCAGCCCCAACGCCTTCCGGGGTGAAATCGTGATAGCCATCTCTGAGTATGTCGGCTTCACCTTACTCCCCTCACTGACTTCCCGACTCGAGACGCGCGCGCCGAAACTAAAGCTGCGCACCATTACGCGAGCAGAGCATCAACTAGATCTATTATCGGATGGATCCTTGGATTTCGCTATACAGCTTAGCCGCACTTCCTACCCTCGGGAGTTTCGGCACCATGAGCTCGCCAGCTCTCCGCTCGCAGTGTTTGTGCGAAGGGACCATCCTCTCACCAAACAGCCGATCGATGAAAATAGCCTAGGTCTATTCCCGCAGATCAATCTGTATGTGGCTGATAGAAATGAAGTTGCGGAGGTGGACCAATCCGCCTCAGAGATTCTGGGAAGCGCCAAGGGTAGCTTAGAGACTTCCCATCTACTGACCGCTTTCGAAATTTTGCGAAGCACCAACTACACCTTAGTATGCCCGGCCTACATGGCCCGTAACGATGGCGCGACGAAGGATCTAGTGACCCTGCCAATCCCAGAACACCTTGGAAGAACCATCGAATACTCACTCGTTGCCCATCAACGAACAGAGCGGTCACCTATTCACCAATGGTTTTGGAACGAAGTGATTGATGCGGTGCGAGCCCTGCGCGTCCGAACGGTACATCGCGGCTAATCATCACCCTATTCATGCTCAGCTGTGCCATAATCCGCGCCGATTTCGTCGGAGTCCAGCATGGGTAAAAAAGCCAGACCGCCAATTCCGCTGCTAAGTGGCAAGATCATCGAGACGCACTGTCACCTTGATTACCTCAGTGGCGACGAGCTGGTTAGTACTATCAGCAAATCTCGAGATGTCGGTGTTGAAAAAATCATCACCATTGCTGTGTCAGAAGATAATCAGGCGGTGGTTCGAGATATCGCTGAATCAGACCCAAATGTTTGGTGCACACAAGGCCTGCATCCCCATGAAGCAGCGTCCTGGAGCGAGACTTTTGGCGAGGGTCTTAGGTCAAACGCAACTCATCCTAAGGTACTTGCAGTCGGTGAAATTGGTCTCGATTACTACTACGAGCATGCGGATCCTAAAATCCAAATTGCCGCCTTTGAAGGACAACTAGCGGTGGCGGTTGAGCACGATAAGCCTGTTGTCATTCATACTCGTGAGGCAGAAGAGGACACCAAGACCGTGCTCCGGGATGTGTCCACCTCGTTGACGAAAAAAGGTGTCATCCATAGCTTCACGAGCAGCCTCGACCTTGCTGAGTTTTGCCTCGGCGAGGGCTTCTATCTGGGATTCAATGGAATCGCAACATTCAAAAACGCTGAGAACGTTCGAGAAGTCATAAGAGCAACGCCAATCGAGCGCATCCTCCTAGAAACCGACGCACCCTATCTCACACCGGTGCCTTACCGCGGTGTGCCAAATGCACCTTTTTATCTGCCTTTTATTGCACAAACAGTGGCTGACCTTAAGCAAGTGAGCGTAGAAGAACTACTTTCAGTGACCTACCAGAATAGCCTGGACTGCTTTTTTTAAGATTTACTATGACCTTTGATATCGGACAACGGTGGATCAGCCATGCTGATCTCGAGCTTGGTTTGGGCATTTGTGTTGAGGTCGATGCGCGCCGCGTCACCCTGCTGTACCCCTCTGCTGAAGAAGAGCGCACTTACGCACTCGATCGCGCACCGCTCACGCGCTATGAGCTTAAAGCCGGCGATAAGTTAACCCACATCGATGGACGCACACTTGAGGTAACAGAAGTGTGCCCTCTTGGAAATACGCTGAGCTACGAGGCTATCGAACCAGAGAGCGGCGAGACATTCTCGGTACACGAGCAGTTCATTGCGCCGGAGGTTTCTGTCAACACGCCTCAAGATCGCCTGCTCAACAATCAGCTTGATAAAATTGGGGATTTCCAGCTGCGCTTTGAGACACTAACGGAGCGCGCTCGTTATCGAGCAAGCAACACATCCGGACTTATTGGCGCACGTACCTCGCTGTTATCGCATCAGCTCTTCGTGGCAAGCGAGGTGGGACGTCGTTTAGCACCAAGAGTACTTCTTGCTGACGAGGTTGGCCTTGGAAAGACCATTGAGGCAGGACTCATACTATCGCAGCAGTTTTTACGCGGCCGCGCACAGCGCGTTTTCGTCGCGGTTCCCGATCCCCTGCTACACCAATGGCTGGTCGAGATGCTGCGCCGCTTTAATCTACAATTTTCTATCTACGATGATGCGCGCTTTGAGGCAGAGGAAGGCACTTTTGACTTCGGAAACGATCAACTGGTGCTCTCGCCCTGGTCTTTCATCAAGCACAACGACACGGCGCGAATGTTGTTGCTCGAATCAGATTGGGATTTTGTCATTGTCGATGAAGCTCATCACCTCAACCTGGGTGAAGAGGCGCAAGATGAGCTTGATGTCACCCTAACGCAATTGGCACGTACCAGCCGTGGTTTACTCTTGCTCACGGCGACTCCTGGACAATCTGGCGTCGACAGCCACTTCTCTCGACTCCAGTTACTCGATCCTGACCGCTTCTCAGATCTCGACAAATTCACTGAGGAGCAACGTCAATTCGAGCAAACCTACGAGCTTATAGAAAGACTTTGTGCTGGAGAGGATGTGTCCAACCTCCCCGCAGGCATTGACGCAACGCAATCAGCCGATGACATTGTCCAGTCGCTGGTCGATCAATACGGCACAGGACGCGTACTGTTTCGGAATTCACGCAAATCGGTATCAGGCTTCCCGCAACGCATTTTGCACCAATACGAGCTACCTCAAGATGATGCTGCCGTGTCTGTCGCTGATAGCCACAGAACAAAATGGCTTGCGACCTTATTGAAGAGTCTCAAATCGCAAAAAGTGCTCGTTATTTGCCGAGACAAAACCACCGCTATGGAGCTTGAACACTACCTCCACCTACAAGCCGGCATTCGTTGCGCCTCCTTCCACGAGGATCTGTCGCTACTAGAGCGCGATCGAGCGGCAGCCTACTTTGCAGATGAAGAAAGCGGTGCTCGGGCCCTCATCTGCTCAGAGATAGGTAGTGAGGGAAGAAATTTCCAATTTAGCCAGCATCTCGTGTGTTTCGACCTGCCACACCATCCTGACTTACTCGAACAGCGGATAGGACGGCTGGATCGCATTGGACAACGCGGTGACGTTAACATTCATGTCCCAATTGCTCCGAATACCACTGAATCTGTACGTTTCTCATGGTTCCACGAGGGACTCAATAGCTTTGAGACGAGCTGCTCCATCGGACACCTTATCTTCGACGAGCTTGGCGACGCGTTGCAAGCGAGCGAATCACAAGGTCAGCTCTCCCCTGAGCTTTTGCAGCGAACGATTACGCTTAGAAACCAACTGAATCAGCAAATGGATCGAGGACGCGATCGATTACTTGAGCTCACCTCCCATAAACCAGACCTCGCTCGTGAGTTGATCAGTGAGATCGAGAGCAACGAAAGAACCTCAGAGTTGCAACGGTTTACCGACAACCTGTTTGACCGACTCGGCATTCACACTGAAGAAGGCTCAGAGAACAGCTTAATTCTCAAGCCCTCAGAGAATCTTGTCACGGGAGAATTGCCCTTCCTCGATGACGGCGGGATAACCTGCACCTTCGAGCGCGACACAGCCCTTGCCAGAGACGATCTTCATTTCCTCACTTGGGAGCATCCGCTGGTAAAGGAAACCATTGATATCGTCTACAACTCTGAACTCGGCAATGCCTCAGTGGCGATGATCAAGGCCAAAAGTATCAAGCCGGGGACTGTCATGGTCGAAACCCTTCATACCGCTGACTGTCCTGCTCCCAAGCGCCTAGAGATTGGACGATACCTCGACCAAACACCCTTGCGGTCGCTGATCACACTGGATGGCCGTGATTTAGGCAAGGCGATCTCCTGTGAAAATCTGACCAAACTGATCAAGCCGGTCAGTATTACGCAGAGTGCCGGTGTCATTCGCGAACTGCGGCCCAAACTTGTTGCTGCTCTCGCTGAATTGGATAAGCGCGCTGAGGTACATGTGAAACACCTACAGGCAAAGGCGCAAGCCACAGCCGAAAGCTCACTGCACGCAGAAGCGCATCGATTACGCTCTCTGGGTGAACGCAATGGCTCGGTCAGAGAGGATGAAATCTCGGCAATGGAGCAGTTATTAACCGAGACAACGGAAGCTGTTTTGCGCGCCGAGCCGCAGCTGCAAGGTATCCGCGTAGTGGTAGCAACTTAGATCGACATCACGCGCTTGTGGACGCTCTGAATCGGTGGACAACACCGGTGTGGAGGATCTTTACAAAACTTGGGAAACACCATGGTTTTGACTGGGGCACAGCGGGTAGACGCCCCCACAGTTACCTTAGGCCAGTAACACGGTGTCAACTCGTGAGACCGCAGACTTCACACGTGAGACCCAAGACCCAAGACCTAAGACCCAAGACCCAAGACCTAAGACCTAAGACCTAAGACCTAAGACCTAAGACCTAAGACCTAAGACCTAAGACCTGAAATCATAGACCTGCGATCTCAGGCAAGCTTGTATAAATCAGCGAGCGGGTTGGTACCAGATCGCTGATGAATAAGCGCGCTCTTGAATGACATCGGGACGTCTCGTCTCGACATCCCCACCCAGTGCAATCTTATCTAGCAGGCTATGACGCGGTGTCGGCACCTCAAGCACACGCACGTAATAAAACGCGCGCATTGTTGGATCAAACTCTGGATCTGTCCATGCGGCTGATAAATTCGCTGCACCTGCGGCATTACTCCATGTCCCAGTCTCGAGATTTACCGTGTTGGGCACAGGCATCAGCGAGCCATCTTCTTGAAGTCGCTCGTCTGATGACCAAACCACATCGAATACCTTCTCAAAGGAATCCCCAGACGCGTCCACCCAACCTTTTACGATCTGGATACGATCGAGAGTCCCCGACTTAGGATCAGCCATGGCGTGCACCACAAACACCGGATGCTGTGCATCAGTAGCTACGAGCTCACCCCCCATGGGTACGGCACCCGCGGCGCTTACTGATGACTTAGCGTCCAATAGTGATTCATCGATACCAAAGCCTCCGTAAAAGCGCAGACCAATGCGAGGCCCTGTGGTTGCATAGGTCTCGCGCCGTTTCATGGCAGCAAGGATGCCTTCCCGTGTATTTTCCTCAGCCCACACAGCCGCAAGACCCTGTGCGCCCATGGCCCACCCAAAGGAGCTATTGGCGTTGTCAGACCAACCATCTAGTTTCCGAGCAGGCGTGCTATCGGTTGCGAACTTCCCATGGAAGTTATTTTCCTCCGCTGCAGCAAGTCCTGTGTGCGCATCGGTGGAGCCAATGACGCCAAACTGATAAGGGTTAATCCCGATTTCTTGCTCGAGCTGCATACCGCGTAGCAATGCTGAGCGAATGAAGTCGCCCTTCTCCGGCTTGTATTCGGTCCAACCTTTCTGAATGTAAAACGGGTAGTCCTCGAAATCGGCAAAAGGATCGCTCGGTGACAAGCTGGGGTGAGTCTCAGAGTCCCCTTTGTACTGGGTGATCTCAACGATGGGCTCCCAACGTTTGCGGATCTCCGCGTAGGCCGGTCCTACAGGTTCGTTACGCATGGTTATGGTGTCGAACATAGACCCTTTTGAGATATTCGAGTTATGCGGTATCGCGATAAAGTTACCGCCGGTTTGCTCACTCGTCTTTTCCAACCACGCCCACAAGTCTTCTGGATAAAGACTGTCATCAGAACCAAACGGCTGGAAGACTTTTGCAGACTCTCCATCCAAGTCGGTCATTACAACACGGTGCAAGTTAGCCCCACCAGGAATCAAGCTGTACTCCCAACCCAGAATGGCTGAAAACTCACCAGGTAGGTTATTTGCCTCGGCCGCATCAGCAATATCGCTCCACACTTCATCTTCGATAGCAGGCAGTTTGGGGAAAACCGAATTGCCAATATTCTCCTCCCAATCAGACACAGCCTCTTGCGGTGTATCGTAGGGGTCAGGCAACTGGTTATAGAAAAATTCGCGGCCATTCCCCGTACTGATCGCATCTCGAATGAGATACTCGGCGTACCACAGCTTCAATTTTTGAATGAAGCCCAGGCCCTCCGTAGGCAACCCGACGTTGTAGAGCTGTCGGATGTTCCCCAAGAACTCGGCATGATCAGACACCACAAGGAAGTCTAACGGTGTCTCGAGTTGGACACGCGCTTTGTGTGCCGGGTGCTCTACGGGCAAGCCGCGAGCAAACCGGTAAGCCTCATCAGGCCCTACGGAAAAGTTTCGATTAGTGAATGCATCAAAGGAGCGATTGGTGTGAAGGTGTGTATCACCCCAATATATTTGTTTTTCAGCCGCAAATGCTGAGGCAGCCAACAGCGTGCCCAAGGCAACCGACATGAGTGTTTTTTTCATACTTCCCCCGAGAATGGACGCGCATATCGTGCAACGTTCCACAACTTTCAACTATTGCCCTGTGTACTTATAGGTGTTTCTGTCTATCGGTCTTTCTATCAATCTTTCCAGCTGTTGGACTTCCCAACTATCGGCCTTTCCAGACTGGCTTTTGCTTATTAAAGAATGAGATCACGGCATTTTTTGCATCTTCACTGTCGATACAAATCGATTGCAGTGCCGCTTCCTTGCTAATGGTCTCATCCAAATTATGCGTTTGCCCAAAGTTCACGGCTGCCTTTGTGTAGCTCAGCGCCAGCGGTGATCGCTCCGCCACCTCTTGCGCATAGGCGAGACCGTCCTCACGTAAGGTTTCATCGGGGAAGACACGATTGACCATGCCCATTGCCACCGCCTTTTCAGCGCTCAGTTTTTCCCCCAACGCCATCAATTCATAAGCCCGTTTGGTTCCCACCAGCCTGGGTATCAACCAAGTCGCGCCACCGTCGGGTACCAGACCGATTGCCGAGAATGGCTGATAGAGATAGCTGCTCTCACCCATGCAAGCGAGATCACAGGCCATAGCGTAGGAGTAGGCAATACCGGCACAAGGGCCATTAATGACGGCGATCCAGGGTTTTGAGCTGTTGTGAATCGCCAGCACACCTGGCTTGTACTCAAAGTTCAGATCACTCTCGACGGCCTTACCGTCTGCCATGCCATCACCGTCTGAGAGATCGGCACCAGCGCTGAAAGCTCTCCCGTTACCCGTCAAGATGACAGCTCGGACTGATTTATCGAGATCCGCTTCGATCGCTGCTCTAGCAATCTCGCGTCGAAGCGCCGCGTTAAACGTATTCATTTTCTCTGGACGGTTTAAGGCGATCGTCATCACCGAACCATCACGCGTGATTTCTAAGGTTTCGTATTCACTCATTTTCTGTGCCTCAAAGTTTTAGTATTCTCGCCAAAAGCGCAGCCCGAAACGCTAGGCAGGCCTCTCTCTGGGTACGAGCACAGCCTTTCGCAGGTTTTAGGTCCTCGCGTATTACTCAGTCTGCAGACGCAGGATCGAGCACCTCGCGCAACTCTCGCTTCAAGAACTTACCGTTGGCGTTTCGAGGAAGCGGCTCGGCGAGGAACCAAATGTACTTAGGCACTTTAAACGCTGCGAGACGGGTAGAGAGGTGCTCTCGAAGTCCCGACGCATCCAACATTGCGCCATCCTTCAGGTGAACGGCAACACCCACCTCTTCGCCCAACCGCTCGTCAGGTACAGCAAAGGCAACGCACTCTAGTACCGCAGGATGATCGAAGACCGCGAACTCTACTTCCGCTCCGTAGATATTCTCACCACCGCGGAGAATCATGTCCTTCGCGCGATCAACGAGGTAAAGGAACCCTTCTTCGTCAAAGTAGCCAAGGTCACCGGTGTGCAACCACCCGTCTACGATGGTGTCGGCCGTTGCCTCGGGACGATTCAAGTAGCCTTTGATAACGGCCGCGCCTTTCACGCAGATCTCTCCGAGCTCTCCAACCGGTAACTCTTTCCCAGACTTATCAACCACCTTTCCGTCGAAGGTCGGCGCGAGATAACCACAACTGGAGGGGCGTTCAACAAACACGTCACCTGCGATATAGGTAATGATTCCGCAAACTTCGGTCATGCCGTAACCCTGAGCAGGTCTCGCTTTTTTGGTGACCGCATCTACCTTCTTCACTAGGTCAGGCTGAACGGCAGCACCGCCACCGCCCATACTAGAAAGGCTAGACGTATCGTAGTCCTCAAAATCGGGGTGTGTTAGAAGCTCACGTGTCATCATGGGCACCGCGCTAAGAGTGTTTACACCCTCGGCTTCGATGAGCTTGAGCGCCTCGACCGTGTCCCACTTGTACATCAATATAAAACGGTTACCGGCGAGTGTTCCCGCTTGCAGCGCACAGTTGTTCGCAGTCACGTGGAAGAGCGGCGTGGCAATGAGTGATGTAGCCGCAGGGGGTGATTGGACATCAACCTCTTTACCACCACCCGACTTTGCAAGCGCAGACGCAGTCGCAAACGCCCTTCCCATAGCAACTACGTTCAACACATTGGTGATACAACCACGGTTGGTCAGTTGCGCACCCTTGGGCCGCCCCGTTGTTCCTGACGTGTAGAAAATACAGGCCACGCTGTCAGGATCGATTTCTATGTCGGGGAGCTGTGCCCCGTCAACCATTGCCGCGTGGAAATCTGTTGCTTCAACAGGTGAATTCGGCTCTCGAACGGAGACAACCTTTATGTCGGGATATTTCTCTTGGATTTGTGCAAAAGCCTCGAGCCGGCGATCGTCCGCAATTAATACCTTTGGCTTAGAATCGTTGAGCGCGTAGTCCATTTCATCGGCCACCCACCACGCGTTCATGCCAACGATTGCCGCGCCAATGCTGTTGACCGCCCAGTGCGCCATCATCCACTCAGGGTAGTTACGCATCGCAATAGCAACGTGGTCGCCCGGCTCAACACCCTGCGCCATCAACCAGCCACCAAACTCGGCAACAATCTTTGCCGTTTGCGCGTAGGTCCAACGCTCATCGTTGTAAATCAGGTACTCTGCGTCACCATGGCCGGTGGAGAGCGCCCAAAGATCACGCATCGATCCGGGCGCCTGCGCGAATGCCTTCACCGGAACGCCGTCGCGCTCAACGGTGGTGATTTCCAGCAGACCGCCGTCTGCCGTGGTCATGGCAAGTGCTTCTTTAAAATTAGCTACAACTGACATTACGAAACTATCTCCATACAACTCGTGGTTATCGTTATTAACCGATTGCTCGGTGATGCACGCAGCGGAGTCTCAATTGCGAGTCTTCATCGCGGGGTGTATAACGCGCTCAAGAACAATACTTAATCACGTCGCAGTTAGCTAGATTGGGGAGTAAAAAATGGCTCAGGGGCTTGACTTAACGCATCTTGACACTTGGATAAGGGTGCACGTCCCTCCCTTTAACGGACCACTAAAAGCCGAGAAATTTGCCGGCGGCCAGTCAAACCCGACGTTCAAGCTCACTGCTGGAGACAATCAGTACGTGTTACGCCGCAAGCCACAGGGCACGCTTCTCGCCTCTGCGCACGCTGTTGACCGCGAATTTAAGGTGCTCTCCGCCCTCGCCCCTACCAATGTGCCCGTGCCCACACCCGTTGCACTATGTGAGGATGAATCTGTTATCGGCTCGATGTTTTACATCATGGAATACCTCGAGGGTCGGATTTTTTGGGATCCTGCTTTACCTGAAGTTAGCGATGAGGATCGAGGCGCGATATACGATCAGATGAACCGTGTCATGGCTGATATGCACATGGTGGATATCAATGAGGTGGGTCTCGGCGATTACGGTAAACCCGGCAACTACTTTGAGCGTCAAATTGGGCGATGGACTAAACAGTACCGCGCTGCTGAGACGGAGACGATTCCCGAAATGGAAAAGCTCATCGACTGGCTACCCAAGAACATGCCAGAGGATGATGGACGGGTCTCTCTCGTTCACGGTGACTACCGACTGGACAACATGATCTTCCATCCCACAGAACCAAGGATCATCGCCATCCTCGATTGGGAACTCTCCACACTTGGTCACCCTCTGGCGGACCTGGCCTACCAACTGATGGCTTGGCAATTCCCTCGCGAGGCGGGAATCAATGGTCTCGCGGGCTTATCGCGTGAGGCGCTCAATATTCCCGACGACGTGAGCTACATCAAAACCTATTGCGAGCGCACGGGTCAGCCCGGTATCGAGGACTGGAACTTCTACATGGCCTTCTGTTTCTTCCGTCTTGCCTCGATCACCCAAGGGATTCGCAAGCGTGCGCAAATTGGTACCGCATCAAGTCCGGAGGCTGCGGCCAAGGCAGCAATGGTGGAGCCACTTTCGACGATGGGGGCGGCTTACACCGACTAGATTACCCCCCTGAAATAATTCTCCTGACTGAATCAATAAAAGATGCTGGGTCGATCGGCTTTGTTAGGTAGTGGGAGCAACCCGCTGCTCGACATTTAATCTCGTCCTCAGATGCAGCGAAGGCCGTAAGCGCAACAATTTGACCAGACCAACCCTGTCTGCGGATGTGATGCGTTAGCTCGTAGCCATCCATCTTTGGCATCTGCATATCTGTGATAACCAAATCTAAGCTAGCTGAACTTTCGGTAAAAAGGAGCAGCCCTTGTTCGCCATCACATCCCAGTGTGACCACGGCACCTGATCGCTCCAATATGAGCTTGAGAAGCGTCGCGACCGTATCGCTATCTTCACAGAGCAAAATACGAATCCCCGCAAGTGGCTCGACTGAACACTCGTCATCGGCGATCTCTTGCGAATTCCCTGTTGAAATGTGCAAATGCTCTTGCACAGCATCGGATTGCTGCACACCAGGCGGCAAGAGCACCGATACTCGTGTACCTCGCCCGGGCGTCGATGTAATTTCGACCTCTCCTCCCATTAAGTCGACAAATGCGTTTACAACCGTCAACCCCAGCCCAGTTCCCTCGATCGTGGCGTGAGTTGTCAGATCATGTACACGGGTAAATGGTTCAAAAACACGCTCCAGTGCTGATGCGCTCATTCCAATACCGGTATCTTGAACCACAACTCGTAGCCACTCCTCGGAACCCTTCATACAACCAGAAACGGACACCGTGACACCGCCATCCGGGGTGTATTTAACTGCATTCGTAAGGAGGTTCATAACGAGCTCGTCTAACTTTGCCCTATCTGCGACCCAAAGGTGGGGTGCGCCGTCATCGATCTCAACTGCAAGCTGTAATCCTCGCTGAGCCACGCGGCTTTGGATTAACTGCCGTAAGTTCTCCATCCATTCGCTTAAATCGATAACATCAGATGATACAGGCAACTGGCCCGTCTCGATGGCCGCCATATCGAGCACATTGCCAACCATTGCGTTCATATATTCAGAGTTAGTGACAATCGCGCTCAACCAATCTGATTTCTGACCCGCGTCACCTACCCCCTCTCTCAACAAGTGAGCGTAGCCAATAATCGCCGTCAGTGGCGTCCGCATATCGTGCGATACGCTAGCAATAAATTGGCTTTTCGCCTTCGACGCGGCCTCGGCAGCCTCTCTTGCCACCTGCAAATCCATCGCCTGCAGTTCAAGTCGTTCGAGGGCCAAGGCCGTTTCCAAGCGGGTGGAAGCAAGGGCCGCAATCGTGGCAAATAGTTTTACATCTTCCTCGGAGTAGAAGTTCGGGTCGGGATGCTCGGAATCTAACACACCGACAACACGACCAGCATGCATAATCGGCACTGCTAATTCCGAACAACGAAAATCGTCATCTAAAATATAGCGAGAATCTGCTCGGGTGTCGTTTACCAGCTGAAGATCACCCGATTGAGCAACCGCACCAACAATGCCACTTCCCAAAGGAATTTCTATGGGGTCGAGAATCTCACGATCAGTCGGATTTTTGTCTCCGTGAGCTGCTCTCTGAATCAGCCTATCACCGGCATCATTAGTGATGTAAACAACGCAATCGACAAAACCCAACTCGCCAATAGCTGTCTTCGTAATATTCCAGCAGATATCGTCCACAGACGTCAGCGACGCCTGACTCATCGTGAACTGATGGAGAATTTCCAGATATCGGTGACGCTTAATTGCATCAGATTGACTTGAACCACTACCCGCTTCTGCCAAAGTAACCCTCTGCTGATAGCAGTTTCCGATTAGTGTATGGTCGCGAGCAATGCTGAAGCAATCTAAGCTACAGCCAAAAATATTGATCTGAGTCTCATCAATTAGAAAAATAAGGAAGGTATATGGAGATTTTGGGGTATCTGGGACTGATTGGTAGCGTGGCATTGCTCATTTGGATGGCTTTGCGCGGTGTGGATATCATGTTTGCCGCCATACTGAGCTCGCTCCTCGTCATTTTCACAAACACCATGCCAATAGCTGACTCGCTTCTTAACGGCTTTGCGGGTGGGCCACTAGGCGCCTTTACCTGTGCCGGAAAATTTTTCTTTCTCTTCGCGGCGGGCGCTATCTTTGGTCGCGCCATGGGAGACAGCGGTGCTGCCGCCAGCATTGCGATGGCCTTGGTCCGCAAGTTAGGTGCTGACCGAGCGCTGATCATCACAACGCTCGCCTGTGCGGCGTTGACCTACGGTGGCGTTGTTGTTTTCGTGGTTATTTTTGCCGTTTATCCACTTGGCCTCCAATTACTCCGGGAAGCGGATATCCCCAAACGACTGTTCTGCGCCGCACTCGCGCTAGGAGCAGGTACGTTTACATTAACCGCCCTTCCCGGCACACCTTCGATTCACAACGCTATTTCGGCATCAGCCTTGGGTACCTCACTGACCGCTGCGCCGATACTGAGCCTCCTAGCCGCTGCGGTGATGATCGGCCTCGGTATCTGGTATCTGGAACATCAGCGTGTGCTTGCAAAAGCCGCAGGCGAAGGTTTTGTACCTGGCCCCCGAGACGTGCTTCAAGAGGCATCTGATGACAACTTGCCGTCATGGCCAGCCGCGGCATTGCCTCTCGTGGTTGTTATCGGCTTGATTATCTCACCGCGACTATTGCCTAGCGGTGACGGTCAGTTGGGTGAGCTGATGGCGTTTGCGGGTAGCCAACCCATCATGTGGCCGAGCATTTCTTTGGGCATCGGCACCATTTTGTGTCTCGCACTGTTCAGCAACATCCGAGAAACTGCCTTTACGACGCTGGGAAACGGCACCAACGACTCGCTAATGCCCATGCTGAACAGCGCGGCCATCATTGGCTACGGTGGTGTGGTCGTGCAGACAGGGGGGTTTCAGCAGTTCGGGGATCTCATCATGAATTCAGGTCTCCCACCGCTTCTCTCGCTATTTAGTTCAATCAGTATCATCTCAGCAATTACGGGCTCAGCATCGGGTGGTCTGCAGATTTTCATGCAAACAATGGCGCAGGACTACATCGCGATGGGCTTGGACCCCGAAGTTGTGCACCGTGTAGCCACCGTCGCTGCGGGTGGCTTTGATTCGCTACCCCACTGCGGTGCAGTCATCACCATGCTGACCATCACGCAGTTGACGCACAAAGAAGCGTATCGGGATACAGCGGTGATAACCGTCGTGATACCGGTTATCGCGACCTTCACCATTATGGCTGCAGCTGCCATGGGAGTTAGGTAACGCCCGAGTGTCTTATCGCTTCTATCAAAAAAGGCGGCCTAGGCCGCCTTTTTTTCATAACTAGCGAAAGTAATTGCAGGTGCCCGATGATTCAGAAATTCTGCTGCCCACAATGTAGCAGCACTCCCGCGCAGCAGATTATTTATAGGCGTCCATCAAGTGGCGCTTATAAAGCTTGCCGTTCTCCATTCGAGGCAGTTGCTCCATAAAGTCGATACTCTTGGGCACTTTCACGGAGGAGAGCCGCTCCTTCGACCACTGAATAAGATCAAAGGCCAGTTCATCACCCGCTTCGGCGTGGTTCAGCAACTGCACTACGGCCTTCACCTCTTCACCATACTCTTCGTTCGGGATACCAAATACCGCAACGTCGGCGACTTGCGGGTGCGTCACCAAAAGCCCTTCGATCTCTGCGGGATAGACGTTGACCCCTCCCGTAATGATCATGAAGTTCTTTCGGTCGGTGAGGTAAAGATACCCCTCCTCGTCGAGGTACCCCATATCGCCGACAGTGCCCCAACCACGGGTATCGAAGGCTTCTTCGGTTTTCCCAGGCTCGTCGAAATACTCGAAGCGGGCGATTTCGTCGAAATAGATCTGCCCTACTTCGCCGGGAGGCAAAACATTCATTTCATCGTCGAGAATCTTAGGCACGCCAGTGAGCGGTCGACCGACTGACCCCGGGTGCGCAAGCCAACCCTCTGAATCAATGATGGTAAAGCCCACCCCCTCAGTCGATGAGTAGTACTCGTAGATTACCGGTCCCCACCACTCAATCATTTGATGCTTGATATCAATGGGACACGGTGCTGCAGCGTGGATCGCACAACGCATACTTGATACGTCATAACTGCTTCGAGCTTCCTCGGGCAGCTTCAGCATTCGGATAAACATCGACGGTACCCACTGGCTATGAGTCGCTTTGTATCGTTCGATAAGGGCTAAGGCTTGCTCTGGGTCGAAGCGTTCCATGATGACTGATGTACCACCACCGGTCATGTTGAGCGTGTTGTAGAACAGAGGCGCCGAGTGATATAGCGGCGCTGGCGACAAATACACCGTCGAGTCATTAAAGCCGAAATACATTCCAGCGAGTTTGAGAGGATGCGGTGCGTCGAGGGAAGTGTTCTCCGGTGCTCGGAAGATACCCTTTGGTTTTCCCGTCGTGCCCGATGAATACAGCATAGGAACGCCAAGACTCTGGTCAGCAATTGGGTCCGTTGACTGTTCCGAGACTGCGGTCTGCCAGTCCTCGAAACCCGGTGCCTCGCCACCAATGATGAACTTCCTTACGAGGTCCGGTGCGTGTTGCGCAGCTTCGGCGGCTATGTCTCCAAGTGAAGCAGACGCGATAAACAAACGCGCGTTACAGTTATTGATGATGTAGGCGGTTTCGTCTTGTTTTAGGTGCGTACTAATCGGGGTGAAGACAACGCCGGCACGAGCACAGCCAAACACAACCTCGAAAAATTCACGGCAGTTCTTCAGCATCATAGCGATGTGCTCGCCGGTCTGAACGCCCGAGGCACGGAGCAACTGCGCGATCTGATTGGCCCTCGCGTCTAGTTCTGCAAAGGTGACCATCTCCCCAGAGGAGCCCATGATAAACGCTGGCTTATCGGGCGTAGCTATCGCGTGATCTGTGATTGTCGGCATTCTCTTTTATCCTTTTTATATAACGCTGTGCTGAACTAATATAAGCCGTTCGTTCGGCTGACAAAAGCCCCAAGCACTGAAGGATCTTGTAATGACCATCGCCTACTTAAACGGTGACTACCTTCCTCTCGAAGACGCTAAAATTTCGCCCATGGATCGCGGCTTTTTATTTGGCGATGGCATCTATGAGGTCATCCCTTCCTATGGGGGAAAAACCATCGGAACGGAACTTCATATGGTCCGCTTCGAAAATGGATTACGCGAAATTGGTATCGAGGTTCCCTGGAGTCGCGCGGATTTGAATCAGATGTTCGGCGAATTGCTCGAGCAAAATGGCAACGGGAACTTGGGTATCTACTTGCAAGTTACGCGTGGCGTGACGATGAAACGTAACCACGCCTTCCCGAAGCAGCCAAAGCCCACCATATTTGCCTACACCTTTGACATCCCCGAGCCCGATAACGGGAATCGAGAAACAGTAACTAGGTGGGAAGTCACGTCTGGGCAGGATTTGAGGTGGCAGAGATGTCACATCAAGAGCACATCGCTGCTTGGTAATGTGCTACACATGATGGAGGGCGTGGGTTCGGGTGCGGGCGAGATTATCCTTTTCGATGCGGAGGATAATCTAACTGAAGCCGCTGCTTGTAATGTGTTTGTGGTCACCGACGGTGTGGTGCGAACACCGCAACTCGACAACCATAAACTGGCTGGCGTCACGCGAGATATGGCGCTGGCAATACTGAGGCAACACAGCACACTCGAGGTACGGGAAGAGTCTATCTCCCGAAAAGAGGTGATGGCGGCGGATGAAGTCTGGCTGAGTAGTTCAACGAAGGAGCTTGAGCCTGTTGTCGCCATTGACGGTAAGGCAGTGGGTACCGGCGAACCCGGGCCCGTTTGGTCTCAAGCGCAAGCGCTGTTCGCCAAACACCGCTTCGATCATTTCACGTAAACCAATAGAGACGCGAGACTGACAGTCGCCATGTCCCTCTAACAGAGAACAGTCAACGTGCCACGTCCCAGCCACTTCTGTATCGACCTCGATGCGCTAGCTCGTAACTTTGAGGCGCTAAGTCGCCTCGCGGGATCACGTCAAAAGATGGCAGTCGTCAAGGCCAATGCCTACGGGCACGGTGCTGTTGCCTGTGCCCAAGTGCTGGAACGCTCAGTAGATGCATTTGCGGTGGCAATTACAGAAGAAGCCGTCGAACTCAGAGACGCGGGCATCGCCAAACCAATCTTAGTGTTGCAAGGACCGCACTCTAACGAAGACCTTGCTGCCATGACCGCTCACTCACTTTGGCCGGCGCTATCGAATCACCATCAACTAACATGGTTCATTGCCCAGACCGATAAACCTGATCAGGTATGGCTAAAGGTTGATACAGGCATGCATCGCTTGGGCTTTGATCCCAATGATGTAGCCGACGTAACGTCAGCGCTACATACCGCGGGCATCCGAAAAACCACATTGATGAGCCATCTCGCTGACGCGGAAGATGCTGAATCAGCCTTGACCCATCGGCAGACAGCGCGCTGGGGTGAGGTTTTGAACGATCAAAACGAATGGGGCGGGGGCGATAAGCAGGCAAGCTTTTCCAATTCAGCAAGCACGGTGGGTGAACTTTGTCCTGCAGAATCGTGGGTGCGACTCGGTTATTCGCTTTACGGCGGCTCCTTGATCGACCTACCAACAGGGTTGCAGCTACGCCCCGTTATGACATTCACCTCGAGAGTGGCTGCGACACGCTGGATAGAGCCTGGCGAAACCGTTGGATACGGCGGGCGATGGGTGGCTCATAGACGGAGCCGAATCGCGACCATCCCCGTGGGCTACGGCGATGGCTATCCACGGGGCGCAGCAGATGGCACACCTATTGGAACACCCTACGGGACGGTGCCGCTCGCCGGCAAGGTATCCATGGATATGATTACCGCAGACGTGACAGACATTCCTGACATTGACTTTGGTACCGAGGTTACGCTTTGGGGAAGCACGCCCAGTGTGGATGAGGTTGCCGCGCATTGCGACACCATTGGCTATGAACTCTGTACCCGGATCACCGGGCGCACACCGCGACAGTTTAGTCGTTAAATTTGGCCCTTAATGAAGTCCCGGCTCACCGCTTCATCCAAGATTCCTATATCCTCTCGCTAGAACGCTCCTTGAGTAGATAATTTGAACACCGAGCCTACGCGATCCGCGCCCGATACCTCCTATCATGATCCCATTTACGCGGCGATAGATATTGGAAGCAATTCATTTCACTTGATCGTAGCGCGCCTAGAGCACGGTGAGATTCGTCCACTTCACGTCCTCGCTGAGAAAGTACAACTCGGTAAAGGTCTTAAAAATCACAAACTGGCCGAGGACGCCGTAGCGCGTGGTCTTGCTTGCCTTGAACGGTTTCAGCAGCTCCTTGCATCGGTAAAGCCCGATAAAATCCGCGCTGTCGGCACCAATGCATTACGCCAAGCTCACAACCGAGAGGTATTCACAGAACCTGCAGAGGCCATTCTTGGTGTTCCAGTTGATGTCATCTACGGTCGCGAAGAGGCACGACTCGTCTATCTAGGTGTCGCACACACGCTTGCAGATGACGAGCACAGTCGTCTTGTCGTCGATATCGGCGGTGGTAGCACCGAGTTCATTCTCGGACACCAGTTCGAGCCAAAGCGACTTGAAAGTCTCCAACTGGGTTGCGTGAGTTACAGCGAGCGTTTCTTCCCTGAAGGGAGAATCGACAAGAAGCGCTTTAGAAGCGCCTACGATCAAGCCTGTATTGAGGTCTCTCATATCCGCCGTCATTTCAGGCATGCGCATTGGGTGGAGGCGGTTGGCTCGTCTGGCACCCTGCAAGCTATAGAGCTACTCATTTCGGCGGCTGGCTGGCGTAGCGAAGGTATCGACCACAAATCCGTAAAAAAGCTCAAAAAAGCCCTCTTGAAGTTCGAGTCCGTTGATGAGATCGATCTCGAGGGGCTCAACGAGCGACGCCGTGGTGTCATCACAGCAGGCGTCGCAATCACGCTAGCGATCTTCGACGTGTTGCATGTAGAGGTTATGCGAACGTCATCAGGCGCCCTTCGCGAGGGTGTCATTTATGATCTCATTGGCCGACGCAGCCACGAAGACGTGCGAGAACGAACCGTTCAAGCCATGCTGCAACGGTATTCCGCAGAGATGGCAAATTCGGATTCAGTGGGTATTTACGCCAAACAACTTGGCATCGAAACCGCGAATGCCTGGGATCTAACGGAAGACGATATCGACCTCTTGTCGTGGTCAGGCAGGCTCCATGAGATAGGAATCGCTATTGCTCAGAAGCACTACAACCGACACTCAGCCTATCTTGTCGAGAATTCGGACATGCCTGGATTCTCTCAAGGCGATCAGCTCTTTATTAGCCGTCTATTGCGAGGGCACAGAGGAAAGCTGCCGAATTATCTGTTTGACGGCATACCAAAGAGTAAGCAGCAGAAATTCGCTCGCATGCTGGTGCTACTGCGATTAGCCGTTACCTTGAAGCACGCGGAGGTCCCGCCAATCAGTCCTGAGTTTTACGCCAAGGCAGAGGGAGATCATCTTGAGGTTAACTTTAGTGATGCGTGGCGAGAGTCTCACCCACTCACCGTCTGGGAGGTGGCCGAGTCGATCGCTATTTTCAAAAAACTTGGGGTCAGTTTGGCGTTACCTTCAGATTGACGAACCCCAGTGGACCCTAGGATTTGCCGCACCCGAGTAAGAGTTAAACACGGATCAAAATAACGCTCCCGCAGAAGTATCATCTAAAGCGCTAGATAGACTCATTCAGAGTTAAGTCGGACTTCACTATTCCTTCACTTCTCCCTCCCAAAAAAAACGCCACGTAGAAGTGGCGTTTTTCTGAAGTCTTTTCCCTGAAGGCACTTTACTTACAGGTCGTAACCCCGCTCGTCATGTAGGACAAGATCCAAGCCTTCAGTCTCTTCATCATCATCGACACGGAGACCAACCAGGCTATCAACCACCTTTAGCAACACCCAGCTACCAATCAATGCAAAGGCGAACGTCACTAGAACGCCAAAGAGTTGAATGTACAGCTGGCCACCCATAGACGAAACGCCGTCAGAGAAGCCATTACCGCTAAAGATGCCAATCGAAGGCGACGCAAATACAGCGATCAGAATAGTGCCCAACATACCGCCCACACCGTGAACTGGGAATACGTCGAGGCTATCGTCGATTTTGAGCGTATTTTTCAGTGTAATGGTCGCAAAGTAGCAAACCACGCCGGCCGACAAACCAATCACAACGGCTGCTGCGGGTCCTACCGAACCTGAGGCGGGTGTAATCGTGCCCAAGCCAGCAACCATTCCTGTGACGATACCCAGCACCGAGGGCTTTCCGTGACGGATCCACTCCATGGCCATCCATGCCAGCGAACCACAAGCGGCGGAAAGATGCGTTACCAACATCGCCATCGCGGCGCTGTTGTCTGCAGCGAGCGCTGAGCCCGCGTTAAAGCCAAACCAACCTACCCATAGCATGCCGGCACCGGTGACCGTCATAGTAAGGTTGTGTGGTGGCATTGCCGTCTGTCCAAAGCCGCGACGAGGTCCCATCATTACTGCGGCAACTAGGGCTGCGACACCTGCAGTCACGTGAACGACCGTGCCACCCGCGAAATCCTGGAGGCCCATATTACCGAGCCAACCACCTCCCCATACCCAATGACAGACTGGCGCGTAGACGAGCAGCATCCACGCCGCACTAAATAGCAACATGGCCGAAAACTTCATGCGCTCCGCAAACCCACCGACGATGAGCGCGGGTGTGATGACCGCAAAGGTCATCTGGAACATTACGAAAAGTGTCTCGGGTATGCCGTTCCGCATAGAGTCCATGGACACGTTAGCGAGGAAAAGGTTGCCCATGTCACCCATGTAAGCACCAGGCTCAACGCCATCGGTACCAAAGGCTATGGAGTATCCGGCAACGAACCAAAGTACCGACATCAAACCGGTGATCGCAAAACACTGCATCAACACAGACAAAACATTCTTCGCGCGGACAAGGCCTGCGTAAAAAAGTGACAGTCCGGGAATCGTCATAAACAAGACAAGTGCTGTAGCCGTCAGCATCCACGCAGTGTGGCCTGTGTCTGATGCAAAGCTCGGCTGTGCAAACGCGACTATGGGAAGTGCAAGCGTTGCAGAGGTGATTCGATTCATTTTATTCACCCGATAGATCTCCGTTCAAACCAGCGCCGGATGATGTCACAACCAGCCTTACCATGCGACCTCCTTATCT
>CBFIHK010000006.1:0-52034 GCA_965662305.1 Luminiphilus sp.
GATTCTCTGCGACCACTTTGATGCCAACAACGAGGGACTTTCGCCCCACATAGTTGACGGATCCCATGAGTTTAATGACCTCGCCCACTTCAACTGGTTGCAAGAACTCCACATTATCGACCGAGACAGTCACGCAGTAGTTGCCCGCGTGTTTACTGGCACAAACGTAGGCCACTTTGTCCATCAGTGACATCAGTGTTCCGCCGTGGACCTTGCCACCAAAGTTGGCATAGCTGGGCACCATAAGTTCGATAATAGTGCTTTGCGAGTAAGCGACTGTATGTCCTTCCACGGTGGATTCCTTGCGAGTGTTGAGCTGTTTTTACCGACCGGGCAAAGGTCTGGATCAGCGCTCGTCCTCACTGGGTGTTAGGCCATAGGGCTCGGCAAGCTTCCACACGTGTGGGGGTACCATAGTTCGTAGTCTTTTGGGTGCCGTGCGGCGCAGGTGGAGGATGGACTCTGCCGCTTTCATCTCTAGACGCGTGCGCGCGAACTCGAGACCCTTGGGCCCCGTCAAGGGCATGATCTTGCCCACGATAGGGCGCAACCATTGCGGCATCCGTCGCAGGGGAAGACCGCCGGTTGCTCGACGTGTATTTTCGATGAATCCTTTGACTGCGGCGTGCCGCTTACCTGAGGTGGAGGGCGCCTTTAATGTCAGTTCTGAGCGAATTGCATTGAGCGCTTTTTGGCCTTTTTGGTTGCGAACGAGTAGCCACTGATCCCCGCGACCGCCCATGTATCCGACAGTGATATCGGAGAGTGTATTGACGTAGTCGACACAGGTCCGACAGGTCAGTGGGAAAAAGTCATCTCTCAGGTCAGCAATGGGTAGCTGGAGGAATGGAATCCGTCGTTTTTTCCCGGTATCAAACCGAATCTCGACATGGAAGTCGGGCATGAATTCGAGGTAGTTAATTCGCTCGGGATCGCTATCAAGAAGCGACAAAAACTCGTGGAAATTTTCAGTGGTGGTGTTGTCCGAGCAGGGGGTACCGATAACGACCAGATGCTCCAAGCCAAGTTCGTTTTCCAGTGCGCGAAGTGCATAGATTTGACAGGGTATGCCGATCACTGCGATTCGCTTATGCCCATCAGCGATGGCGGGCTCGAGCAGTTCAAGGAGCGGAGCGTATCCCATACGCATCCCTCTGCAGCCTGCCATGTCTTGTGCGTCGGTAATCAGCCTTGGCACCGGTTTCCATGGATCATTGGCGTCAGGCCCAATACACAGCACCGCCGAGACGTCGCCAGACGCTAAAAGCGCTTCCCCCAGTCGTGTGGTTATACCGGTCCACTGCGCGCCGTTACGTTTCGGTGCGAGCGCCGCCTGGTGCATCTCTTCCACCACGCCGAAAAACGGTTCTACATCACCTTCGGTTTGTCTTACACGGCCGTGGGTTTGGTGTTCAAGCCGCGCATAGTCGGGATTTATGAATTGGCAGGCGTACCCGCAGCGACCGGGCTCACTCGTCCGACTAACACCACAGTCCGTGCAGAGCTTTCGATGCGGCGCCGAATCTTGCTCCTGCACCGCTATAAGATTCATCCGTCTAAGCCCAACATGTATTCGGCTACGAGCAAGCGCATATCTTCAGACACATGGCCTTGAGGTGGCATCGCTGGGAAGTCCGGTCGGCGTTTCACAGGGTTGGCAACGTAATCAGCGAGTGCTTGCACGTCGTCTCCATACTGCGCCTGAATGACTAAGGCCGGTGGGCCAATCAGGCGGACGTTGTAAGCGTGACAGCCGGCACAGATGCCGTTGTAGACGACTTCAGCACCACCTGCATCCGCAGTGATGATGCGAGGGTCAGCAGGTGCTTCCAACATTTTGGTGGCGAGCTGGCGTGAGGTGCCGATATCGGTGGCAGTCGCAACGGCATCAGCGGCACGCACAGTGGGGGCGTCACAGTCTGCCCACTCTTCAAGTCCGTAGGATCGGTAGGCGTCACGGCGGGATATACAACTGCCGCGTTCTTTATCGGCGGCAGACTGATAAGCCAATATATCGGGGCCTTTAGTGCTGAACTTGCTGAGCATCAATAGCTTCATCTCTCCGTCGGGATCGTTGCCATTGTCGAACATGACATTGTTGCGAATTTCGACGTTATCGGAGTGTGGGTCTGAGCCTTTGTCGCTCGCAACTTCGGTCACAAAATCACCACTTGTGACGATGATGCCGCCCGTATTGTTGCCTGTGATGATGTTGTCTTCGATAACCACCTGGTCGCCTGACATCACCAGCACACCTGTGCCCGAGGGAATGCCTGCAACCAGCGAACCGGGGATAGCAAAATTCGGTGTATTGTTATTGGTTACGAAGTTACGACGGATAATGGCATCGTAGGAAGATTTGATGGGCAGCCCGGGGGTGATGAAGACCAGAATGCCACCGGTGTTATTCCGAGCAACATTGCCCTCGACCAAAACGTGGCGGCTGTTCTCAACTTCGATGCCTGCGACATTGTCGAAGACCTGGTTGTTTCGCACGTCGATATAGTCAGACATGCCAACGTAGATCGCTGCATCTTCAATTTCGCTGAGGATGTTGTTTTCAATAAGACCGTTGTGGCCAAACTCAGGGAAAATGCCGTAGAGGCCGGTGTCGATCACCCAGTTGTTTCTAATCGAGAAGTTATTTCCCGATTGGCCCATGATGGCGTTGCCTTTGTACTTTGTGATCTTAAACCACTCGACACTAAAGCCGTTTCCTGAGTAAAGGATCGCATCATTGAGAATCTTCTCGCCGTCGAGATGGGGCCACTCTCCGTCTTCAACAATGCCAACGAGTGAAATATCGTCTTTATCGACAAACACAGTCTCGTGATAAGTGCCGGGGTAGACCTTGATCGTGTCGCCCGCCTTGGCATTGGTGACGGCGGCCTGAATCGATTCGCCCTCCTTGACTTCCAAGGTGGCCGCTTGCGTGGCGGTTGCCCACAGTGCTATCAATATTATCGACAGTGCTGTACTGAGTTTTATTTTCATTATTGCGACCTCGATGTCAGACTTTCACGGTGCTGTTCTCGATAGCGAGCTTGTCGCTGTTTTTGAGAGTGCTTGTGTTGCTGAATCTTTTTTTGCTTTTTTAGAAAGTGCTCTGCGTCACCATACTTTTGTTCTAATTGAATTGCTCGCCCCGGTGGTAAACCAGATGGGACCCGCTCGGGGATGTTCGGCATAAACCCCTCATCAGTCAGAGCGTGGAGGAAATCGACCAATCTGTCGAGTTCTTCGTCTCTAAGATTGGGCTCCCAAATATGCCAATGGATAAGGAGGTTCTCGTTTTCGGGTGCGGCATGACCCCTTCCACCATTATAGAAGGATACCGTATCGCGAAGCGTTTCGAAGTTACCTTGGTGCATGTAGGGCGCAGTTTTTGCGATGTTGCGCAGGCTTGGCACGCGAAAGCCGCCACGTTGACTTGGAATGCCCGATGTTGCGCCAGCACCAGGGTCGAAGGGCCTACCCTCCGGTTCCGGCACGCCAATGATTGCGATCTCCTGATTACTAAAGAGCGGCGGGGTATGACATTCGCCGCAGCGAGATACAAAGGAGCGGAAAACATTGAGTCCCTCGAGTTCACTGGGTGAAAGACTGTCATGAATGCCGTGGGCGTAAAAATCATATCGGCTGTTAAGTGACACCAGTGATGCTTCAAAGGCGCTGAGCGCTGTATAGACCTGATCTAAACGTATGTCGGGTGTTCCAAATGCATCGGCGAAAAGTTTTTGGTAGGCGTCGTTGCCCGAGAGGTCGGCCAATAATTGTTCGGGTGTGGTGCCCATTTCATTAGATGAGTACAGCGGACCCAGGAGTTGAGTTTCGAGGGTCGTCTTACTGCCATCCCAAAGCAAGGTGTCGAAGAAGCCAATATTCCAGAGACTCGGTGCGGAGCGTTCGAGGATTGCACCATTGATGCCGCGGGCACGGCCTCTGCCATCCGCGAAGCCATGATCCGGATCGTGGCAGCTCGAACAGGCGATGGTGTTATCGCCCGATAGCACCGGATCGAAAAATAGGTAGCGGCCGAGATCAATGACCTCTGGACTGAAACCATCCCGGATATCGGGAAGGCCTGCGCGTGGGCCGCCAACGCCACTGTCGTGCGGTGAAGAATAACCGTCGTAGAGCGTGCGAAGTTCACAACCGCCATCTGCTGAGAGTGCAAAACCGGCGGGACACAGTTTTGCCAATTCGAAGTCGGTGTCCGCGTCATTTGCCAGGGTGGCGGACGCTAGGCACACCACCACCAGTAGACCTAATCTGACTTTACTCAGCGAGTGAGGCCACATAGGTCGAGACATCGTCAATGAGCTGTGGGTCTTTCAGCGCTTTGGCCAAACGTGCCATTTGCTGACCGTATCGATCGTCGGGGTGGCTGCCACGTCGGCCCTCGGCGAAGTGAAGGTACTGGCGGCTTAAGTAGTTTTGGCTCAGCCCTAACAGGTTGGGCGCACCAAGCGCGTCGTTGCCAATCGCAGTGGTTCCGTGACACGCGCTGCAATAGGCGTTGTAAAGGTCTTTGCCGCGCTCTGCATTGCCTGCCTGGATCGCTCCTGCTGTTCTGTTGATATCTGGAAAAGCATTAATGGCGCTAGTCGCACTGGCGAGCACCGGAGCATCAAGCGATACGATTGCCGCGATCATTGTCTGTGTATAGCTGTCGTCACTCTTGCGCCAGCCAGCCCGAAACCCTTCAAGCTGCCGTTGGATATACGCCGCTGATAAACGTGTCAGGTTTGGCGCGCCCAAGGCGTTATTTCCTTGCCCGCTCGCTCCATGGCACTGCGCACAGTGGGTCTGATAGCTCTCGTTTGCAGTCGCAGAGGTTGTCATAAGTAGCAAGGCTGTGAAGGCTATTCGCAGTAAGGGTAGGCGGGTCATCTGCTGGTTTTGATTCTTCTTGATATCGCGACAGTCAGTATAAACGTCATAGCGGGGGTGACAAATCATCCGCGTCCTCTGGAGAGAGGCCGGCTTTGAAATTTGTTTGCGTCAAGCTGGCGTCTTGGTAGTCATCGCCCTCACCGAAGATGCACGTTAAGCTGGGGAAAACCGTCGCTAAAAGAATAATGAGTAAAGCATGGAGTTTTTAAAGCAGGACTGTCGTGCCACGCTGAGAGAAGGGCTCAGTGAACTCTACTGCCATGCGCCTGATGTGGCAGAAGTGTCAGATCGCAAAGGTAAGAGTTTCAGGGATCACGATCTCACCCACGTCATTTTCGGTTGCGATACATCACTCGAGGGTGAAATTTTCTTGAAGCCTTGGATCTTGTTTGGCACGACGATCACGGTGGATGAAATAAAAGCCTACCAAGCTGATCCAGAGGTTAAGCGCCTCAATGAAGAAGGTCTCGAGATGATGGGAGGTAGGCTTAAGACTTACGTCTTGGCCTTGGTCTACTATTTCCCGATGTTCTTATGGATCTGGCTGCGCTGTGTAAGAAATATGTCAGACAAGTGGCCTCACTCTGAAGTGACTGAGGCCATGTTAGACACACCACTTGAAGAGCTGCGTCGACGCTACGGAATAACGCTATACCGCGATCGCTAGTGCTCTGAGTTGGCCTCCCAGGCTTGCAAGGGAGGCTGGAGATATTCCTGTTTTTACTCGTCCAGGAAGCTGCGGAGGTAGTCCGATCGCGTCGGATGGCGAAGCTTGCGCAGTGCTTTTGCTTCGATCTGACGGATACGCTCTCGGGTCACGTCAAACTGCTTGCCGACTTCCTCTAGCGTGTGGTCAGTGTTCATATCGATACCGAAACGCATCCTAAGAACCTTTGCTTCACGTGCTGTGAGGCCACCAAGTACCTCTCGCGTCGCCTCGGTCAAACCTTCTTCTGTGGCTGACTCCACTGGGCTCGCGATAGTTACGTCTTCGATGAAATCGCCAAGGCTGGAGTCTTCGTCATCGCCAATGGGTGTTTCCATGGAGATAGGCTCTTTTGCAATCTTTAGGACCTTGCGCACTTTGTCCTCAGGCATATCCATACGCTCGCCCAACTCTTCCGGCGTTGGCTCGCGACCCATTTCTTGAAGCATCTGACGCGAAATGCGGTTTAGCTTGTTGATCGTCTCGATCATGTGGACTGGGATACGGATGGTACGCGCTTGGTCAGCAATCGAACGTGTGATCGCCTGGCGAATCCACCATGTGGCATACGTCGAGAATTTGTAACCACGTCGGTACTCGAACTTATCAACCGCCTTCATCAAACCAATGTTGCCTTCCTGAATAAGGTCGAGGAACTGAAGTCCGCGGTTGGTGTACTTCTTAGCAATCGAGATAACAAGACGAAGGTTTGCTTCGACCATCTCTTTCTTGGCGCGACGAGCTCGGGCTTCACCCATACTCATACGGCGATTAATTTCTTTGATTTCAGTCGTAGACAGACCCACTTCGTCTTCGATAACAGCAATGCGCTTCTGAAGACGAACAATGTCTTCGCGGTAGTTAGCGAGGCGCTCGTTAACGTCTGCTTTCTTGGTGGCGCCGTCAATCCAGTTCAGCTTACTCTCAGAGCCCTGGAAGCTCTTGATAAACTCTTTGCGATCCATTCGGCACTCTCGAACGACGAGACGCATAATCTCTCGCTCTGACTCTCGCACTACTGCCAGAACAGCGCGTGGTGTCTCAACCAGTGGATCAAAGACGCGAGGCGTTAACTTGAAGAACTTGAATAGTTCGCCCAGCTTAGCCATTTCCTTTTGCGCTTCTTTGCTGTCGTAGCCTTTCTCTTCAAGCACGTTCTCAGTTTTCGTACATTGACGCTTCAGTGCAGTAAAACGCTTCTTGGCCTCAACGGGATCAGGACCCGTGTCGGTCTCTTCTGAATCATCGTTACCGCTGTTTGCATTCTGCTCAGCAATTTCTTGAGCAGATGGCACGTGGTCAGCGGGGTCAAGGTAGCCCACCAAAATGTCTGATAGCTTGCGCTCCTCTTTGGCGACAAGGTCGTATTCTTCACAAAGTCTGCGCGCGACGCGAGGGTAGTAGGCTAGTGCAGCCATCAACTCGCGGATGCCTTCTTCGATTCGTTTGGCGATAACAATTTCGCCTTCACGTGTCAGTAGCTCAACGGTCCCCATCTCCCGCATGTACATGCGCACGGGGTCTGTTGTGCGGCCGGCTTCGTTTTCGACAGCTGCGAGCGCTGCGGCGGCTTCAGCGGCGGCGATCTCGTCGGCTGAACGATCACCTTCGGTAAGAATGAGTTCATCGGCATCAGGCGCTTGCTCGAAGACCTGAATACCCATGTCGTTGATCATCTGAATGATGTCTTCGACCTGATCGGGCTCAGAGATATCTTGCGGGAGGTGATCGTTCACCTCGGCATAAGTCAGATAGCCTTGTTCTTTTCCCTTGGCAATTAATTGCTTCAAGAGCGATTGTTGTTGTAGCGAATCAGACATGAAAGGATCCGGAGTAGAGACGGTCGGAAAAAATTAGGCTCGCGATTATAGTGGTCGCGGGTGCAATTAGCCATGTCAAAACTTGGACTTTGGCGTATTTATGCAATTTTGACGAATCCGTCATTTCTGGGAGAGGTGCGCGTCAATCTCTGCCAGAAAGTTGTCTTATCTCAGTCGTAAGTGACACGAGCTCGCGCTTTTGCTCGTTAGTTAACTCGGTGTAAGGCACCGATTTAAGTTTATGAGCACGTGTACGCAAGAGATTGACACGCCGATCTCTTGATAATTTATTCAATATAGCCGCGAGGTGCTCATTGATCTCGTTTTCGGTGTCGATAACTTCTTTGGCCGCGGCGGCGCTGAGTGCCTCACCTTCATCGGTATTAGTCCAATACCCCAGTAGGGCTGCTGTACTCATATCAGGCGTTTCTCGTACCAGGGTGACTACTTCTCGAAGCAAGTTCGCGGTTCTGTCTGAGCTGTCGGGGAGCATCTCGTCCGCGACAAGAAGTGCTGCTGGCGGGTGAAGTGCAATCAAGCCAAGCGCGCGCATCAGTACGCCGTCGCTCAAGCCTGTATCGAAGCCTGAATCTCTGTCAGCAACCCCGGTCATATCAGTGTATGGATCAACGTCATCGAAGTCGCTGGGAGGAACGTTCCCAAACTGACCGTATTCATCGTCGTCAGGTGGTGGCGCCATGTCGGTGTAGGGCTGAGAAGTGGGTTCTACATTGCTCGGCGTCTCCTGAACTTCCCGCAGGCGCCGCAGGCTCTCCACGTCCATATCCGTTCGTTCGGCTAGCGACTTGAATAGCAGGGTTTTGTAAACACCATCTGGAATTTGGTTGATGTAAGGTGCGACTAACTTTGAAAGTCGCGCTTTTCCATCCATCGTTGTCAGATCGATCCCGGCACCCATCTGCTCAAAAAGGAACTGTTCAAGTGGCGCAGCGGTGTCAAACATGTGTTCTAGGTGCTGTGCGCCTTTGCTCCGTACGACACTGTCAGGGTCTTCCCCCTCGGGAAGGAATAAGAACTTGACCTGCCGACCGTCTTCCATCATCGGAAGCGCCGCTTCCATTCCTCTGAAGGCCGCTTTTCGGCCCGCTTCATCCCCGTCGAAGCAAAATACAACCTGCTCGACGCGACGGAATAACAGTTCAAGGTGAGGTTTACCCACCGATGTTCCAAGCGTTGCTACGGCGTAGTGAATGCCGAATTGCGCTAGGGCAATGACGTCCATATACCCCTCGACAACCACAATTCGACTCAAGTTTTTCGCGAATTTGCGAATTTGGTGCAGCCCGTAGAGTTCGTGCGACTTTGAAAATAGGGGTGTTTCCGGCGAGTTAAGGTATTTGGGTTTGCCATCGCCCAGCACCCTTCCCCCCATCGCAATCACTTTTCCGCGCTGATTAACGATGGGAAAAATGACGCGATCCCTAAACCGGTCGTATTTTCGGCCTTTGTCGTTCTCAATCAGCAGACCTGCGGTGAGCGCATGGCCAACGCTGGCTTCATCCGCCAGTGTCTGCATGAGGTTGTCCCAACCCTCTGGCGCAAAGCCAAGACGAAAATCCCGAGCAATTTCCCCCGAAAGACCTCTGTTCTTGAGGTAGTCGACAACCCGACTACGATCCTTGTGCTTGCGCAGGAAGCTTTCATAAAGCTTTGTGGCGCGTTCCATGGATTCATAAAGCGGTTTTTGATGGTCGACTTGAGGGGCGTTGTCGACCTCTTCGGCTGGAAGGTCAATACCCGCAGCCTGGGCCAGCGATTCGATGGCCTCACGGAACTCCATGCGCTCGTAATCCATGATGAAGCCAAGTGCATTGCCGCCCGCACCACAGCCAAAGCAGTAGTAGAACTGCTTTTCAGGGTTTACAGAAAAAGAGGGGGTTTTCTCTTGATGGAAAGGGCAGCAGGCAGAGTAATTCTTCCCGGCTTTCTTGAGCTTCACGCGCCGATCAACGACATCAACGATATCGGTTCTATCGAGAACTTGATCTATGAATGCTTGTGGGAGTCGGGCCATCTTTGGCAGCCTAAGCCGTTGCTCAAGCCGTCAGTTTAGCCTTAACGATCTTCGAAACGGCACCCATATCTGCACGGCCTTGCAGCTTAGGTTTGATCGCACCCATCAAGGGACCCATTGCGGCCATACCTGTCGCATCGATTCCAGCGAGCGCTTCGTCGATGATTGCAACTATTTCGTCTTCGCTGAGTTGCTGAGGGAGGAATTCTTGGATGACTTCAATTTCCGCAAGCTCGATAGCCGCCAATTCATCTCGGCCTGCACTTTGGAATTGATTAACAGAGTCTCGGCGCTGCTTAACCATCTTATCCATGATGGCAAGCGCGCGGGCGTCATCGATTTCGATGCGTTCGTCTACCTCGACACGCTTGAACTCTGCTTGAATGAGTCGAATGGTGGAGAGCCGTTCCTTCTCCCGCGCCTTCATCGCCGCCTTCATGGCAGCTTTGATGGTGGCAACTAGATTATCGGCTTCGGACATCTCGCGACTCCGTGGGAATTAATACAAACGCTGACGCTTGCGATTTTCCCGAGACATTTTTTTGAGGTGACGCTTTACAGCGGCAGCCGCAGCACGCTTACGAACAGTTGTTGGCTTCTCGTAGTGCTCGCGCTTACGAACTTCGGCAAGTAGGCCTGCTTTTTCGCATGAGCGCTTAAAACGGCGCAGTGCAACGTCAAAGGGCTCGTTTTCTTTTACCTTGACTGAAGGCATTCAAATCTTCCTGTCTACATTGGGCGCAAAAGCGCCGCACTAAAATTAGGGCGCGCAGTATAGGTAGGAGAGCGGCATTTTGCAAAGCTTAACAACGTGCTAAGTTCCGCATTTTTCCAAGGACAGCCCGATTTGCGCGTATTAGGCATCGAAACCAGCTGCGATGAGACCGGCGTCGCCATCTATGACACCGAGCACGGTCTGCTTGCAGACGCTTTATATTCGCAGATTGCTATCCACGCTGAGTACGGTGGCGTTGTCCCTGAGTTGGCTTCGCGCGATCACATAAGGAAGACGCTTCCTTTAATCGACGAAGTCATTGCCGAGGCAGGTCTAACCAAGCGGGACATCGATGCGGTTGCTTATACCTCGGGCCCGGGTCTACTAGGTGCGCTTATTGTCGGTGCCACAATGGCAAGATCGATTGCCGCAGGGCTGGGCGTGCCCTCCCTGGGTGTACATCATATGGAAGGGCATTTAATGGCCCCCTTGCTTTCTGATGAACCGCCGGACTATCCGTTCGTCGCACTGTTGGTTTCGGGAGGTCATACCCAGTTAATCCGTGCCGACGCCTTTGGTGACTACAATTTGTTAGGTGAGTCGCTCGACGACGCAGCGGGCGAGGCCTTCGACAAAACGGCAAAATTGCTAGGACTTCCTTATCCCGGTGGACCGCAGGTCGCGATGCTTGCCGAAAAGGGAGAGCCCAGTCGATTTACTTTTCCGCGCCCCATGGTCAAACACCCTGGTCTCGATTTCAGTTTCTCTGGATTAAAAACGCATGTTGGCACCTGCGTTCGCGATCTAAGCGCTGAGGCACCGCTGACCGATCAGGATAAGGCGGATGTTGCCCGCTGTTTCGAGGAAGCCGTGGTGGATACCCTGGTCATAAAATGTAAGCGTGCGCTTAAGCAGGAGGGCATAAAGACGCTTGTGATGGCAGGTGGCGTGAGTGCGAACAAAAGACTGCGCGAGCGACTTCAAGAGTCCTTCTCAAAGTTGGGTGCCGAGGTCCTCTATCCAGCACCTAAGCTGTGCACAGATAACGGAGCAATGATTGCCTATGCAGGCGCCTTGAGGCTTCTTGCGGGAGAGAGTGACGGTGATGCGCCTGAGGTGCGTGCCCGATGGCCGATTACAGAACTTTCACCCCCATAGAGCTGAGTTAGTCCCAAGAAAAATGAATCTAAAAGAGGAAGCGGCACAATGAAGGGCGTTGTCACGATTAAGGGCTTGGAGCCCGAGACGGTAATTGGCTGTTACGACTGGGAGCGCACGATTAAGCAGCGACTCGTCATTGACCTTGCTATGACAACGGACTTTTCTGCAGCGGCAAAGAGCGATGATTTACCCGATGCGCTGGATTATGCCGCTATCTCGGCGCACATTATTTCTTTCGTTGAAGGCACGGAATTTCAGCTACTCGAAGCATTGTCGGCCGCAATTGCTACGGAAATTTTCCAGAACTGGCCTGTATCTCAGTTACGAGTTGATATTGACAAGCCGGGTGCGGTGGAGGCGGCCTCTTCGGTGGGGGTGTCACTGACGATTGATCGCGCAGACGCTCTTTAAGCTAATTGCACGTTACGGGCTTGTCGTTCCCGTTCATCTCAGGCCCTTATTCTCTTTATTTCCGTCTGCAAGTGGGCTCTGCTGGCTGTAAGTAGCGCATCGTGTGCTCCATTCAGAGCTACGGCAAGTTATATGCCCAACATTTGGAGGTGGGAAAACGACGACGTTTGATCACGAAATCGAGCTGGTATTGAGTTTGGCTAGTAGAGGTGGGCTGCGGCTGAGACCCGCTTTTTTTGGACGGCCTCTTGGATTGCCGCACCCTTGAGGCCTTGGGCCGCAAATTCTCCGCCGCTGATTGTCTCCGCAATGGTTTTAGCTGCTCGTATTCGCAAAAGATCATCGGCCGTAAATCGCTCATCAATACAACCAACTACCGCTAAGACGTCATCCCAAAGTGAGCCTTGCCGAAAGGCGTCCAATTGCCCCAGAAGCGATAGCGCTTCTTCGGAGGAAGCGGGGGGAGCACTATCCACAGTGGTCAGAGTGAGGTTAGACATTGCCAGGTGTCTTTTAGGGATGGCTGCTCGGCAGGGCAGATCGGGTAGAAAGTCCTCGCCGGTCAGTGCAGCCCACCGTCGCAGGCTATCGTCGAACACTTTTCGAGTACTCGTCAATCGTGACAACGCATGCTCGGTAAGCCTTAATGGATACATCGCCTTATCGGCTCCGAGTACATGAAGAAGTCGGAAGAAAATCTCGGGGTTCCGCTCGCAAAGTGCGCGCTCGGTTTCGCGCCAAATACGGTCTGGTGCTAGCGCAGCAAGCTCACCTGTCTTAGTCATCGAGTGCATCAGGTCCATAGTTTCACCGGCCACTTGGAAACCGAGATGGTGGTAGCGGGCAGCAAAACGACATACTCGAAATACCCTTAGGGGATCCTCAGTAAAGCTCCCCGAAACATGGCGTAGCTTTTTTGCATCTAAGTCTTGCTGGCCGCCATAAGGATCGACTAGCTCCCCTTCCTCTGAACTTGCCATAGCGTTGATCGTGAGATCTCTGCGTTGAAGATCTTGCTCGAGCGTGACGCTGGGGTCGGCGTACACGGTGAAGCCGTTATATCCCCTCCCCGATTTCCGCTCGGTTCGTGCTAGTGCATATTCCTCATTGGTTTCAGGGTGCAAAAACACGGGGAAATCGCTCCCGACTTGTTTAAAGCCAGCGTCTAAAAGATCGTTTGGGATGGCGCCGACGACCACCCAATCAATTTCATCAAACGGGTAGCCGAGTAACTCATCGCGCACGGCACCACCCACCCGTAAAATAGTGATGCCTTCTCGCAGGGCTAATGGTTTCAAGGGCGACGAACTCACTTGCACTTACACCTGTGAAAGGCGCGGGTCTCGAGATCAAAAAGGGTCATTTTGTTGCCCCACACACAGCCCGTATCCAGAGCGATGGCATTGGGTGTTTTTGTTACCCCCTCAAGCGATGCCCAGTGGCCGAAAATAATCGTTTCCTCAGCCGTGAGGCGATTCTCATGTGTGAACCAAGGGGCTACTTTTTTGCCTTTCAAAGCATCCGTTTTTGGCTTTGGGCCTTTGTTAACGAGATCCAGTTTTCCCTTCTTTGTGCAGTAGCGCATCCGCGTCAGGTAGTTCGTGATCACACGTAGGCGCGTCATTCCGGTCAAATCATCGCTCCAACCGATAGGGTCGTTGCCGTACATGGCCTCAAAAAAAGCCGAGCTTTTGGGACCCTGTAATACTGACTCAACCTCTTTGGCGTAGCCCAGTGTTTGCTCGACAGTCCACATAGGGGGAATGCCCGCATGGACGAGGGTCATGCCGTGTTCGTTATGGGCGAGTGGTTGTTGGCAAAGCCAGGACAGCAGCACGTCTCTATCACTTGCTTCCAAAATATCGCCGAAGTTATCGGACTTGGACATTTTTCTTGCACCAGCTGCCACTGCCATGAGATGAAGGTCGTGATTCCCTAGCACGACCACAACACTATCTCGATGCTCATAAAACCAACGTAGCGTTTTTAGGTTATCGGGACCGCGATTAATAAGATCGCCAACGCTCCAAATAATATCGTTTGCAGGGTCAAACCCGACTCGCTCCAACAGACACTGGAAGGGCTCGAAACATCCTTGTATGTCGCCTACCGCATAGGTTGCCATTTCTGATCTCGCTGTCCGACTGATCGTAGTGCGTCGCTTATCCGATCTATTGAGGAGAGTGTAGCCGCGCCTTTTAGAATCCGGTAGCGGATTGCTGTGCTGACATTATCCTCCGCAAATTATCAAAGCACGACCGGGCGAAGGCTACGCTCCGCGTGAAGCTTTTGCACCCAAGTGGCGCTAAAGGGCCTAGTTGCCTCTTGTCAAAGGCAATCGCAGGGAAAGGTCAATCAATTGATCGAGCGATAATGTTTCAGCACGACAGCTCGGGTCGATGCCCAATTCCTCTATGGTTGAATCCGTCATAACGTCTTTGAGATTATTTCGAAGCGTTTTACGGCGCTGAGCAAAGGCGAGCTTAACTAATTTAGCGAGCTGCTCGCGGGAGCACTCTGGGCGATAGAGTTTGTTTTTTGGCGTTATCCGTACAATCGCAGATTGCACTTTTGGGCGCGGATAAAAGGCCTCGGGCGGTACTTCAAAGAGTGACTCCACTTCACAATCGATTTGAGTCATCACGCTCACACGCCCCCAGGCTTTACTGCCGGGTACTGCTGCCAACCGATCTACCACCTCTTTTTGCAGCATGAAGTGCATATCTTTGATCAGGCTTAAATTCTCTAAAAGCTTAAATATCAGGGGGGTGGATATGTTGTACGGTAAATTCCCCACGATCCTTAAATCATTCTCAGATTTTGATAACTGGGAAAAATCAAACTTCAGTGCATCAGCGTTGTGTAGCGTTAAATCGCGGTTGAAAAACATAACACGCAGTTGTGACTGAAGGTCTCGATCGATTTCAATGGCGTTGATAGCACAACCGCTGTCAAACAGAGCATCCGTTAATGCCCCCTGCCCGGGACCAATTTCCAAAATGTTGTCAGTATCGATGGGCGCTATTGCTCTGGCTATCTCCGCAATGATGCTTTGGTCGGTCAAAAAGTTTTGCCCGAATCGCTTGCGCGGTGCGTGGGTTGGCAGTCGCGGTTTTTCTTGCCGCGGGCCCTTTCGATGGTTTTTTTTATTCACATTCAGGCGTCAAGTGTCGTTCGCAGATAACAGATTTTCATATATTTAACCAAATAGCCTTGGTCATAAACGGACGCCTTAAGTATCGGTTTCGCCGCAGTGTAATGGGGTATTAAATTAAAATAAACTTGATGGTCATACGCTGAGAATAAGTAAAAAAGGCCGCAATATGCGCACAGTGCTCTCGATCGATGGTGGTGGAATCCGTGGAATTATTCCGGCATTGGTTCTCGATTATTTAGAGATTGAATCGGGTAAGCCCATATCAGAGTTGTTTGATTTAGCAGTGGGCACATCATCTGGCGGCATTATTGCGCTGGGTCTCGCGCAGGCCGGTGCTGACGGGAAGCCTAAATATACTGCGCGTGATTTGGCAGAGTTCTTCGAGAAAAGTGGTCGCAAGATTTTTGAGAAAACGGTATGGCGAAATATTCGGTCCGCGGGTGGTGTTCTCGACGAGCGATACTCCGCGAGACCGTTAGAAGCGGCACTTCGAAAGTATTACGCGGATACTCGATTGGGCGACACCTTGGGTTCGACCATGGTTACTAGCTACGATATCGAAGAGCGGCGAACGCTGTTTTTAAAGAGTTGGCACCCGGATCACGAAACTGTGTTGTGTCGAGATGCGGCGCGTGCAACTAGTGCCGCCCCGACGTATTTCGAACCTGCTTATATTGACGTTCAGGGAAATCAAAGAGCGCTTATTGATGGGGGTGTGTTTGTGAACTCGCCAGTGGTGTCTTCCTATGCGGAAGCACTCAAATTGTTTCCCGGTGAATCGCTTGCAGTAGTCTCCCTGGGCACGGGTGAACTGATTCGGCGAATTCCTTATGATTCTGCAAAAGACTGGGGGCAGGCAGGCTGGGTGATGCCTTTAATTGATTGTATGTTTGATGGCGCAACTAAAGTGGCTAACCATCAGATGCGTATGTTTTTAGGGAGCCATTATTTTCGGTTGCAAGTGACTCTTGATGAGGCAAACGATGACATGGACGACGCAACCGACGTCAACATACAGAACTTGAAGCGGATTGCCGATCGGATGATTGCGGAGAATCGATCGACGCTCGATCAGATTTTGAAAATTGTTACCTAGTGCTTGTGATGGGTACACGTCATCGCCTCTCTGATTGCAGCAATCATACTGCCTTCGGAAGCCTTCCCCGTGCCTGCCAGGTCTAAAGCGGTACCGTGATCGACTGAGGTTCGAATAATCGGAAGTCCCAATGTGATATTTACGGAGTGCCCAAAACCAGTGGTTTTTAAAACGGGCAGGCCTTGATCGTGGTACATCGCCAGGATGACGTCAGCCGCTGCTACCTGCTCTGAAACAAAGGCGGTATCAGCGGGGAGAGGTAAGGTCACATTGATGCCGTCTCCGCGCGCTCTTTCACACACAGGTATCAAGATGTCGATCTCTTCTCTTCCTAAATATCCGCCTTCACCAGCATGTGGATTAAGCCCAAGCATCGCAATTTTTGGCTGTGTTTTACCGTAGAAGTCATGTAGACCACGGTTAATGATGCTTAGCTTTTTATATAAAGAGTTTTGATTAATAGCATCGGCTACATCGCGCAGCGGCAGATGCGTTGTGGCAAGCGCTACTTTAAATCGCTGATTAGCGAGAAGCATCACGACGTCATCGCATTCAAAAAAATCAGCAAAATATTCTGTGTGACCCGAGAACGGAATACCACTTTCATTGATGATGGATTTTTGTACAGGGGCCGTCACTATGGCATCAAAAAGATTATCTCTAGTAAGTGTTGCCGCGCGCTCTAGCGTTGAAACTACGTAGCGGGAATTTGCAGAAGCTAGTTCGCCGGGTATGACCTCAGCCTCGCAGGCAGTGTGAAGTACCTGAATACGATTTGGGGTATGTGGTGAGGTGTCACTTGGACTTTCGAGCGGGTAAATTTTACTGGGTAGATCCAGCATTGCTGCGCGACGCCTCAGTAGATCAACATCCGCAATGACAGTGACGTGGGCAGCTATCTCTGACTGGAGAGCCCGCAAAACGACGTCAGGTCCAATTCCCGCGGGCTCGCCAGCTGTGACAACAATGCGAGGTAGGTTCATGACGAGGGCATGTCTTATTTAATATCGATAAAGGCCTCTTCGCGAATCTCTCGTAGCCAGTTCTCCAGCTCTTCTTCATACTTAGATTCTCGAAGGAAGTTGGCCACTTGGTTGCGACGCATCTGCTCGGCGAAATTTTCAGTCCTACGATCCGTCACCTCAAGGATATGCCAGCCAAACTCACTGCGAACAGGATCCGTTAAAACACCGATCTCAGCGCCTGCCATCGCCGTTTCGAATTCCGGCACCATCTGCCCGGGGTTGGTCCAGCCGAGCTCTCCGCCCTCTTGTGCCGAGCCAATGTCATCGGAATGCTCCTTAGCAAGCTCAGCAAAATCCTCCCCGTCCTCGATACGCTGCTTAAGCGATGCGATAAATTCGCGTGCCGCGTCATCGTCAAGCACCTCGTTAGGTTTAACAAGGATGTGTCTGACATTGGTTTGTTCAACAAGCCTCTCAATGCCCCGCGCCTCGGCCAAGTGCACCAGATGAAGCCCCGAGCTTGATTCAACTTTGCCCGTTTGTCCGGGCTTCAAATTGGGAACAATGTCAGAAAACATGCTGGGAATATCGCTCAGCTTTCGCCAGCCGAGATCACCGCCACGAAATGCATAAGGCTCGATCACACTCACAGCCTCTGAGAAATCTGCGCCCGCGAGAATGTTGGCGAGAACACCATCCACGAAGTCCTCTTTCGCGGCACGTTCGTCTTTGCTGTCAGATCGCGACACCGATACTAGCGCCTGAACTACCCGGTATTCAGGCTCGATCATTGCCTCGCCTTCTTCGGTCGCCATAAAGTTATCGATTTCACGCTCAGTAATGTTGATATCGCGCATAACACTGCCTTGCTGTACGCGCTGAATAGCGAGCTCGTCCCTCAAGGCTTCTCGCATCTGCAGGTAGCTCTGACCGTTTTGTGTCACTGCATCTCTAAACTGCTCGAGCGTTAGTCTGTTTTGCGCCGCCACCCGCGCCATAGACTGATCAAGTTGCGCGTCAGGAATTCGTATTCCGTAGCGGTCTGCAAGCTGTAATTGGATGCTTTCCAATATCAGTCTGTCCAAAGTTTCTTGGACAAGCGTCTCGTCATCAGGCAGCTGCATACCTCTCTGTGTGGCAGAGGCTTTGATTTGCTGTACACGGTCGCGTACCTCGCTTGAGAGGATGATATCTTCATCGACGATTGCCACAACACTATCGAGTGGCACCACTTGCGCATTAGCCGAGAGAGCGAACGTTAAAGCGAATACGCTTATAGCCTGTTGGAAGAACTTACCGTGTAGCATTGAAACCTCTAATCATGTCTTGCATGAGATTATCTACTCTTCGTCCGAAGGACCCCAGCCCTTTCAGGACAAATTGAAATTGGAACGCGCGATCTCGTCTAAGTTCAGGCTCGGGAACGAAAACATTGGTTTCCCGAAGTGCATCCAGATAACTCACGAAAAGAAAACGTGCACGCCAGCAGCAGCCATCGTACTCGACGCCAATCATATCTTCTACGCTACTGTCGATCTCTAACGAGTATCTCAGCGCACCGAAAAGTCTCCAGTTCTCGTCGATTGGAAGATAGGCCGAAGTATTGAATTGTTCGGTCACCGGACGGGTAGCAAGAGATTCTGGGGGCTCCCGCAGTGTGTACCCGATATTAAAGACGGATTCATCGTTGGGGCGATAACTCAGGCGGAAGTTCGCTGCATCGAGATCATTTTCGTAAGCGTCAAGTAAAAGGTTGCTGTGAATCGACCAGCGCTCGCTAACAGTGAGATCAAGTGCCAGTGCGAGCGCAGAGCCGTCTTCGTTTATCGGTGAGTCACCCTCCTTGAGGCGGATCCGTTGATCAGTAAAATTGAAGATCTGACCAACGCTCACACTCATGCGTTCCACGCCGGTTTTGGGATCAATGAAGCGCGAGGTGACCCCGAGAGCAAGTTGGTTCGCATCTGTTAATCGGTCGTACCCTGAAAATCGTGTGTTTCTGAATAGTTGTCGATAGCTGAATGTCAGCTCTGCGCTGTCAAAATCGGGGATACCCGCATGGTCATCATGGCTTGCGTATAAGAAATGGGCTCGTGGCTCCAACGTCTGGGTATACGTGTTACCGAATACGTCAGTAGAGCGCTCAAAGGTCAACCCACCGTCTATACTAGCGACCCACGATTCAACACTTTCAACCCTCGATTCGGGAATGCCTGGGTCTTTCAACCGATATTGAATACCGCGGTGCAGCAGTTGTGAGTTAAGAAAGCCATAACTGCGGGAAATAGGAAGTGACAAACCGACCTCGTGATAGAAGCGTTGGCCTCGCACTCTCTCAAAGTTGGTGTCGAAGTTGGCTGCTTGTATGTTGCCGATCGGCACCAGCGCCCCAAACCTTTTATCACCTCGCCACACGGCACTCACTTGAGGCAGTCTCTGGTAGTTATCAGTAAGATCCTCTGCGATCCCCTGAAATTGCTGAGCCTCAATACCCAATAGCCAATTGTCGGCAAGCCAGTCAACTCGTGCCTGTTGCAGGAGAGCAGTTTGCCGCTGTGCGCTCAATGTGTTGTTTTCAAGATCTTTTAAGTAGTCGTTGTCGCTGATCTTAGAGAAGTCGATCGACGTGCGCAGGCGCGATGAGGAGGTGCTTGTCTGTTTAATATTGAGAAGCCAGCGGGAGTCTTTGCCAGGATCGGAGTTGAGTTTGTCATCATTGAGATAAGCCCCGGTTACGTCCCAATGGCCGGCTCTCTCGCCCAAGTATCGGGCATTGATTTGATGGACGAATCCTCGATCTGCAATACGGCGCGGAGAGTAAGTTGCATCATAATTTGATGCTAGGTTGAAGTAGATAGGGGCCGTTATGTCAAGCCCACCTCGCGTATCGCTGCTGATGTCGGGGAAGAGCAAGCCGGTCTTGCGTTGGTCGTTCAGAGGAAATTGGATCCAGGGAAGGTAGGCAACAGGGACGCCCTTGATGTCAATCCGGGCACCCCACGCCTCACCGGTGTTCTGGATTACATCTATCTCCAAGCTTTCTGCAGAGACTAGCCAGCTGGGATTGGCGGGGGTGCAAAAGGTTAGTTCGCCGTCTTCGATAGTTAAGGTGCCGTTAGCGTCGCGCATTATTTGTTCGGCAATCCCATACAGCTGTTGTTCATACAGCACGAATTCCGCATCGGTGAGTTCCGCCTGCTCATCGATGCTGTTGTAGCTAATCGTATCGCCGTACATAACGATACCTGGTTCTCTGACCTCGATAGGTCCCGTCGCAGTGACTGTTTGCTCCACCCGATCAATAGTGACCTGCTCTGCCTTAAGCGTGCGATACCCCTGAGTTACTGTCACGGCGTCGGAGAAAAATAGTGTTTCGTCCGTGATATCACTATCACCAGCACTTATCTCGAGGTCAGATTCTGCGGGCGTAACCGACCTATCAACGGCTGCTAGTGGATCAGTGTACTTGCCCGAGCATTTGATACATCGTGCATCTCTCTCGCTAGCGGCGACTTGCTCGAGTGGCGTCCAGTTAAGCCGAGTTCGCACGCGCTCTTCTTCAAGGGCGTCGGCGAGTGCAAACGACACGTGCGGTACCAACAGACAACTCCACAATAAAGGGTAGCGGCAGGCAAAAAGTAGTTTAATTTTTTTGAGTGTTTCTTGCACCGGCGTGTAGGCTTGGGCTTCAGGTTATTATGCAACACACAGTGTAACGCGGACCTCAGCAGTATCAGCCGCTTTTTTTGGCAATGCTGCGGGTTTGGCCTCGCAGATGGGACACCAGAATAAAAGTCGCAAGCCAGTCTCAGATCATTGGCCTCAGAGATTGGAGTCTGATGTTGAAGGGTTCGAAACCAGAGAGTTTGCTAAATCAGGCCATGTCGAGCTGGGTTTGCCAGTTGAAATGTCTACGGGATATCCATAAAGGAGTGATCCATTGTCGTCACAGGAATTTCGCGCTGAGAGAGAATGGCTGGCTCAGTCACTTCGTTGTGATGAGGCAGAAATCCGTTGGCAACTTATTGCGGGTGATGCGAGCCCTAGAAAGTTCTATCGAGTGTCGCTCGACTCCCTAGCAAAGGGGTTGTCGAAAGTGTTGATGGTATCGCCACCAACGGAAAACAATGAGAGGTTCGTGCTGGTTCAGGGCCTGCTCGATGCCGCTGATGTGCGTGTGCCAAAACTCGAGCGGGCGGACTTGAGCCTTGGATTTTTTCTATTAGAGGACCTCGGAGACAACACCTTTTGGACCGCCTTACAGAGTGGGGATGTTAATGCTCTCTACGCGGGTGCGCTCAGAGTGTTGGCTAGCATGCAGGTGCTTGATCCGCCGTCCTCTGTCTTGCCTGTCTATGATCATAGCGAGCTCCAGCGCGAACTGGATGTTTGCCCTGATTGGTTTTTTGCGCGCGCACTTTCACTGACCCTCGATGACACCGAAACCGCACTTTTCCAGCGATTCAGCGCTTGCCTTCTCTCAGCAGCCGCAGAGCAGCCTTCTGGGTTCGTACACCGTGACTACCACAGCCGAAATCTCATGGTTCTAAGAGATAATGAGATCGCAGTCATCGATTTTCAGGACGCAATTGTTGGCCCCGTTACCTACGATCCCGTTTCGCTCTTGAAGGACATCTATATCGTCTGGCCCAGGGCGCGGCAAATGGTTTGGCTGGAGCAGTATTGGCAGTTGCTGGTTGAGAAGCATCGCCTCCCTAGAGGATCGTGGGCTGAATTTCTGCGGTGGTACGACCTGATAGGTTTGCAACGCCATGTAAAGATATTGGGTGTTTTTTCCCGGCTCTGGCTCAGAGATCAGAAGCCCACTTATATGCGAGATATCCCTGTCGTAATTGATTACATCCGAGAAGCATGTGAGCTCTATCGTGATGACTACCCAGCGATCGCTGATTTTTGGCGGTGGTTCGAGGCGAGGATACTTCCAGTGGTCATGCAAGCCGAGTGGTACGAACTAAAATGAGGCGCGCGATGATTTTGGCTGCTGGCGAAGGAAGAAGGATGCGCCCCCTCACGGATGATAAGCCAAAGCCTCTCATTCAGGTCAGTGGAAAGCCTTTGCTAGCGTTTCATCTCGAACGTTTAGTTGCCGCAGGGTTTTCAAATATTGTCGTTAACGCGTCTTACTTTGCGCAGCAAATAGTCGATTTTTGTGGTGATGGCGATCGATGGGGTTGTCACATAGATGTGGTTGTTGAGCCGACGCCACTTGAAACAGCCGGTGGTATTTTGAATGCGCTGCCTTTGTTGGGTAATGAGCCGTTTGCCGTTATTAACGGGGACGTCTTTTCTGATTACCCGCTCGATCGTCTACGTTTGCATAACTTGCAGGACAATCATGCACATCTGGTCATGATTCCTAACCCAGCGCATCATCCGAAAGGTGACTTCGAACTTTGGAATGGTCGGATTGAAGAGGGGGAAAGGCCAAGGCTTACATTTTCCGGATTGTCGGTGATGAGTAGGGCGTTGTTTAATGGATTGGCGCCCGGGAAATCTGCTCTACGTCCACAATTAGAAGCTGCAATTAGTTTACGTCGTCTGAGCGGCGAACTATGGCCGGGGTTGTGGTCCGATGTTGGTACACCTGAGCGACTAAAAGCCTTAGAAATCTCGCTCACTAATGCGGCTTTGCGAACAAGTTAACTGGCGAGCATGATTCTCGCGCTTTACACTAGCAACGTTGATGTTTACGACGTTAATTGCCAGATCCTGCTTACACCGGGCCGCAAGCTTTCACATAATTTTTCTTGGACATTACGATGCGCGATTTTCAAATAGCCCCGTCAATTTTGGCAGCCGATTTTGCTCGATTGGGTGCCGATGTCGAAGCCGTATTGGACGCGGGTGCAGACATCGTTCATTTTGACGTTATGGATAATCATTATGTTCCCAACCTTTCTGTGGGGCCGATGGTGTGCAAAGCCTTGCGTGACTATGGAATTCAGGCGCCAATTGATGTCCATCTTATGGTGCAGCCTGTCGATGCATTAGTCGGAATGTTTGCTGATGCGGGTGCAACATACATTACCTTTCACCCTGATGCTTCGACCCATGTGGATCGTACGCTACAACTGATCCGTGATGCGGGGTGCAAATCGGGACTGGTTTTTAACCCCGCCACTAGCCTGGATGCACTCAAGTACGTCATGGATAAGGTAGACATGATTTTGCTCATGTCCGTTAACCCCGGATTTGGTGGTCAGTCTTTTATCCCTTCAACGCTCGACAAGCTTCGCGAAGCTCGCCGCCTTATCGACGAGTCTGGACTCAACATCCGGCTCGAGGTTGATGGGGGTGTGGGGCCTGCAAACATAGCAGCAGCGGCGGAAGCGGGAGCCGATACCTTTGTTGCCGGCTCCGCTATTTTTGGCAAGCCAGACTATAAAGCCGTTATCGATAGCATGCGCGAGGCACTGGCAACCGTCGGATAATACAATCCATGAAGCAGTCTGATTACGATTCGTTGGTTGCGCGTGGTTATTCTCGCGTTCCGGTGACAAGAACCTTACTCGCCGACACAGAGACGCCGTTATCGACGTTCTCTAAATTGTGTCAGTCCTCCTACGCTTTTTTGTTTGAATCAGTTGAAGGTGGTGAGAAGTGGAGCCGATATTCGATTGTCGGTCTCCCTGCTACCCAACGAATAGTTGTCTCCGGATCCACTGTATCTCGATACGATGGCGACGCATTGGTTGAGTCTCATGAGTCTATGGATCCACTAGGCGAGATCGAAGCGCTACACGCCTCCTCCGCCAGCGCGCCGCTACCGTCGCTCCCTGTTTTTCACGGAGGCTGGGTTGGGTACTTTGCCTACGATACTGTGCGCTACGTTGAGCCCCGACTGGCGGATACACATAAGCCGGATGATGTCGGTACACCCGATATCCTTTTGATCCTCGCGGAAGAGGTTGTAGTTTTCGATAATCTTCGAGGGACCCTGACGCTCATTATAAATTCTGACGCCACTCAGCAAGGGGCATTGGTCGCGGCCAATGAGCGCCTGGATGAGCTTGAGAAAGCACTAGCTAAACCAGCCCTTGCTTTGAGTAGTTTTGAGTTGGGCTCTACTGATACCAGTGATATTGAGTCGCGCCTTACCTATTGCACCGACAAGGCTACCTTCGAGTCTTGGGTAGATAGGATCAAGGATTACATTCTCGATGGTGATGTTATGCAGGTGGTCGTCTCTCAGCGGATGACGCTTCCATTTTCCGCATCGCCACTCAATTTATACAGGGCCTTGAGGCACCTGAATCCCTCGCCCTATCTCTTCTATCTCGATCTCGATGAATTTCACGTGGTGGGCAGCTCACCAGAAATTTTGGTGCGTTCCGAGCAGGGGAAGATTACGGTCCGACCCATTGCCGGGACAATTCGTCGAGGCGTGGATGAGGCCGAGGATAACGAGCTGGCAACGCGCTTACTTAGCGATGAGAAAGAGCGTGCAGAGCACCTGATGTTGATCGACTTGGGCAGGAACGATATTGGTCGGGTTTCACAACCTGGCAGTGTCAAACTGACTGATAAAATGGTGATCGAAAAGTATTCTCACGTAATGCATATCGTGTCCAATGTGACAGGTGACTCGCGAAAAGATGCTACCGCGGTCGATTCATTGCGTGCCACTTTGCCCGCGGGCACGTTGAGTGGTGCGCCAAAGATTCGTGCAATGGAGATTATCGATGAACTTGAGCCCGTAAAGCGCGGCGTTTACGGGGGCGCAGTAGGTTACTTGTCTTGGTCGGGGGATATGGATACTGCAATTGCCATTCGAACGGCCGTAGTGAAGGATGGCAAACTCATTGTTCAGGCGGGAGCTGGCGTCGTTGCAGATTCGATTCCCGAGTCGGAATGGGAAGAGACGTTGAATAAGGCGCGCGCAGTGTTGCGCGCTGCAGCAATGGTTGAGGCGTGCTAGAAAGATGGCTAAGGCAATAACAACGCGATGAGTAGCCCAGATATATTGATGGTCGATAACTACGACTCTTTCACCTGGAACGTTGTTCAATATTTTTGGGAGTTGGGAGCATCGGTTGATGTTTACCGCAATGACGAGATTACCGTTGAAGACATAGACAGGATCCGGCCCAAGCTCATATGTGTTTCACCCGGTCCGTGTTCTCCCACGGAGGCGGGTATCTCCATTGAGACCATCAAGCACTTCGCAGGGGATATCCCAGTATTTGGCATTTGCTTGGGCTTACAGAGCATCGGTGCAGCTTATGGCGGCGATGTGGTTCGCGCACCCGAGGTAATGCATGGTAAAACGAGTCCCGTCTATCACAATGGCACCGGGGTGTTTTCGGGACTGCCCTCACCGTTTATTGCAACGCGCTATCATTCGTTAGTTGTAGATCCAAAAACGCTGCCCTCGTGTTTTGAGGTAACAGCATGGACGCTCGATGAGCACGGCGAGCTCGATGTGATTATGGGTCTTCGTCACAAAGAAGTCTCAATCGAGGGTGTGCAGTTCCACCCAGAGTCGATATTAACGGAGCATGGCCATGACATGCTCAGGAACTTTCTTGATCTAAAGGGATGAACAACATGCCATCGACTGCGTTCGGAGAGTATGTGCACCTCGTGGGGTGGGTAAAGGGATGAATATCCAGCAAGCGATTGCGCAGGTCGTCAATGGACAGTCGTTGAGTCGGGCGGAGATGAAGCAGGTGATGCTTGCTGTCATGCAAGGCGAGGCTACTGATGCGCAGATCGGTGGTTTATTGGTCGGGCTACGTATCAAGGGTGAAACCATTGATGAAATCGTAGGAGCGGCAAGTGCAATGCGATCGTTAGCAACGCCTGTCAATATCGATCGAAAGGGCCTTATTGACCTCGCGGGTACAGGTGGGGATGGTGCCGACCTGTTTAACGTTTCAACTGCCGCGACATTTGTGGTTGCAGCGGCTGGCGGTCGTATTGCCAAACACGGTAACCGTTCGGTTTCGAGTTCGAGCGGTTCGTCTGACGTGCTATCTGAGTTGGGCGTGAATTTAACCGTATCGCCTGACGTGATTGCGGACTGCATCGATACACTGGGCGTGGGCTTTATGTTTGCTCCAATGCACCACAGCGCTATGAAGTACGCAGTGGGTCCGCGACAGCAATTGGCGATGCGAACTATCTTCAACGTGCTGGGTCCATTAACAAATCCCGCCGGCGCGCTTCGGCAGGTGCTCGGTGTATTTAATGCCGATCTGTGCCCTGTTATGGCTGCTGCACTGCAGGGGCTGGGCAGTGAACACGTCATGGTGGTTCATGGGACCGATGGTCTCGATGAAATCTCTATTTGCCAACCGACAGAGGTGTGCGAGCTGAAGGACGGCTCACTGAGAAGTTATCAGCTTGACCCCCGAGAATTTGGTCACTATCACGCATCCTTGGATGGCCTTTGTGTGTCTAAAGCTGCCGAGTCTGCTGCTCTCATCAGATCGGCGTTAGGAGGCGATCAATCAGAGTCGGCCACCAAGGCGAGGTCCATTATCGCGCTTAATGCGGGTGCTGGCCTCTATGTTGGCGGCCAGGCCTCGAGTTTATCCGCGGGCATTCAATTGGCTGAGGATTCGATTAGGTCGGGTGCTGCCCTGGGTGTTATCGACGCTTTTGCAGAAAAGACGCAGAGTGCTACGGAGGCATAAGAAAATGAGGAGCGAGACACCGACGGTGCTCAAGCGCATCTGCGATCGTAAGCTTGAGGAAATTGCCGAGCGGAAGGCGTTAACTGATATAGCAGCCCTCAAGGAAAAGGCATCAGTAGCCGATGCGCCACGAGGCTTTATTCGAGCACTTGAAGCACGTCGTGAGTTGGGTGTGCCGGGAGTCATTGCCGAGGTGAAGAAGGCCAGCCCGAGCAAAGGTGTCATTCGAGCGGATTTTGATCCTGCGAGTATCGCAAAGAGTTATGAAAAAGGTGGGGCGGCCTGCCTTTCCGTACTCACCGACATTGATTTTTTCCAAGGGGCTGATGCGTATTTGCAGGCGGCGCGGGCAGCGACCAACCTACCTGCCATTCGAAAGGACTTTACATTGGATCCTTACCAAGTATGGGAGTCACGTGCTCTGGGCGCTGACGCTATTTTGCTGATCGTGGCATGCCTCGAAGACGACCAGTTAGCGCAGCTTTCGGAAGAGGCCGTAGCCGCGCAGCTAGACGTGCTGGTTGAAGTTCACGATCAAACCGAGTTGGAACGCGCACTCAAGTTAGACGTCAGCTTAATCGGTATTAATAATCGTGATCTTCATACTTTCGATACACAACTCGACACCACGTTACGGCTCCTCAGCCATGTGCCTGACGGGGTAATGGTTGTCACCGAAAGCGGTCTACACACATCGCACGATATGCGGCTCATGCTGGATAACAATGTGTCGACATTTCTAATCGGCGAATCGTTTATGCGACAGCCTTCTCCCGGCGAAGCGCTTGCAGAAATGGTAGCCAGTGCACAGGGTTAGGTCGGGTTATTTCCTGCGGTAGGCTCGCGGAGAACAACGATGGTCTTTCCTGCAACCGTGATGTAGCCGTCACCCTCGAGCATTTTCAAAACCCGCCCCGCCATTTCTCGAGAGCAACCTACTAACTTCCCCAGTTCTTGGCGCGTCACACGAACTTGCATGCCATCCGGGTGTGTCATCGCCTCGGGAAGTGTTGTTAGCTGTATTAAAGAGCGATGAATCCGTCCGTAGACGTCAATAAAAGTAAGGTCGGCAAGTTTTCGGGTCGTATTTTTGAGGCGTTGTCCGATCTGGGTTGTAAGCGCGTACAGAACATCAGGAAAGCGTTGGCGGATAGCGTGAAAATCGCTGTAGCTAATTTTCGCAAACTCGCAGGCTGTTCGGGTCACTAGGTTAGCCGTTCGAGATTCTTCGCCAAAAAGGCCCATCTCGCCGAAGAATTCGCCAGGATTGAGATAGCTGACTACCATTTCCTGATCTGTTGCTTCGCTGTCATCAACGATCACAGATACCGATCCGTCGAGAATCAGATAGAGGTCTTCGCTAGGGTCCCCCTGACGGAAAACCACCGACTTTGACTTCATTGTGATGCGCTCACAGTGCACCAAGAAAGCCTCAGCGTTAGGAACTCGTTTACTAACCAAATAATTCATGCTCATCACCATAATGTGATTTGCTGCACACTTGAAGTAGCATAGCGCCCACTAATGGGCGGTGCCAACCGCAATTCCCTATAAGCACGGTTGGATCACGAATAACTTTTCTGGAGTTGCATATGCAAGGCACAGTTAAATGGGTCGACGACGTTATGTTCGTTGGCGAATCAGGTTCAGGTCATAGTGTGGTTATGGATGGTCCCATCGAGCTTGGTGGACGAAACCACGGTCTTCGCCCTATGGAGATGTTACTGCTGGGAACGGGTGGCTGTGCATTGTTTGATGTCGTAACGATGCTCAAGAAATCGCGCCAGGATATAACGAACTGCCGAGTCGAACTGCAGGCCGAGCGCGCAGACGCTGTGCCCGCGGTGTTCACAGCGATTAACCTTCATTTTATTGTTGAAGGGAATGGCATCAAGGACAGTCAGGTGGCCAGAGCGGTCTCATTGTCGGCGGAAAAATATTGCTCAGCCTCGATTACTTTGGCGACAGGTGGCGTTGAGGTTACGCACTCGCATGAGACCGTTTCACTATAAGGTCGGCAAGTCAGTCAAGAGGCGTTTATTCGGCCCACAGGTGGAAGTCCACTCTAAAGGCCACCGCTTAGTTCAGGGGCTAAAGTCCCGGGTGAAAACAATCAGGGTCAGCGAGCGCTGGGATCAAATTTAGATTTAGCTTATGTGCCACTCGTGGCTTGTGCAGTGTCGTGAGACGCTTCAGACCCAGTAGGTAGTTTTGGTCATGACCTGGCTTACGCCCCGCATCGCTCGCTTAATAGGTGCTGAGAATTCCTCACCACCTTGCTCAAGTGCGTGTGCGCCGTGTCGTTCTTCCTCCTCGAGCATCTTCTGAAGCACGAGCTGAGACTTCCGATCGTCCTCTGGAAGTTTTTGCAGGTGCTCTTTAAGGTGTGCCGCCACGCCTTCTTCCGTTGCGTGAACAAAGCCAAGGCTGACTTTGTCACCGATGGCGCCGGTAAGCGCACCCAGAGCATAAGAACTCGCGAAGAAAAGCCGATTAAGTCGGCTGGGATGCGTGCCCAGTGCATCCAAACGCTCTTCACACCAGTCTAGATGATCTTTCTCTTCCTGTGCGGCTGCCAGTAGCGCTTCTCGAGTTTCATTCGATTTGGCAACGAGCGCTTGGCCTCGGTAGAGTGCCTGTGCACAGACTTCACCTGTGTGATTGATGCGCATTAGCCCACCTGCGTGCTGACGCTCGGCGTCAGTAAGATCTGCCTCGCTGTGATCAGTGGCTGGCGAGGGGCGTTCACCCGATAGCGACCCCGTGCCCGAGCTCACCTCGCGCAGCGCGGTGTCCACGGTTGCGATCAACCTGTCTAGGCTGGTGAGTCGTCTTTGCATATTTGCTGTAGGTTTCTCTCGCTGCATTTCTCGATCTGCAAGCTTAACGCGCTAGTGCCCGCCAACCAATGTCACTTCGATACTTCATTCCATCCCATTGAATGGGACCAATGGCCTGGTATGCGGCTGTTGCTGCATCACTTAGCGAAGCGCCTCGCGCGGTAACGCAGAGCACGCGACCGCCTGAGGTGACCGTTGCGCCTTCTTTAAATGCGGTTCCCGCATGGAAGACCTTAACCCCGTGTGGTTCATTTCCCAGACCGAATATCGGCAAGCCAGTAGGACTTGATGAAGGGTAGTGCTCTGATGCGAGTACGACTCCGATCGTGGCATCACTGCTCCACGTTACGGTTTCACTAGGTAACCGACCTTCGCAGGCAGCGAGACAGTGGGACGCGAGATCAGACTCAAGGCGCATCATAATGGGTTGTGTCTCTGGGTCACCGAAGCGGCAATTGAATTCGATCACTTTGGGTGCGCCTGATGCGTCAATCATCAGTCCTGCGTACAAGAAACCTCGATAGCGATTGCCATCCTCCAACATCCCTCTAACCGTTGGATGGATAATCTCGCTCATTACACGTTCGTACACAGCGTGAGTGACGACAGGTGCAGGCGAGTAAGCGCCCATACCGCCAGTGTTAGGCCCCGTATCACCCTCACCAACACGCTTGTGGTCCTGCGATGTCGCCATGGGAATCACATCGGTGCCATCCACCATTACAATAAAGCTCGCCTCTTCACCTGCGAGGAATTCTTCGATCACGACGCGCGCACCTGCGTCACCAAACGCATTGCCGGACAGCATGTCGCGCACCGCATCTTCCGCCTCATCGACCGACATAGCCACGATGACCCCTTTTCCTGCAGCAAGACCGTCGGCTTTTACAACAATGGGTGCACCTTGGGTCTGAATATAGGCGCAGGCCGCATCGGGATCCGTAAAGGTTTCGTATGCGCCCGTTGGGATGTTGTGTCGCGCAAGGAACTCCTTGGTAAACGCTTTTGAACCTTCTAACTGCGCAGCAGCGGCAGAAGGTCCAAAACAGTGAAGTCCTTCGCCCTCAAAGAAATCGACAATACCATTCACCAAGGGCGCTTCAGGACCGACGACCGTCAGTTCACAGTTGTTTTCCTTTGCAAAACTCGCGAGTGCACCAAAATCAGCCGCGTTTACGGCGATATTTTCGAGCTTTGACTCGGTCGCCGTTCCTGCGTTACCAGGTGCGACAAATACTGTTTCCACGTTGCTGGATTGGGCCAATTTCCAAGCTAGCGCATGTTCGCGACCACCGCCGCCAATCATCAATACATTCATATCAGTGTCTGAAGTGCCTCACTCCCGTGAATACCATGGCGATACCTGCTTCGTTAGCTGCGGCAATGATTTCATCATCTCTGATCGAACCGCCGGGCTGAATAACGGCTTTGATGCCACGCTCAGCCGCATTATCAATTCCGTCTCGGAAGGGGAAGAACGCATCTGACGCCATCACCGCGCCGGCTACTTCGAGGCCCGCGTGTTCTGCTTTGATGGCGGCGATCCGTGCGGAGTTCACGCGGGACATCTGTCCCGCACCCACACCGATGGTGCGCTCCTTCGATGCATAAATGATGGCATTGGACTTCACAAATTTAGCCACGCGCCACGCAAAAAGCATATCGCGCATCTCTTGCTCACTGGGAGCGCGTTCTGACACCACCGTAAGGTCGTCTTGGGCAATCACGTGGTCATCACGGTCTTGGATCAACAAGCCACCATTTACCTTTTTCAGGTCCCACGTCGGGGAGCGCTCGCCCCAATACCCGGTAGACATGACGCGCACATTGGGTTTTCCGCTGGCCGCCTCAAGGGCAGAAGCCTCAATTTCCGGCGCTGTGATGACTTCGACAAACTGTGAGTCGATGATCGTAGAGAGGGTCTCTGCGTCGAGGGCTCTGTTAAACGCAATGATGCCACCGAAGGCTGATTCGGTATCGGTCTCGAAAGCCAACTTATAGGCATCGAGCAGGGTACCTGCTACGGCAACGCCACACGGGTTGGCGTGCTTCACAATGACGCATGCGGGTTGATCAAAGGACTTTACGCACTCTATCGCTGCATCTGCATCGGCAACATTGTTATAGCTAAGGGGTTTTCCCTGGTGCAGCGTCGCCGTACCAACACCCGCTTCCGTGGCATTTCGATCGGTGTAGAACGCAGCGTTTTGATGAGGATTTTCGCCGTAACGCATCACCGAGCTGCGGGTAAATTGGAAGTTGGCCGTCCTTGGGAAATCGCTCAATTCGTCACCATCGAGACGCCTCCCGAGATAATTGGCAATCGCGCCGTCGTAGCCGGCAGTGTGTTCGAATGCTTTGACGGCTAGATCGAAACGCAGCGCATCAGAGGTGCCGCCATGAGCTGCAAGTTCTGATAGAACGCGCTCAAAGTCGTTGTTATCGACCACGATTGTGACATCGCGATGATTTTTAGCGGCAGCTCTCACCATAGTTGGTCCGCCAATATCGATGTTTTCGATCGCATCGGCGAGACTGCAATCCGGGTTTGCGACCGTTGCCTCGAACGGGTAGAGGTTTACCACCACTAGATCGATCGCACCAATCTCGTTATCAGTCATGACCGCATCATCGGTTCCGCGTCGTCCTAAAATGCCGCCGTGGATTTTTGGGTGGAGTGTCTTTACGCGACCATCCATCATTTCCGGGAAACCTGTGTGATCAGATACCTCGGTAACGGGTACCCCCTCAGACATCAAAAGCCGGCAGGTACCGCCAGTTGACAGTATTTGAACGCCTTGAGCTGCCAATCCTTTAGCAAATGGGACAACGCCGGTTTTATCGGAGACGCTAATTAATGCGCGTTTAATGGGGGCGACTCTCGCCTCGGTCATAATGGTTTCCTTACTTTGCAATTGCTTTGCATCGTGTTGTGTCTACTCACGGTCTTTGAGATGTTAGAGCAGATTATGTTGCCGTAATTTTTTACGCAGTGTGCCTCGGTTAAGGCCAAGTAATTCAGAAGCACGGCTTTGATTGCCCCCGCAGTACTCTAGGACTACGCGAAGCAGCGGCTCCTCGACTTCCGAAAGAAAGAGATTGTAAAAGTCTGTTGTGCCCTCGCCGTCGAGTGTTTCCATGAACTCCCGAACTGCAATTTCTACCGCCTGTCCGAGGCCGCCATCGCGCTGTCGGCCCTGCGCTTTCGTCGATTTACTCGTCATGCAGCTATGTCCTCCTCAGAGGCTACTTTACGTTGAGGATTGGATGCTTCACATGCTGCTATCCACTTCAATATGTTGTGAGATTCCTCGCTGAAGAACTGCTCTTGTGCGTCTTGCGAGCTCAGTGCGTTGAAAGCGCGTTTAAAGGATAGATAGTCTTCACCCAGTTCTGCCTCGAAAAACCACCCAACGTGTTTTCTCGCGATTTTGAAACCCATGACTGCACCATGGAAATCGTAAAGTAGCCGGCAGTGCTCTCTGGCAAGTTGAAGGCGTGCTTCCGCACATGGACGGTTATCGATACCGTTGCGCAGAATTCCAGCGATCTGTCCGGGAAGCCAAAGTTGTCCTTGCGCGGCGCGACCAATCATGACGCCATGGGCGCCGGAGCTATCCAATACTCTCGCTGCTTTTTCCGCTGAGTCGATATCACCATTTGCAATGACTGGAATGTCCACGGCTTTGACAATCTCCCGTAGCGTCTCGTATTCGGCTTCGCCGTTAAATTTGTCAGCGCGTGTTCTGCCATGAACGGTGAGCATTGTTATGCCGCAGCCTTGTGCAATCTCTGCGATCTCCACACCGTTTCTGTTATTGCGATCGACACCAGTCCTAATTTTTAAGGTCACGGGCACCGATACCGCTTGCACCGTGCTTTCTAAAATGTCCATCACTAATTGGGTGTCTGCGAGTAGGGCTGAGCCCGCGGCCTTCTTACATACTTTCTTAGCCGGGCAGCCCATGTTGATGTCGATGACTTCGGCGCCACGTTCGACATTAAATTGGGCAGCCTTGGCAATAGTTTCTGGGTCGTTGCCAACCAACTGAACCGAACGAAGCCCTGCGTCGTTACTATGAACGGAGCGCGACTGTGATTTGCGTGAATGGGTCAGTGAAAGGTCGGACGACATCATCTCCCCAACAGCAATGTCCGCCCCGAGCTTTACAGCTAGCTGGCGCATGGGTAAGTCTGTGACGCCGGCCATTGGGGCGAGCATCACCGGTAGATCACTTACAAAGTCGCCAAGCTGCATGAAGTCGTTCAAAGAAACGCAAAGCACGTAGTGTAATAAAGCCTACCCCAAGGGTGAAGTCTGGTAGGTGGGTAGTATTAACCCTCTCCGCAGTTGTATTAACGTTAGGCTTTCGACGAAAAATATCGAAAAGTCGATAACTTCGGTAAAAACGCACAGATTAGTCGCGTAGTGCCGAAATCAGTGGACAGTGTTCGCCTGCTGTTGGAGACTCGAGGGTTCTTTCTGGGAAATAGGTGTGGTCGATATGGCCGACATACTCGTGTTACACGGACCCAACCTCAATCTATTGGGTACGCGTGAGCCTGATACCTACGGCAGAGAAGACTTGCCCTCGATCAATACGCGGCTTGAGCAAGCTGCGGCGAGCGCAGGTCGAACTTTGAGTGCGTTTCAAAGTAATGTTGAGGGCGAACTGATCGATGCGATTCATGCGGCAAGACTCGAACAGACACAGGCGATTATTATTAATCCTGCAGGGCTGACCCATACGAGCGTTTCCTTAAGGGATGCGCTCGCTGGTGTTGCCATCCCATTTGTCGAGGTTCATCTGTCCAACGTTTACGCGCGGGAGCCTTTCCGGCACCACAGTTTTTTTTCTGATTTGGCAATGGGTGTCATATGTGGCCTCGGAAGTGCCGGTTATGACCACGCATTGCAATTTTTATTGAACCGAAATCACTGAAACGAGTAATAACAAGAGATTGTAAAGGTGACCTTATGGATATTCGTAAAGTAAAAAAATTAATCGAGCTACTCGAGGCGTCTAGCGTCGACGAAATTGAGATCAAAGAGGGTGAAGAATCTGTTCGCATCAGCCGTAATACGGCTGCCCCAATTGCCATGGCAGCCGCGCCTGTTCCTGCGGCGCCAGCCATTCCAGCCCCTACGGCGCCTGCTCTGGCGCCAGCCCCTGCTGCGCCCACTGTCGATACGGATAACGCCGTTAAATCGCCAATGGTAGGAACCTTCTATCGTTCTCCAAGCCCAGAAGCGCCCTCGTTTGTCGAAGTCGGACAGAGCGTTCGTGCGGGTGATGTCCTATGCATTGTCGAAGCGATGAAGATGATGAACCAGATCGAGGCCGATCGCGCGGGCACAGTTACAGCCATCCACGCCGAGAACGGTGAGCCGGTAGAGTTCGACCAGCCACTCATCACAATTGCATAAGCGCCACTAGGCGAGGACACATACCCATGTTGGAAAAGGTACTCATTGCCAACCGCGGTGAGATCGCGCTGCGCATTCTGCGAGCTTGTAGGGAGTTAGACATTCCTACGGTGGCGGTTCACTCAACGGCAGACAGCACACTGAAGCATGTTCGCTTGGCGGATGAAGCAGTTTGTATTGGCCCCGCGCCGTCAACTCAAAGCTACTTACAAGCGCCGGCAATACTTAGTGCGGCTCAGGTAACAGGTGCTGACGGTATTCATCCCGGATACGGGTTCTTATCGGAAAACGCAGACTTTGCCGAGCAAGTGGAGCGCAGTGGTTTCAAGTTTATTGGACCGCGTTCCGAGACGATCCGTTTAATGGGCGACAAGGTCTCCGCTAAGCACCAGATGCGAAAGTCGGGCGTGCCCACAGTGCCGGGATCGGACGGCGCACTGCCTGATGACCCCGATGAAGTCCTGCGCATCGCACGCGAAATCGGCTACCCCGTCATCGTAAAAGCAGCCGCAGGTGGCGGTGGTCGCGGCATGCGCGTTGTCCACAATGAGGAGGTACTTCTCTCTTCGATCGAGGTTACGCAATCCGAGGCGGCGGCAGCGTTTGGCTCACCCGTTGTGTACATGGAGAAGTTTCTCCAGCGGCCACGACACGTTGAGATTCAGGTGCTCGCTGACGGTCAAGGCAATGCAGTGCATTTGGGTGATCGTGACTGCTCGCTACAGCGTCGCCACCAAAAAATTATCGAAGAGGCGCCAGCGCCCGGTATTCCCGACGACGTCCGTGAGGAAGTGGGTACAGCCTGTGTTCAGGCTTGCATCGATATGGGTTACACCGGTGCAGGAACATTCGAATTTCTTTATGAAGACGGACGATTCTTCTTTATTGAGATGAATACCCGGGTCCAGGTTGAGCATCCTGTTACAGAGATGATTACTGGCATCGATATTGTGAAAGAGCAGCTATTGATTGCAGGTGGAGAGAAGCTCTCGATCAAGCAGAGCGACATCGCTTTCAATGGTCATGCCATTGAGTGTCGTATCAATGCGGAAGACCCCAGAACCTTCATGCCTTCACCCGGGCTTATCAAGACCTTCCATGCGCCGGGTGGCCACGGTGTTCGTGTCGATTCACATATCTACAGCGGGTATCAAGTACCGCCACATTACGACAGTCTGATCGGTAAGCTGATTACCCACGGCGATGATCGAGAAATTGCACTTAAGAAAATGCGTCAGGCGCTCGACGAATTTGTGGTTGAAGGTATTCGCACAAACTCAGCACTGCATCGAGAGCTCGTCGTAGACCCTTCGTTTGTAGCGGGTGGAGTGAGTATTCACTATCTCGAGAGTAAGCTGGAACACGAGCATTGAGTTCAGATGACTGGCAAGAGTGGGTTTTAGAAACCCACTCTGACCGCGTCGAATTACTCGAAGATTGGTTCTTTGCTCAAGGTGCTCTCGCGGTGTCGCTGGAGGATAACGCTGACGAGCCCCTACTTGAGCCCGGACCCGGTGAAACCCCCGTTTGGCAAAATGTGAAGGTCACGGCACTGTTCGCTGGTGACTTCGATCTCGAGCCCATTAGAGCGGCGCTCCCCAGAGAGTTGCTTGCTGAAAACTCAAGAAGCGATATCACTGCGCTTCCTGACCGTGCCTGGGAGCGTGTTTGGATGGATGAGTTTTCTCCGATCCAAATGGGGCCTAGGTTGTGGATCTGCCCTAGCTGGACGGACCCACCTGACAGCGCTGCTATCAATGTATTTCTTGATCCGGGCTTAGCCTTCGGCACAGGCACGCATGCAACGACGGCTATGTGTTTGTCTGCACTCGACAATGCGATCGCCGGCGGAGAGAAGGTTGTCGACTTCGGATGTGGTTCCGGCATTTTAGCCATTGCTGCGCTGCGGTTAGGTGCTAATTTCGCCTTGGGTGTCGACAACGATCCGCAGGCAATCACCGCAACTCGCGACAATGCTGAGCGAAATAATATCGAGGCGGGCTCGATCGAGGTTGTGTTACCCGGTGATACAGCCATCGGCGCCTTGGCGAATCAGTCAGATCTCGTAGTGGCCAATATTCTCGCTGGTCCTTTGCTTGTCCTCGCAGATGAGCTCCTTGGGTTAATGAAGCCCGGCGGCAAGCTTATGCTGACAGGGGTGTTGTCCGAGCAAGCGCCAGAGCTGATCGAGCGCTATGCATCTGTGAATCTTGAGATCAGTGAAACGCGAGACGGATGGGTTTTACTGACGGGACAAAAAGCGGACTAGCCTTGAGCCAGGAGTTCGCGTAGGTCAATCAGCGCCGCATTGGCGCGTGATAGGTAGCTCGCCAGAACCAGCGAGTGGTTTGCCCAGATGCCAAATCCCGAGCCATTAAGGATCACGGGACTCCACACGGTTTGCTGGGTGGCTTCTAGTTCACGGATGATTTGGCGCAAGCTCACTGCCGCGTTTTTCTTCTCAAGCACATTGGCAAAGTCCACTTCTGCTGCCTTAAGGAAGTGAATCAGCGCGAAGGCTGCACCGCGTGACTCGTAATAAACATCATCGATCTCATCCCACGGTGTTTTAACAAGCACTTCCGACGTGGATGAGGTTGACTGCCGAGCAGCGCTGTCGCCTGCAAGATCGGTATTAATTCGTTTCTGGCCCACACTTGCAGATAAGCGCTGCGAGAGACTGCCCAGTCGCTTTTCAACGATCCCAAGCCAATAGCTCAAGTTATCGGCGCGTGCATAAAATTGTGCGCTGTCCTCGCCTTCAGCAGGTAGCCGATTGAGATAAGCCTTCAGGTAGCGTCGCGCATCTCTGTATTCTGATTCCGTCGCGGGGAGCGCCCAGCTCGAATTTTGAAAGTTGATCCGTGGCTCGGCGAGGGTTAAGTCGACGTCTTCCTGTGACTGCGACTGCGAACGACTCAGGACCTCTCGCAGTGCTCGGGCAAGATCTCGAGACTGGATAAGCGCGCCATATTCCCAGTTAGGCATGTTATCCAAAAGGCTTCCCGGAGGCGCTATGTCATTACTCGTGTAGCCGCCGTTTTTCTCTAACAGCAGGCGCGTGACTTCCAGCAGTGCGGCGGTCGTCGCTGCACCTGTAACTGACTGATCGGCACTATTCAGATAGGCAGCACGGTTTTGTACGACATCAAAAGACTTAGGCGGATTGCTCCAATAGATACACAAGCCCAAAATGAGCAACGCATAAGAGCCAAGAACAGCGAGAACAGCACGTCGTCCACCGCGGCTCTGAATCAAGCCGAGCGATTCGCTCGAGGGAAGCAAGCTGGTTAATCTTGCTTTGAGCGCCGCTACCCGTTCTTTCATTGTCATTTACTTAGTCGCCTTATGGGTCGCGTTCGATGACGAAACGCGTCCCGCGTATTGGCCTCAACCGATACCCTAGTTCAGTGCCCGTTCTCTAGTGTTTGTGGCCCATCGTCTTTCGCTTTGCGATTGGAAAGGCGCTACACATATCTTCATTGTTCTCTAGCTTAAAGCAGATGTCGATCGATTCTCCTTCAACAAGCGGTGCATCCAACTTCATCAACATGATGTGCATGCCGCCTGGTGCGAGTTCGACCTCCTCGCCTGGCGCGATGGTCAAGTTGGATACGGGACGCATTGTTGAGCGATCGCGCTCGATCCGCGTTTCATGGAGTGAGCTGTGAGCCGCGACTTCAGCACTCACGCCTGTAACAACCAGTGCCTCGTCTCCGGAGTTCTGCAACCGACCGTAGGCTGCCGTCATGCTCTTTCCCGGTGGTGTCTCGCGTGCCCAAGCCTCGGCGACAACTAAGTCGCCTGCGAGCCCGTTCATGCTAGTGCTTAGGCCAAATGCGAGTAGGGCGAGTGCTTTGAGCGTTACAAATTTTGACGTCTTCATGATGCCTATCTGGGGTAGTTACCGGGCGTTTTCAATGGCTGAAAGAACAATATCTCGCGTTAAGAGCTGCGGAAGGATCACTGGTTGGCTGCCTACGCCGCTGGGGTACATGACATACAACGGGATGCCACTACGCCCATGAGATTTTACAAACTCGCCGATGTCAGCGTCGTAGTCGGTCCAATCCGCAATCATGTAGGGGATATTGGCCGTTTGAAACGCACCCTCAATTTCGGGCGAAAAGAGCACAGCAGCCTCATTAGCGAGACAGGTAATACACCAGTCAGCAGTTACATCTACGAAGATGGGCTTCCCAGCCTCGCGGTAAGAGGCGAGTGTTGACGCGGACCATGCGATTTGCCCGTCTGCCAGTGAGCGCGAGCCAGAGCTGCGTTGGTTACTGTCACCTTGAGGGACAGCAAGCGCCACGGCGGCAATTAGGAGAAGGGTGCTAATCGCCTTTCTAACAGTGCTCTCGCCATATAAGTAGGCCGCCATAGCCAGCAAAACGAGGCCAGAAAGTGCCAGTGCCATGGTGTTAACACCCGACTGGTTTCCCGCAACCCACAGCAACCAAACAGAAGTTAAATAAAGCGGGAATGCCAATACGTTCTTCGCTATATCCATCCACGGGCCGGGCTTGGGAAGGATTTTTACGGCGGCATTGCTGTAACTCAGAATGACCATTGGTAGCGCCATGCCAAGGCCTAGAGATGCAAAAACGAGCAGCGTGATGTAAATCGGTTGTGTTAGTGCGTAGCCCAAGGCACTCCCCATGAAGGGTGCGGTGCATGGGCTTGCAACGACAACAGCTAGGACTCCGGTAAAGAAACTCCCGGCGTCGCCATCCTTTTCGGTTAGGGACTGCCCGACATTCATCATCGAGGTGCCAAAGTGAAGGAGGCCGTTGAGGCTTAGTCCCATCAATGTAAATAAGTAAGCGAGTCCTATAACGAACCCCGTATTTTGCAGCTGGAAACCCCAGCCGATGAGTTTGCCGGTTTGCTGAATTGCAATTAGCACCGCTGCAATACCAACGAAACTCACAACAACACCTGCCGCATAAACCAAGCTAGAGCGGCGATGACTCTGGGCATCGCCTCGCGTAAAGCTGAGCGCTTTTAAAGATAGGATTGGGAAAACGCAGGGCATGATATTTAGAATCATCCCGCCCAAGAGCGCAAATACAAGGGCTGCGATCAAGCCAAATTCTTCTTGCCTATTGGTATCCGAATTACCGGTCTTCAAGGTGCTGGAATCAAGCTTGCCTTTCTGAACGTCGCCTGACTCTGTATGCCAAAGAAAGGTTTTTGTCTCAGGCGGATAACACAGCCCTGCGTCGGCGCAGCCTTGATAGGTGATCGATAACTCGATGAGTTCAGCGGTTTTAGCAAGCTGAATGCTGGCGTCCACTGAGCCGTAATAGACCTCCACATCACCAAAGAATTCGTCGGTCTTCGCAAGGCCATCAGGTACAACGAGCGTTAGCTCTACATCGCCTGTGGTGGTGCGCGCTTTTGCATCAAACGCGTGGCGGTATAGATAGTAATCAGGCGCTATGAGCCATTGCAGCAACGCTTGCTGCTCGCCGTCACCAATAACACTGAGTTCATACGCCTCATCAACAGGGAGAAATTCGGTTTGCTGCTGTGTGTAGGCCGAGAGAGGGCTTTGCGCCTGCGAAGAGAATGAGAGCGTTGCAAGCACCAGAACAAACAGTGACGCAAGGAGTGCCTGAGGCCGACCTAGCTGCATAACGAGTACCTATTTGTGGTAGCGAAGACGCGTACCGTGATCGAGCGAGAGTCTAATCTCCGCAGCACTCAGCTCATCCGGGAAATAAACGCCCGAGACCTTGGCATCGAGCAGGCTCGCACCTTCGAGATTGGTTTCACGGAAGTCGATACCGGATAAATCGCAATTTCTAAAGTAGGCGCTGGAGAAATCGAGGCCGCGCGCATTCATTTTGCGGAGATCACGTCCCCGATAGTCGCCGCCAGACAGCTGGCTGGTATCGAGCGTATCGCGACTATTGTTAAAACTATCGACATCCTCATGGCGAAGCATCTGATAGAGCGGATCGCTCTTAACTTCGGGTTTTATTTCTAGATCGCTCATTTGTAGTTTCCTTCCACTTCAGGCTTCGAAGTGCGAATTTTTGAGTTCCTGACTATCGTTTAAGCTTAATCGTGGGCCTGGCTGGCAAACAACCGCTGCCGCTGCCTTTGAGGCAAACTCACAAGCACTGCGCATATCGCTACCCCGCCATAGCGAGTAGAAAAAGGCGCCCGCGAACATATCCCCGGCGCCGTTGGTGTTTACAGCATCTACCTTTTCAGCGGCGATCTCGTGGGTTGTCTCACCATCGAATAAAATAGCACCGTCACCACCGCGAGTGATTACAAAGCTCTTGGTAATGCGTTTTAGTTTACTCGCTGCTGCTTTCAAGCTTTCAGTTTCCGCCCAGCCCAGCGCTTCAATTTCGTTACAGAAGACAAAGTCGACACCGCCGTCGATAATCTGGTTCATATTGTCACGGAAAAACGTGACCATACCGGGATCTGAGAAACTCACCGCCACTTTTGCGCCACTGGCTCGCGCAACGTCTCGAGTTTTGAGTGCGGCAGCATGCCCTGTTGGCGATGTCACCAGGTAGCCTTCGAGGTAGACCCAATGTGAATTCGCAATGGCGTCCTCGTTCACCTCTGTGATCGAGAGAGTTTCCGACACACCTAAGAAGGTGTTCATGCTGCGCTCAGCGTCCGGCGTGATCAGCACAAGACATTTGCCCGTTGTACCGGCGCGACGCTCTTGCTGAAAGCCATGAGAGACACCCGATGCCTCGAGGTCCGAAATATAGATCTCCCCGTCATCATCGTTCGAAACAAGGCAACTCATGTAGGTCGGTGCGCCGAACTGGGCGGCGGCGATAACACTATTTCCCGCTGAGCCGCCGCAGGCATGGTTCGCTGTTTTCAGCGGCTTTGCGAGATGTGTTTTGATCTCACTTTGGCGTGCCTCATCTACCAGCGTCATCATGCCTTTCTCGATGCCCAATTGGGCGAGATCGCTGTCGCTAACGTCAATCTCGGTATCAACCAGCGCTGCGCCAATGGCGTAAACAAAGTGAGACATAAAGTAGCGGACCTGCCTGTGTTTAAGAGATCGCAATTATCGCATGGCCTCACCGCTTGTTCACGTGCTTGTCGCGATTGTAAGCAGAAGATATGTCGGCCAAAATGACGATAGCGCACGAAACTCTCCCAGCCACATTGTGTACACTGGCAACTATTAGGAGTTTGTTGTGTTTCCAACCTTTCAAGAATCCATAGACCGATTAGCGCAGGTAGCCGCGCCACCCGCGCCGCTGCCCTCGAAGCGTGCGGCCGTTGTTATTGGTTTACGCGATGGATCAGCGGGCCCCGAAATATTGATGATTCAGCGTGCGGTTCGAGAAGGTGACCCTTGGTCTGGTCATATGGGGTTCCCTGGAGGGCGTAAAGATGACACTGACGTCTCTGACGAAGCCTGCGCGAAGCGAGAAACGCTTGAGGAGATCGGTTTTGATCTCGAGGATCATGCGCGGTTTGTCTGTCAACTATCCGATGTGAATACGGGTTGGCGAGCAGACAGACCGGAGATGCTAGTCGCGCCGTTCGTTTTTGAGGTGAAGTCGCTCCCCAAGTTGACGCTGAATCATGAAGTGGCGGCAACGGTGTGGATACCTCTGCACTTCCTCTTAGAGGACGATAACCGAGGTCGTCACCAATGGGATTGGCGAGGCGAGATTCTGGAGTCCGATGCGTTTACCTACAACGGCTATCTAATTTGGGGTTTATCGCTCATGATGATCGATGAATTGCTCGAGATCGTTGGTAACCGAAAGAGTGACTCAGCCAAGGTAGAGCGCGCCTAGGCGCTCTGTTTTCTCCTTTCTGTTCTCTGGGATTGCCCTGTTTCACAACCAGTAATCAGCCGACAAAGCCATCAGGGCTCAAGAGTCCCCGTCGATGTCGCCAAAGCCTCTGATAAAGCTTCTTGAGTCTTTTTTGAGCGCCTCTAGCTCTGGATCGAGCCGCGCCGCCTCAGCGAGCGATTCGACGGATGCGTTGCCTTTCAGATAGGCGATGACGTGGCCAACGTGTACCGGTGACATTTTTGGGTTGTGTGCATAGCGTGGCATACCGGGTACGAGATTGCCCGAGGCACGGAGTCCTCTAACTGTCAGCCAATACCCACCGCAACTCGAAAGCTCGTAATCACCGATTCGACCAAAGCTGACATTGGGCGTAGAGGGGTTGAATCCATCGTCGGGTATTTCTTTAATTTTCTTCAGTGCGAGAATGTAGCGCTCACCCGCCTCAAATTCACTGACCTCTGGACGACAGTATTTCCCGGTTTTTAACCAGACGCGCGGAGCCTCGATCCAATCTGGACCTGAGAGTGTGACATCAACTGAGATGTCGAGAGCGTTGCCCCTTGGATCGCTCGCACTTCCCAACACGACCAGGTCCGCATTCGCGGCTACTTCGGTGAAACTGCCTTCCCAGAGGCATTCGCAAGCATGGGTATGGGCGGGAAGGAAACTGCTGATGAATACTGTGAACGCGAAGCTCAGACCTCGATAAAAAATCGAGTTGTTGTTCGCGTCTGAGCCAATCATTTCTCGGCGAGCAATCATTTCCCAGCAAGTAAGCGCGCTGCGTCGATGGCAAAGTAGGTCAAGATGCCGTCAGCTCCCGCGCGTTTGAATGAAAGCAGGCTTTCTAGGATGACAGCGTCGCGCGACAGCCAGCCTTTTTCAAACGCTGCCTGATGCATCGCATATTCGCCGGACACTTGGTAGGCAAAGGTAGGCACCTGCAGTTCGGATTTCACGCGCCGAACAATATCGAGATAGGGCATGCCTGGCTTGATCATGACCATATCCGCGCCTTCACCCAAATCGAGCGAAACCTCATGGATTGCCTCGTCGCTGTTAGCGGGATCCATTTGGTAGGTCTTCTTGTCTCCGCCTTTCAGGTTGCCAGCCGAGCCGACTGCATCCCGGAAGGGGCCGTAGTAGACCGAGGCAAATTTCGCGGCGTAGGACAGAATCAAGGTATTGACGTGCCCACCCGCCTCGAGCGCTTCTCTTATGGCACCGATACGGCCGTCCATCATGTCCGACGGAGCAACGACATCAGCACCTGCTTCTGCGTGACTCACCGCCTGCTTAACCAAGGCTTCCTTGGTGATGTCGTTCAGCACATAACCGCTGTCATCAATGATGCCGTCTTGACCGTGCGTGGTGTAAGGATCCAGAGCAACGTCCGTGATAACCCCAAGCTCTGGCAAGGCGGCTTTTAGTGCTTTAACTGTGCGCTGAACCAGGCCGTCGGGCGAATAGGCTTCAGCCGCATCTAGCGATTTCTTGGCCTCTCCCACGACGGGGAACAGGGCAATGGCCGGAATGCCGAGCTCAAAGGCTTCACGTGCGCGCTCAGTGAGTAGATCGATACTCAATCTTTCGACGCCTGGCATCGAAGGCACGGCTTCTCGTTGCCCCTCACCCTCGAGTACAAACATGGGGTAAATAAAGTCGCTCGGTGACAACGCGTTTTCTGCGGTCAGGGCTCGTGCAAACGAAGTAGCGCGCAAGCGGCGCATTCGTGTGAATGGAAAAGGACCTCTTGGCGTGCTCATAAAGTTCCTCCTACAACGCTTTGAATGCGCGTCGCGCTGCTTCGATGGTGTCTGAAATATCACCATCGGTGTGCGCTGACGACATGAACCCCGCCTCAAACGAGGCAGGTGCCAGATAAACGCCTTCATTCAACATGAGATGGAAGAACTTATTAAATCGCTCCACGTTGGCGCCAATGACTTGTGGATATTGCGTTACTCTCTTGTCTTCCGTGAAGAAGAAGCCAAACATGCTGCCTAGGTGGTTTGTTGTAAACGGTATTCCTGCCTCGTCGGCAACCGCTTGCATGCCTTCACACAGCTCAGTGGTGTGGCGGAATAAGTCATCGTAGAAGCCGGGCTCCGAGATGATATCCAGGGTCGCCAGCCCTGACGCCATCGCTACCGGATTACCGGACAATGTACCTGCCTGGTACACCGGCCCGAGCGGCGAGATGTGCGCCATGATCTCTTTCTTGCCACCAAACGCGCCGACAGGCATGCCGCCGCCGATCACTTTACCAAGACAAGTAAGGTCGGGGTCGATGCCAAGATGGCCCTGGGCGCAGTGCGTTCCGAAGCGGAAGCCCGTCATGACTTCATCGAAAATTAGAATCGCGCCATGCTGGGTGCATAGTTCTCGCATGCCCTCTAAATAGCCTGGTTCGGGCAAGATACAGTTCATGTTGCCGGTGACGGGCTCGGTGATGACGCAGGCAATTTCACCGCCGAGCTCATCAAACGCGGCTTTTAACGCATCGAGGTCGTTAAAGGGGAGAGTCACGGTGTGCTGGGCTAGCACATCGGGTACGCCAGGGGAGCTTGGGACGCCAAACGTCAGCGCGCCAGACCCGGCCTTAATCAAAAGTGAGTCAGAGTGGCCGTGGTAACAGCCTTCAAACTTGATGATCTTGTCCCGACCTGTTGCACCACGAGCGAGCCGGATTGCACTCATGGTTGCCTCAGTACCTGAGCTGGTCATTCGCACTTGCTCAAGGCTGGGCACAAGGCTGCAAAGGCGTTCAGCAAGCTCGATCTCAATCTCGGTCGGACAGCCGAAGCTAAGGCCGTCCTGCGCGGTTTTTACCACGGCGTCCCGCACGCGCTGATGGTTGTGTCCCATAATCATGGGACCCCACGACAAGACGTAATCGATATATTGATTGCCATCGGCGTCGAAAATATAGGCGCCGTCAGATCGCTCCATAAAGCGTGGTGTCCCGCCTACTGCTTTGAAGGCTCTTACCGGCGAGTTAACGCCGCCTGGAATGTGAGTTTGTGCACGCTCAAATAGCGCTTCTGACTTGGTCATTGACCATCTTCCCCCGACTTGTTGTCGTTTTCTTATATTGGTTTTGGTTACTTACTTTTCAACCCGGTCTGATGTAGACCAGCAGCACGATGGCGAATAGAAAAAGCACCGGCACCTCGTTGAAAAAACGATAAAAAACGTGGCTCTTGCTGTTATCACCACCATTAATCCGCTTCACGTAGCGTCCGCATTGGACGTGGTAGATCAGCAAGCAGACAACGCCTGCGAGCTTCAATTGCATCCAAAGGCTGCTCAGGTAGTAGTCAAGTGCAAAACTGAGCCGCCACAGGCCCAAGGCCACTGCGAGCATCATTAGTGGCGTCACAAATTTATAGAGCTTGCGCGCCATCACGGCGAGCGTCGTCTTTGTTGTGTCGTCCTCTGCCTGTGCGTAGTAGACGAAAATCCGTGGGAGGTAAAAAAGTCCCGCGAACCAGGTCACCACAAACACCACATGCAGTCCTTGAATCCAAAGCATTGGTAACTCCGTGCTGGTTTCGAATCGAACAGCAAGTAAACTAGGCGCACAATATCAGATCTTAGGCATGAAATGATTAAAGTTGGCATTGTAGGAGCAACGGGCTACGCCGGCGTCGAACTCATTCGATTACTGCTGGCGCATCCAGAGGTTGAAATTACGCGTTTGACGTCTCGCACTGAGGCAGGTGTGCGCGTGGATCGCCTCTTCCCTAATCTCCATGGCACTATCGACTTAGCATTCGAGGATCCTGCTAAAGCGGATTTCGACGACTGCGATCTCGTGTTTTTTGCAACACCTCATGCCGTGGCGATGAATACGGTTCCCGCGCTTATCCAAAAGGGCAAAAAGGTCATTGACCTGTCAGCGGACTTTCGGCTCGAAAACATTCAGCAGTGGGAATCCTGGTACGGTGTTGAACACGTTGCCCCTGACCTCGTTAAGCAGGCGGTCTACGGTTTGCCGGAGTTGAATCGTGAAGCTTTGCGCACCGCCCAGTTGGTAGCCTGTCCTGGCTGCTACCCAACGGCCGTACAACTCGGCTTCATGCCACTTCTGCGAGCAGGCATTATCGATCAAGCGAGTTTGATCGCCTCGTGTGCATCGGGAACCAGTGGTGCCGGGCGCAGCGCTAAGATCAACTTGCTCCTAACTGAGGCGACTGAGTCGATGAAGTCCTACGGGGTCTCCGGTCATCGTCACTTGCCAGAAATGGAGCAGGGTCTCTCTCAAATGGCTGGTGCTGAGGTCAAATTAACGTTCGTTCCTCATTTGGCACCCATGGTGCGCGGCATTCACGCAACGCTGTTCGCTAAATTGACCAATACCTCAGCGGATTTACGCGGTATTTTTCAAGACTGTTACTACGATGAACCCTTTGTGGTGCTTACCGATGGCAACTACGAGCCGGAGACGCGGCACGTTGCCGGGACCAATCGCTGCGAAATCGATGTAACGCAACCAGAGGGCGACACTGTGGTAGTCACCGTAGCGATTGATAACTTAGTGAAGGGCGCTTCCGGTCAGGCAATTCAAGCGATGAACCTGATGCATGGCTTCGACGAGGCAATGGGGCTCGAAAGCCCGGCGGTACTACCCTAGAAATATGTCTCAGGCCGACATCAAAACTGTTGTTAAGCGGGTCAATGTTGTTCGACAGCGTCGGCTTCGAGTTACCGTCTTCTCGTTTGCAGCGATAGCGCTTGTCGCTATCTATTACCTCGGCTATCAAAATGGTTTTGATGATCGCGTGCCACTGGTGCTCGATGAGGCGGGTCTCAAGGCGCGTATCTCGAAGTTGGAGACGCGTCTGTCGGTAGAGTCAGAGACCCTGAGTCGGTTACGCGAAGAACTCGCGGGTGAAGAGCGTAAAGTCAGCGAGTTAGAGAGAGAGTTGGTCTTCTACCGGGACATCATGTCCTCTTCTGAGGATGTTAGTTCGGTCAAGGTTAGAGACCCTGATATAAGCTGGCGACCCGATTTGCGCGAGTTAGAGTATCGTGCGGTGGTTCAGCGCCTCGCGCCGGGAACTCAGTCCTACAAGGGCGAAATGAGAGTGGAGCTCATCGATTCGGAAGGACGCGCTCTGGATGCTACTTACTCATCCACGCCTGACCACACGATTGGGTTTAAATATTTTCAGCGGATATCCGGCATCATAAAAGTGCCCGAGGGTTTTGTTGCTGCTGAGCTGCGCTTTGCTGTGCAGCTGTCGAAGCCACGTAAGCGAAGCTATGAGCAACGATTTGCATGGCGGGAGATGGCAGCGGACAGTGCTTGAATAACCTGACTGGGTAGCGCCTGAATGTAAGCGCCTAGCCACAAGTACGTACACAGCGTTCAAAAGTGCGATCGTAAGTGGGTTAAAAGCTTGAAAAAGCGTAAGAAAGGGCGCATGTATGTGCCATTGAACGCGATGTGTTAAAAAGCGGGTAGGTATAGTTAGCGGTTACAGGCAGTGTGCCGTTGCAGACGGTTAACAGTGAAAGACAGGTAGCAGTCACACGCCGCTAGCAGTTATAGCTAGCAGTTATAGATTTTGGCGGAAAACCAAAAAGAGCAGAACAAGAGGTTAGGGAAATGAGAAACAAGCAATCGCAAATGCCGAGTGCTGCAAGTGGTAACACCACGCTGATTTCGGCGGGAACGACAGTGACAGGCGATATTAGCTTTTCAGGCAACCTTGACGTCGAGGGAAAGATCATTGGCTCAGTCAGTGCTGAGCCCGGTGCCTCTGCACTTTTGAGAGTTGTTTCAGGCGGTTCTGTCGAGGGTGAGATTCGTGTGCCATCTGCGTCGATAAGCGGCTCTGTTAAGGGCAATATCTACAGCGCTGAGAACTTGGAGCTCACCAAAGGCGCGGTGGTCTCTGGCGATGTCTTCTATAACCTTATTGAAATGTCGATGGGCAGTAAAATCGATGGAAACCTTAAGCACTCAACCGCGTCGGCTAAGGTCGAGCCAATCAGCTCGGTAACGTCGACGCCATCGGTTGATAAAGCCTAAGTTTGGAGTAGCTATGTCGGTCGTTGCAGGATTTGACCCCACTGAAATTCGTCTCTCTGACAATGCGGTTAACAAGCTGCAGGTGTTGATTGCTGAAGAAGAAAACCCGTCGCTTCGCTTTCGGGTCTATATAACGGGCGGTGGTTGTTCGGGTTTTCAGTATGGATTCACATTCGACGATAACACGGCCGAGGATGATTGGGTTATCGAGCGCGAGGGCGTGGCAGCACTGATCGATGCGATGAGTTACCAGTATCTCATGGGCTCGGAGATTGACTACGTCGAGGGGCTCGAGGGTTCGAAGTTCGTCGTTAATAACCCCAATGCAACCACCACCTGTGGCTGTGGCGCGTCTTTTTCAATTTAGACCCTAAATCTACCGGCGCAATCTCGCGCCTCAATAAAAACCGTTAATCGAGATCCCTAATCATGGTTTCAAATCGATCTCGGTTCGGATCTCAGGGCGGTCGGATTAAGCTCAGACCGCCATTCCGAGTGGGTTGGTAGCCGGTTGTTAGTCATCGACTCCGAGTTTGCTAGCTCACTCGTTTCAAGCGAGATAAACGCGGGGCTCGAGCAGTCATTCAAGCAGGAAAAATAACGCCTAGCACACGCTCGCCGCGCGCACCGGTGACATTGGGTTCGTTTCCGGGCTGTCCTGCGAGACATTGCTTGGCAAGCCAGGCAAAGGCTGTTGCTTCCATGTAGTCAGGGTCAACGCCTAACCTGTCTGTCGGTTCGACAGATACAACCCCCAACAAAGTTTGCAGGCGCTCCATCAGAAGGGTGTTGTGTCTGCCGCCACCAAAGGTAAAAACGGATGTGCATCCGTTGAGGCTAATCGCTTCACTGGCAGTAGTTGCCGTTAGCTCAAGCAGCGTGCGTTGCACATCCTCAGGCGCAATATCAGCCGTCAAGAGCTGGTCTAGCCATGCCAAATTGAAATAATCCTGGCCAGTACTCTTGGGTGCCGACTTTTTGAAGTAGGCGTCCTCCTGCATAGCGGCGAGTAGCTGTGCATTCACCGAGCCCTCGCGCGCCCAGGCCCCGTTTCGGTCGAAGTTGAGGCTTTTGTGTTTATGAATCCACGCGTCCATCAAGGTATTGCCTGGCCCTGTATCAAAGCCCGAGACCCTGCCTTTGTCGACACAGCTGATATTCGCGATGCCCCCAATGTTGAGGAAAGCTACTGACTCAGCGTCAGGCACTAAGGTCTTGTGAAAGGCAGGAATGAGTGGCGCAGCTTGACCACCTGCGGCGATATCGCGGCGTCGAAAATCACCCACGACCCTAATCCCGCTTAGCTCCGCCAAACGGTGGTTATCGCCAATTTGGAGGGTGAAGGCGGTTTTGCTGTTTGGAAAATGAAGAAGCGTTTGTCCGTGATTGCCCACCGCAGTGATATCAGTTGCTTCGTGCTCAGTTTTAGCGAGGAGTTCAGATACAGCGGCGGCATACAGGTCAGCGAGTTCGACATCGAGCTCGCAAACATCAAAAACGTCGTGAGATGCTCGAGTCTGAAGCGCGACAATGCGTCTTCTTAAGTCCTCGGGCATAGGGAGTGAGTGGCTCGCTATGGTGTTAACGCCACTCGTGTCGTCAAAGCTCACTAGCGTTGCATCAACCGCATCGGCACTTGTGCCGGACATGAGGCCAATTAATAGATCAGCGCCGCTCACTCGTCACCTGCGTTGGTTTAGCACCGTAGCTCATTCAGCACCTGTTTCAGTGCCTGTCTCAGCACCGCTGACTTTAAGTGCAGCGAGTTGCTGAACGGGTTGCATTATGGCTTTTTGGAAAGCGGCAAGTTCGGTGTCAGGGAGCGACCGTGCTTTTGGCAGTATTTTGTGCACGGTGCGCGGATTTCGGTGAACACCGTTTACCAAAAACTCATAGTGCAGGTGCGGCCCTGTCGCTGCCCCAGTTGAGCCGACGGTTCCTATGACTTGGCCTTGCTTTACCCGACTGCCTTTGGCCACTCGCTTCTTGTTTAAGTGCAAGTAATGGGTTTTATAAGCTTCACCGTGTTGGATGAATATGTAGTTACCATTGGCGCGGCTGTACCCGGCTTCGATAATGCGACCGTCGCCTGCAGCGTAAACCGGTGTACCACGTGGCGCCGCGTAGTCAGTCCCACGGTGAGGGCGTTTTGTTTTGTAGATTGGGTGCAGTCGATTTGGGTTAAAGCTCGAACTTACGCGTGTGAAGTCTAACGGCGCTTTTAGAAAGGCCTTGCGCATGCTCACCCCCTCTGAATCGTAATAGCCCACGTCGCCATAGCTGTCGGTGAACCGAAACGCCTCCACGAGTCGACCGTTATTATTAAACGACGCTGCGAGAATATTGCCGTCAGAATATTTCTCGTCATCCAGGAAATTTTCCTCGAACAAGATCATGATCTCGTCACCCCGGCGTGGGTCTAGCGCAAAGTCGATGACCCCACCCAAGATAGCTGCAAGCTCCATAATGATGCCGTCGGAGAGGCCGGCTCGCTCACCGGCTAAAAATAGCGAGCTTGAGATGGTGAGAGCTACGGACCGCTGACGAACCTCTGTTTCTCGGGTGATCACTTCTGACGAAAACTGGCCATCTTCACGCGTGTAAACCGTTTGCTTCAGCGGCGACTCGATGTGGCGTACGGCAACTAATTGCGCGTCTTCGTCTGCTGCAAAACCAATGAGCTGACCTGGGAAAATCTTTCGCAGTGCCTTGCCCGTTTTGCTTGTTGTTACATTGAATACATCTCGGTCTGAGAAACCCGCGCGGTCAAAAATCAGGCTGAGGTTGTCGCCTTTTCTGACGGGTACGTCGACCCAATCGAGTGGTACTTCGCGTGGAACCAGTCTCTGCCCCTCGCTCATTGCCTCCCAGGCAACCTGTGTCGTTGCCAAAACGAGCGGATCGGGCTGCGACGTCTCCACGGTCTGATCATCGGTGGTGTCGTCCCCGAGGAAAAGCTGTCCGAGTAACGCCAAGACCAGTAGACTCGCCCCACCCCAGAGCATGCGACTTTTGTGTTCTGACACGGTGCTGAGTTTGGTGGTGTCCGTGTGCAGGCGTGTTGCGCCTCGGGGGTTTTGTTGCAATGCTTTTTCCTCGGCCCATCCAAAGGGCGGTGTACTGTGATGCATCATAACCGACAATTACGGCTTCCAGAATCTCTGGCATGAACAACGTTGGATCGTCCAGAAGCGTGTATGAGGCGCGCATATCAATAGCAGCCCGGGGCTGAGTGGCGGCTGGCAGTGTAGTACTATGTCTTGTCGGATAAGCGTTAACGATAAGGGAATGTAATGGGCC
>CBFIHK010000007.1:0-27176 GCA_965662305.1 Luminiphilus sp.
GTCAGCACGCGACTCGGTTTGGTTTCAGTCGTTGGAGACGACCTAAGGCAAACTGCTGTAAATCACTTGTCACACAACGTAGGCTGATTTTGAGTTGGCTAGATGTGCTTGGTAATGTGGTTCCTGCGATGGGCTAGCGATGGGGTAAAGCCCTGCAGTTTTGTGTCGATTAAGACGGAGACGAAGAACTTACACTGCTCACTAGGTGGTGTAGGTGAATCAATAATGAAGGGTTATGGCAGTCTTTAATACGATATTTGAGCCGTTTGGCCCTGTGCATGGGTTCGCGAAAGGGGCGATTTCTCAAACAAAGAGCGTGTTACTGACAATGCTCGGCTGCTCGCTCATCACTGCGTGTAGCGGTGTACCTATCGTTTCTGCGCCCTCTGAAAATTTCAACTCACGTGTTAATCACTTAGTCATTCATTTTACCTCGGAGGACTTTGAGCGCTCTATGGCGATATTAACGGGAGAGACAGAGCGGCGCGTCAGCGCGCATTACGTCATCCCACAGTTTGGTGACTTAACTTATTCTGGTGACACCCTTCGCGTTTACCATCTGGTATCAACGTCAGACAGGGCCTGGCACGCAGGTAGATCCTATTGGGCGGGTAAAACAGGTCTTAACGATCAGTCGATTGGTATTGAGATCGTTAACCAGTCTGGCTGCAATAAAGACATTGCGACTCTGGGAAACAGCGCCGAGTTTGCAACTGCCTGCGCGTTTCAGCCCTTTGGAAGTGAGCAGATTGATCTGGTTGTGCGACTGCTCAAAAAAACACTCGAGCAGCACCCCGATATTCGCCCCGAAGCGATTGTAGGTCATGCTGATATTGCACCCACCCGTAAGATCGACCCCGGGCCATTATTCCCCTGGAAGCAACTCTTCGATGCGGGGATTGGCGCCTGGTTCGATGAGGACCGAGTGAAAGAGCTAAAAAAGTCATTGGTTCAGTACCCCCTAACTATCGAGCAACAACAAGCCTTACTCTTGGCATACGGCTACAAAGTTACCGTTACGGGTATTGAGGATGAGCAATCTCAGCTAGCAGTTCGTGCATTCCAGATGCACTTTCGTCCCGCCAACTACGCCGGCTTTTTCGATGAAGAGTCGGCAGCAATACTGATATCGCTTTTGGAGCGATATCGCCCGTATTCACTTAACAAAATGGTTAGCTTCCCGTTCGAATTTCGGCCCTCGGACTAGGGCTGGAACTAGGAAGCGTAGAGTGAGCTCGGCCGAGATACTCCGCCTCGGCCAAGCTTGTTGGCTGGTGGCAAACGCTTGTGCCTTTTGTGCGCTGCCAGACAAGGCGAACTCCCTAACATCTTACTCCCTCAGAGACAGTAGCCAGCGTATGCTCTGACTAAATCACTGCGTGCTTTATGAAAAAGTAAACTCGACAGTCGGTTCAGACCTCTTATACTTGCGCACCACAAATTGACTTAGCAGTAGATATCGCAACTGCGGTATGGGGCAAAATATGAATATGATGGATGCGGTGGTCGTTCCGATGCACCCCGAGGGACGAAAGTTCGTCGCTATCTTTGGCGCCATTGCGTTAGTTTTGGGACTATTCTCAGAAGCGCTTTTTTGGATCGGTGTTGGACTGACTGTCTGGTGCTACTACTTTTTTCGCAATCCGGTTCGTATTGTACCTCAGGGAGATAATCTTGTTATCTGCCCCGCAGATGGCGTTGTGTCGCTCATTCAGGAAGTGACACCACCTCAGGAGATGGGCTTGGGCGATCAGCCTTTAACACGCGTCTCTGTCTTTATGAACGTCTTCAACTGCCACGTTAATCGGGCTTGCATTGACGGTACCGTAACGAACGTCACTTACCACTACGGCAAGTTCTTGAACGCGTCGCTCGATAAAGCTTCGGAACACAACGAACGCAATTCGATCACCATTACACGCGAAGACGGCATTGCTATTGGTATTACCCAAATCGCAGGTCTCATTGCGCGTCGCATCGTCTGCTTCGTGGAGGAGGGCGACACCCTCACAGCGGGTGATCGGTTTGGTCTTATTCGATTTGGTAGTCGACTTGATATCTACCTGCCTGAGAACGTTGCACCAGCGGTTTGTTTGGGACAAACCATGGTTGCCGGCGAGACGGTACTAGCAAACCTAGACGAGTCGTCTGCACAGGTTGGCGTTTCAAAGTGAGCTCTGAGCTCCAGCCTAACGGAAGCCCAGTACGAGGGCGCGACCGTTTAGCCAACCTCATCCCCAATATGATGACCTTGGGGGCAGTTTGCGTAGGGCTTACCGCGGTTCGATTTGCTCTGGACACCCGCATCGATCTCGCTGTAATCGCCTTGGTAGTAGCCATGATTATGGATGGCTTGGACGGGAGGCTGGCAAGAGCTCTGAATTCCACCTCGCGTATCGGTAAGGAACTCGATTCCCTGGCTGATTTCTTTAATTTTGGCATTGCGCCTGGATTGATTCTCCACCTCGCGCTGTTTAATCAGTCGACGAGAGTGGACTTCACATGGGTTGCGATCATGCTGGTAGCTGCATGTTGTGCCTATCGCCTAGCGCGTTTTAACGCGAGCGAGGAGTCAGAGACGGCGCAAACGTTTGAGGGCGTTCCTGCACCCGTTTTGGCGTTGCTTACCTTAATGCCCGTCTATCTTTATTTGCTGGAATTCGACTTTGTCAGCCAATCTCCAGCACTGATCTCGATGTACCTCATTGGCTGCGGGTTTCTCGCTGTCTCGCAGGTGCCGACTTTATCCTTAAAGTCGCTTAAGATCTCCCAGAGCTACGGTTTCTTGGTGGTTCCGATTTTCACGCTCTTGATTGCAAGCCTTCTCATCTACCCTTGGGAAACACTGACAATGCTGAGTCTGACCTATCTTGTGGCGCTTCCTTTTTACGCGCGCAAACACCCACGGACCTAGCTTAGTTCGTTTACCGAGTGGGCGAGTCTTTACATCCATCTTCTCCTTAGTTAGTAAGAGCTGGTCTCCATAGAGGCTCGACTCAATCGCTTTGTGGGACTCCATCACGATCAAAATTCCTCACTTTAAAAACGCGATTAAGTTTTGAGCCCATCCGCTAGCGGTATAGTGGTGGACAGTCGCTGATATCGTTAGACTCGTAGCCGCTCGGATACAGTGCCTATGGGGGCAGAAAAGAGCGCCAAGCAATTAAAACGATAAGGGTTTAAGGCATGATTCCACGTCACATTTTTGATTCAGAGCACGATGTTTTTAGGGATATGGTTCGCAAGTTCCTCATGGACGAAGCCTACGAGCAGCATGTGCAATGGGAGAAAGACGGCCAGATCGATCGTAATTTTTGGTATAAGGCTGGCGAGCAAGGAATGCTTTGTCCGGGTGCCTCAGAGGAGTATGGCGGTGTTGGCGCGGATTTCCGCTATAACATGGTGGTGGCGGAAGAAGTCAGTCGCTTGGGCCTGACGGGTATTGGTTTCTCGTTGCACAACGATGTAACGACGCCTTATCTCACTAACGTCGCAAACGAGGCTCAAAAACAGAAATATCTTCCCCGATGCATCTCTGGTGACTGCATTGTTGCCATCGCAATGACCGAGCCAGGCACGGGTTCAGATTTGCAGGGCATCAAGACCTCTGCAGTCGATATGGGAGACCACTATCTCCTAAACGGCTCCAAAACCTTCATAACTTGCGGGCAGCAAGCCGATATCGTGTTGGTGGTTTGCAGAACCGATCCCGACCCGCAAGCCGGCGCAAAAGCGTTCAGCATTTTGATTGTCGAGCGCGACATGCCCGGGTTTGAGCGCGGCCGTAACCTCGATAAGTTAGGTCAGAAGGCACAGGACACCTCAGAGCTGTTTTTCAATGACGTGAAGGTCCCCAAGGAAAATCTATTGGGTGAGGAGGGCATGGGCTTTATTTATCTCATGCGTGAACTGCCACAGGAGCGTTTGAGCATTGCCGTGTCCGCGATGGCAGGCTGTGAATCGGTGATGGAGCAAACGGTAAAGTACGTGAAGGAGCGTAAAGCGTTTGGAAAGAGCATTGCCGATTTCCAGAACACGCAATTTACCCTTGCGCAACTGGAGGCTGAAGTTACTTCCATGCGTGTCTTCATCGATCGCTGTGCTGAGCTTTTGTTGAAAAAAGAGCTGACAACCGTCGATGCTTCCAAAGCCAAGTTGCTCGCGACTGAGCTACAGGGCCGCGTCACGGACCAGTGTGTCCAGTTGCATGGGGGGTATGGCTATATGTGGGAGTACCCTGTAACGCGTGCGTACGCCGATGCCCGAATTCAGCGTATCTACGGTGGCACAAGTGAAGTGATGAAGCTCATTATCGGTCGTGACCTACTCTCTGATTGATTCTTCCGGTGTAAGACGAAAAAAGGCAGCCTAGGCTGCCTTTTTTGGTTGTTGAACCCAGTCGCAGATGGCTACCACATGGCAACGGGATTGATGATCATTTGAACCGCGCCCTTGAGACGAGCTTGGCCCAACACAAACATAAATTCGTGAACACTTTCCTCGGATAAGCGCCCTGTGTTCATGGTTTCCAGTATGTAGATACCATTTTGTTTTAGTAGCACTACGTGATCGTAGAAAATCTTATCGCCCGGGCGTGGTGGCACGGCGCCGAGCCCCCATGTGTCTGCGCCGACGGCGGTCGGCTTTAATCCAGCAAGGAAGACGGCTGCTTCATTAGTGATACCTGGGATACTGCCCGCCCAAAGCTGGGGTTCGGACTTCAGTTTCGCGTCGGTATAACCCGTGTGGAGAAGAACTATATCGCCCTCGTTAACGCTCACGTTCTGAGCCTTCATCGCCGCTTTAATGTCTTCTGACGTAATGGGCTGCCCTGCGCTCAGATGATCCACACCCATCTGTTTGGCGATGTCGATCATGACACCGCGACCAACTATTGGCGGAATACCACTGATATCTAGCTTCGTCAGTCCGGTAATGACCGAGAAATCCTTTCCTTGGTTGCAGTTATAAAACTCACCGGCTTCACCCATGTGCCCTAAACCATCTAGCTGCGGCCCGGTGCCAAGCCACATTTGCAAGACATCGTCGTTCGAGCTTGCCTCCCAGCCCACACCGAGGTCCGCATTGAACTGCTGGTTGGGTTGAACGACTTGTAGCTGGGTGTAGCGAGGGGGATAGGCCGGCATACCCGGTTCAATAACAATGCCTAGTGGATGACTCTCGCCTTTTTTGACTAGCTTCGCTGCTGCGGCCGTCCTCGCGGGGTTTACGCGATTGGCCGCGCCGATTTGGTCATCAGCGCCCCATGCGCCATGAGTGCAGCGCTCAGCAGATGCCGTTGCGGCTGATAGAAGCGCCGCAGTGCAGGCAAGCGTCTGAAGGGATGTAACTAGTGTGCTTCGCATTGTCGTTCCTTTTTTATTGTTGATTGCGTTTATTGTTGATTGCGCTTAGGTCAGGTCATTGGGTCTTTACCCAGAACCATCCCTAACATACCGCGGAATCCCGACTTGTCCAGACGAACGGGATAATGTTGCGGCAGCGATAGTGGGCGAGCCTTCCGAGGCATATTTCTAGCCACTCTCGCCGCTCTCGCCGCTCGCGCCATGATAGGGACGACACAGATTGCATCGCACCACCGTTGGTGCGAGCATCTCTTGCTTCGAATTAGGGGGAAGACCATGACAGCAGGTGCACTAAACGGAATCAAAGTGGTAGAAATCGCGGGCATTGGTCCCGGACCCTGTGCGGGCATGATGCTCGCTGATATGGGGGCTGAGGTCACTGTCATTGATCGTCCGGTTCCAGACCCCGAAGCTGCCGCGGCTTTCGCTAAGTACGCGATCTTTAACCGTGGTAAGAAGTCAGTTGCGCTCAACCTAAAAGATCCTGATGCGGTCGATGCACTCTTAAAGATTATCGATGACGCAGATGTGCTTATAGAGGGCTTTCGTCCCGGTGTAATGGAGCGTTTGGGTCTAGGTCCCGAGGTGTGTTGCGAGCGAAATCCCAAGCTTGTGTACGGTCGGATGACAGGCTGGGGCCAAACAGGTCCACTGTCCCATGCGGCGGGTCATGACCCTAATTATATCGCCTTAACCGGCGCGCTTTGGGCGGGTGGCAGCCACGAGCATCGTCCGACTGCACCGCTGACATTGATTGGTGATTTGGGAGGCGGCACGATGATGCTGGTCTTCGGTATTCTGAGCGCAATCATCCATGCAAAGAATACAGGTGAAGGCCAGGTTGTCGACGCGGCGATTACTGATGGCGCAGCCTATATCTCAACCCTTCTATGGGGCATGCACAACTCTGGGCAGATGACCGATGAACCCGGTTCCGGCTGGGCAGACTTTGGCTCTCCTTGGCACGATACCTATCAGTGTTCAGACGGTGAGTACGTCACGGTTTGCGCGCTCGAGCCCCAGTTTTATGCCTTGTTGATTCAGGGCCTCGAGCTAACAGATGACCCCATATTTGCAAACCAGTGGGATAAGGATCAGTGGCAGGCGGGTAAAGAAAAGTTCCGTGAGATCTTCGCGGCTAAGACGCGTCAGGAATGGTGTGATCAGTTCGAAGGAACTGACGTTTGTTTTGCACCAGTGCTGAACTTCTCAGAAGCGCTAGAGCACCCCCATAACGTGGCGCGACAGACATTCTTCACGCGCGACGGTATTGCGCAGCCAAGTCCCGCACCCAAGTTGAGTGGTACACCGGGCTCTGCGGGCGTCGTTCCCGTGCCGGGTGCAAATACCGCTGAAGTGTTGGGGTCCTTGGGGCTCGATGATGCAACACTTGCGAAGCTGACCGGTTAAGAAAATGCGCTGACCAATAGGTCGTTTCATCCCGGGGGAGGGGTATTCACGTGAAAGAACAGCTTTCAGATCCAGGACTCTTGCAAACGCAAGCGTTTATTAACGGACAGTGGGTTGATGCCATTGATGGGGCAATGCTCGATATCACCAACCCGGCGACAGGTGAGGTGATCGCCAGCGTTGCTAAAGTCGGCGCAACTGAGACAGCTGCAGCTGTTCAGGCAGCGTCAGAGGCGATGAAAAGCTGGCGAGAACTGCCTGCAAAAGCGCGCGCCAATATTTTGCGCGATTGGTTCAATATCATCATGGCGAACCAAGAAGATCTTGCTCGGATTATGACGCTCGAGCAGGGCAAGGTTATTGCGGAAAGTCGCGGTGAGGTTGCTTACGGAGCCTCTTACATCGAATGGTTCGCAGAGCAGGCAAAGCGTATCGATGGTGATGTCATTCCTGGACCGTCACCGGATAAGCGCATTGTCTGTATTAAACAGCCTGTCGGTGTCTGTGCTGCGATCACACCATGGAATTTCCCCAATGCAATGATCACTCGAAAGGCGGCGCCTGCACTTGCTGCGGGGTGCTCGATTGTCATTAAGCCTGCGAGTGAAACCCCTTTATCGGCACTTGCACTTGCTGAGCTCGCCAAGCGCGCAGGCATCCCTGACGGCGTGTTGAATGTTGTTGTGGGGAGTTCATCGGATATTGGCAATGAGCTGACCAGCAATCCCATTGTGCGCAAGTTGTCGTTCACCGGATCTACCGAGGTAGGGAAGCTACTCGAGGCGCAGTGTGTGCCGACGCTCAAGAAGACATCGATGGAGCTCGGCGGCAACGCGCCCTTTATTGTTTTTGACGATGCTGATCTCGATGCGGCTGTTCAGGGTGCATTGATTTCGAAGTACCGAAACAGCGGCCAGACCTGCGTGTGTTCAAACCGAATTTTGGTTCAGTCAGGTGTTGCTGAGGCGTTCACACAAAAGCTGGTTACTGCGACTGAAGCCTTAAGCCTGGGTAACGGGATGGCAGATGGCGTTGACCTCGGACCTCTAGTGAACGCGAGAGCAGTTCAGGACGTTGACGCACTGGTGCAATCAACGGTGGAGGCAGGAGCTACAGTCGCCTGCGGCGGTGCACCGAGTGAGCTGGGCGGCAATTTCTACTCACCAACCGTTCTGACCGGTGTCACGCCTGATATGGCGGTTTTCCGCAATGAGATCTTTGGCCCGGTAGCGCCCGTGACGGTTTTTGAGACCGAGGAAGAGGCCATTCAACTCGCAAACGATACGGAATTTGGATTGGCGAGCTACTTCTACACCCGCGACATTGGCCGTGTTTGGCGTGTCAGTGAGGCTTTAGATTACGGCATCGTTGGCGTCAATGAAGGCATTATCTCTAACGAGATGGCGCCATTTGGTGGGGTCAAAGAGTCTGGTTCAGGCCGTGAGGGCTCAAAGTACGGGATCGAGGATTACCTTGAGATCAAATACGTCTTAATGGGTGGACTTGCCTAGACGTTAAGGGGCACCACCTTTCATTTCTCGCCCGACACTGAGTCTTTTTCACGTGCTAGCTTGGAAAGAAGTGCTGCTTGAGTGCTCGCCGCTCAATACTCGTGCGCTGCGTCGCGCGCGGCCAGGCTCAGCCGTTGCGATAGTCTCTCAGCAGCATTGTTCATTGATTTCTCAGTTGTAACCCGCGGTCTAATCAGATCTATCCCTAGTTGGCTTCGAATCGTACGTTATCGATTCGAAACCGGGTGCCGTCGTGATCTCTCGCCCAGATCACGAGCCCTGTATTTACTCGAGTAATATCGAGACCCGTGGACGTAAAGGCGCTCATTGGAACGCTTATGGTTTGCCAATCGTTACCCGGAGCCACAGTTAGATCGATGTGAGCAGATTCACAGGGGTAAAAGCAGTCAAGCTTCACTCTGTAGTCATTGGGACCATCCATGTGTCTCAGGTCTATGACCAAATCGCCATTTTCATAGTCGCTTAGGTTGACGCCGGTTGATGATTCGCTGAAGAGGGCCGCAAACGCCGCGGCTGGCTCGTGTATGATTTCCAAAACGGGTCCACGCAACTCGTCGCTAAGGTATTGCCAGCTAATACTTGGACAGGCGGCTCCACCATCATTTATGCAAAGCTCGTAGTTGATTGCGGAATCGAAGGCACGTGTTCCAAGATCGTATGTGGCACTAAAACTGCCGTTTTCAAAAACAATAAAGGGACTGGCGTCCGGGTTTCCGCCGTTGCCATTGTCGTCGTCATCACCCTCTACGATTCCAGATTGGTCGTTATTCGGGTTCTCCGTAAGGCGCGGTATGTCTATGGCGTCGGCGTAGCTCAGACCGTATCCGCGATCAAATAAGTTCGCCGCCACGGGAAGGTCACTATCGAGCGGATTCACTGCCCCCCCTGGCCAACTGAAACTGAGGCGTCCCGTCATATCGTATTCTACTTCGCCGGCAGTATTGCGAAATAGGACGTCCGCTATGCCACTCGCTTCTGTTCCGGGCAACCAACTAGCGACAAAGGCATCAGAGGCGTTGAGTTCAGGATTAATGAATAGTGGTCTACCGCTCATGAAAAGGGTAACGACGGGCACGCCGCTGTCACGAAGCGACTGAACCCCAGACAATAAAGCGCTGTTGTTCCAGTTCAACGTGGAGAGATCACCGGCTCCCTCCGCATAGGGTGTTTCAGCGATAACCACGACAACTACATCAGGTGTCACCGTATAGGTGCCTGAAGGGGAATAGTCCAGTGTGCCTCCGTTGTCGCCAAGCACACGTTCAAAGGCCTGGCGAATGGTGGTGGCGCCCGGGAAATCCCCATTCGTTGTGCCTGTTCCCTGCCAGGTGACAGACCAGCCACCGGCTTGCAGCGGCACACTGTCGGCTGCGTCACCGATCAAAAGAACGCGTTGATCTGGCTGAAGCGGCAGCACCTGTTGGTTGTTTTTCAACAACACCTGAGAGCGCCGAACGGCCTCTCTCGCAATGGACCTATGCGAGGCGCTTCCAACCACCGTGCCGGGCTGTCGTTGAGGGTCAAAATTACGGTCGATTAAGCCAAGTTTCTGCTTGAGCTCAATAATTCGTGTTACTGCTTCATCAATTCGTGACTCGGGAACCTGATTGCTCCGGACTTGCGCAATGAGCGTGTCGCGAAATTCCCGCCACTGCGTCGGAACCATAATCATGTCGATACCCGCATTGATCGCCTGAGCGCAGCTCGAATCAGAACAGCCGGCAACCTGTCCAATACCATTCCAATCGGAGATGACCATGCCGTCGAAACCTAATTGACTGCGTAAAACGTCGCTCAGCAATGTTTTCGAGCCATGTACCTTTTCACCGTTCACGCTGTTAAACGTAGCCATAACGGTGTCTACACCTGCGTCGAGCGCACCGGTGTAACCCGAGCCGTGTTCGGCGAGTAAGTCATCGATCGATAGTTGTGTATTACCCTGATCCCGTCCGGCGGTCGTTCCACCATCACCGATAAAATGCTTGGCAGTGGCCGCAATACCTGCTTGCTCAATTCCCTCAACCATGGCTTTACCGTAAGCCTCGACAATCGCGGGGTCGTCGGAGTAGCTTTCGTAGGTCCGGCCCCACCGATAGTCCTTCGCTTGAGCAAGCGTGGGTGCGAAGGTCCAGTCAACCCCTGTCGCTGCTACCTCACTGGCCGTTGCTGTGGCGATGTCGCGGATAAAGTCGCTGTCGTTAATAGCGCCGAGCCCAATGTTGTGGGGGAAAATGGTGGCACCTCGTAAGTTATTGTGACCGTGAACGGCGTCAGTTCCCCAAATTATCGGAACCCCCAGATTGTGTTGTGATACTTCCATCGAGGCCGATCTTATTGCGCGCGCATAGGCTAACCACTCGTCGGATGATGCCGCACGATTCCCGTTTGGGTGGCTTCCGCCACCGTTGAGCACGCTCCCGATACCGAACTCGGTGATGTCTGCGAGGGAAATGTGAGCAATCTCCGCCTGAATCATTTGCCCGACCTTTTGCTCGAGTGTCATCTCCTCGACAATGCGACTTGCCGATGCTGTGAATAGGTCGAAACTATCCGGGGAGACGATAACTGTTCGAGTAAGTTGACTTGTGTTTCCACTAGAGTCGACTGCGGTGTAAGTAAGCGTATAGGTTCCGACACTACTGCCCACTTCTCCGGACACACTGACAGCGACCTCACCGTCAACATCATCGGTTGCTGTGGCTCCCGGGTCGCTAAAAATATCACCCTCCGTGATCTCTATTTCACTGCTACCCGAAAGCGTAATGACGGGTGGTGTGCTGTCAGCGGCAATTACGACCACTTCTCGTGACGTTTGACTTTGATTGCCCGCTCCGTCGGACGCAGTGTAGGTGAGGGTGTATGTGCCAGGCTCAGTGCCAACTTCGCCGGTCACTGTCACAGCGACCGCGCCGTCTACATCATCGTTAGCTGTCGCACCGGGGTCTGTAAATGCATCACCTTGCTGAAGCTCGACTCGGGCAGCACCGTTCAACGTTATGACGGGCGCAACGTTGTCAATGATTGCCGATTGTGGTGGCTGTGTTGAGGCGCTGCCGCCACCTCCGCCGCAGCTGGCCAATGCAAACATTGAAATACAGATCGGTAAAAAGCGATTGATGGTGCGCATGTAGAAGCCTCTTCAGTGTCGTGTGACGGTGAGGGGGGAGTAACCCAAAAACAACAAAAAATCGGCGAGGCGGGTTGTCGAAGCGATGCAATGCTGGGTTGTGGGTAGTGTCATCCAGCACCGTAGTAAGATTAGGGTCCTGAAAAACGAGGGTCGTCATGAAACGAACAGGAGCCTGTCTTTGTGGCAGCGTCATGTTGCAAATAACATCGGAGAGCAATCAACTCGATGTCTGTCACTGCAAGAATTGCCAACTGCAAACCGGAAGTCCGTTTGCCGCGTTTCTGGCAGTGCCCCTCGCACAGCTAGTGATCGACGGTCCTGTCAAAAGATTCGACGATCAACATACGGTAAGCGGAAATGTCGTTGAAAGATTTTTTTGTGGCAACTGCGGCTCTCCTTGTTACGTGAGAGTTAAACGGGCCCCAAACACGGCTTATCTATTTTCGGGATTACTCGATCACACCGATGATCTGTCTCCGAAAGTACACGGCTGGACATCTCAAAAACATCGCTGGGTGGAGGTTGAAGGTTCTGTACCGAAATTCCATGTGGATCCTGAGCTTTTCCCGGAATAAGCTACGCAATCAAAAAGAAGCACCTAAGCCAGTTGTTAGACTCAGATGTAATCTGCGTGTTTAGGACTGCAACCAAAAAAACCAAAAACAACGAGAGATATGCAAAATGACGAACCCAAATTCTGACGCTCAAGTCGCCGCCTACATCCAGCAAGCTGCTAAAGCGGCGTGGGACGTGGATGGTATATCTGATGAACTTCCCCGAAGAAAGATTGACCGCGTAGGGATTATTGGTGCGGGAACCATGGGCGGTGGCATCTCGATGAATTTTGCCTCTGCAGGTATTCCGGTAACCATTGTTGAGACCAAGCAGGAAGCGTTAGATCGCGGTTTGGGTGTGATACGGAAAAACTATCAGCGCAGTGCTGATCGTGGACGCTTCCCGCAAGAGGAAGTTGAGATTTGTATGAACCGTTATGCGCCATCGCTTGATCTATCCGCGTTGGCAGATTGTGACCTCATCATTGAGGCTGTTTTTGAAGACATGGAAATTAAGAAGTCAGTCTTCAGTCAGCTAGATACGATTGCTAAGCCCGGCGCTATTTTGGCAACCAACACCTCTGCGTTAAATATCGATGAGATCGCTTCAGTGACACAGCGGCCTGAAGACGTTATAGGGCTTCATTTCTTCTCGCCTGCGAATGTGATGCGTCTCCTCGAAATCGTCAGGGCGGAAAAAACGGCAGACGATGTTGTTGCAACATCAGTAGATCTTGCTCGTACTATCGGTAAGGTCGCCGCACTAGTGGGTGTATGTCCCGGATTTGTAGGAAACCGAATTCTGTTTGCCAGACAATATCAAGCTAATGCGTTGGTCTATAAAGGCATTATGCCCTGGGATATTGATGCGGCTTTTAACGAGTTTGGTTTCAAGATGGGACCCTTTCAGATGTCTGATCTCGCAGGGCTAGATATAGGCTGGAAAAAAGGTGCGAAGACCGCCAATCCAATACGGGATGCGCTTTGTGAAATGGACCGACGAGGTCAGAAGACGGGTGCGGGTTACTACGACTACGATGAGAACCGGAAAAATATTCCATCGGAAATCACTGCGGGCATCATCCGAGATATCACCGGTGCTGACGATGCGTCCATGTCAAACGCAGCCATCATTGATCAATGCGTCATTCCTATGATTAACGAGGCGTTGGCGATTCTCGAAGAGAACAAGGCGCAACGTCCATCAGATATCGACGTGGTATGGCTTAATGGTTACGGATGGCCCCTCGATAAGGGAGGGCTTATGTATTTTGCCGATACGCTAGGAGCCAGTAAGGTTTTGGCGGTGATGACAGATCTGGCCGCCAGCGACGATAGCATTCGGGTGTCCCCTTTGCTCAATGAGTTAGTCGCCAGTGGTGGGAAGTTTGTCGACATTGATACAGGTGGTCTCAAGGTTTAGTGCTGCAGGGCCTCTTGCGGATTTAGAATAGTGAATCAGGCACAATCACAGACAGGCTCGTTCACACAGTTTTTCTCTCAAACTGTCGCAGACTCTGATCGCTTGTTTTGGCTGCTCAATGCTGGCGGCTGGGTAGGTCTTTCTGTTGTGACCTTGGTGAGTCTCTCGCTGCCTTATGATCAGTTGGAGTTCGCCTACATAGCACACAATCTTATTCAGTCTATTGGCGGTTTTATGTTGTGCGCGCCACTGCGGAGTGCCATCAAGCAGTCCTGGTCGTGGAGTCCGTGGAATAGGGTACTCGTTGCGAGCGCATTAACCATTATTAGCGCGGCTGTGTGGACGGCGTTTCGGCTACAACTGCTGATGATCCTGACAGATGAAACAGGATTATGGGGGGACTTTGGGGGATGGTTTTTCGCGTCTTTGTTTGTTTTCCTCGCGTGGGTATTACTTTACCACCTCGTGAAGTTTGCCCAGTTGCTTCAAGGTGAAAAAGAGACATTGCTGGTCCTCGAGGCTGGCCGGCGGAAAGAAGCCTTCAAACTGGTTTCGGCAGAGTCGGCGGCTAGAGAAGCCCAGTTGAAACTTTTGCGGTATCAACTTAATCCTCACTTTCTCTTCAACACGCTTAACTCCATCGCATCGCTTGTCAGTGCACGTCGAAGCGAAGATGCGCAGAGTATGATTGGGGAGCTGTCAACATTCTTGCGGTTTTCTTTGGAGTCGGATCGCAATATCACGGTTCCCTTGAGGGATGAGATTGAGGCGCTCGATTTGTATCTGAGGATTGAGCAAGTGCGATTTTACGATCGACTTGTTGTTGAGCAGGAGATAGACCCCCGCGCATTACCCGAGCAAGTACCGAGCTTGCTTCTGCAACCACTTGTTGAAAATGCCATTAAGCATGCAATCGGAAGAGCCGAAGACGGGGGGCGAATCCTGATTACCGCTAAATTCGCCGAGCAGGAGCTGATTGTTACGGTAGAGGATAGCGGTTCAGCCGACGGTGCAGACCAACCGGAACTGAGCGAACTGTTTGACTCGCCCGGTTTTGGGTTGAGAAGCACGGCTGAGCGCTTGGAGAATTTGTACGGAGATGCCTTTAGCTTCAATGCGGGACGCTCGCGTCTTGGTGGCTTGAAACTTGCGTTACACTTGCCGACCAGAGGGCGACGGACATGACAACTAAATTGAAGGTGCTGATTGTTGACGATGAACCGCTGGCTTTGGACTACATGGAGCGACTGCTGAGTCCGGTAGACGATATAGAGATCGTAGCGAGATGTCGAAGTGGTAGGGAAGCGCTAGCCGAGCTTCAAAATCAGTCGATTGACCTCATGTTTCTTGACATACAAATGCCGGGATTGAATGGCTTAGACGTGGTAAAGCGCTGCCAGAGCGACGTCATGCCTGCGGTTGTATTCGCAACTGCTTATGATGAGTACGCCGTTCGCGCTTTTGAGGCTAATGCCGTCGATTACTTATTGAAGCCATTCGAATCCGAACGAGTGGTAGAAGCTGTCTCACGCGCCAAAGATCGTTTGCTTTCCGTCGCTTTGCAAAGTGGCAAAGATGCGGCAGTCGCCGCAATTGCAGGGCTGGAAGGGGGTCCGGAGCTTTTGGCTGGAGAAGTTCAGGAGCGACCGGCGAGATTGCCGATCAAAGACGGACCACATACCCACCTAGTTGAGCTTGAGACCATCGACTGGATTGACGCTGCTGGGGATTACATGTGTGTTCACGCAGGCAATCAGACGTACATACTGCGCTCGACGATGAAGGAGCTCGAAAAAAAGCTTACTGGGGAGTTTGTCCGCATCCATAGGTCCACCATTGTCAATTTACACAAGGTGAGATCTGTCGACGCGATACCCAAGGGAGAGTGCTTGCTTCATCTTGACGATGACGTCAGTCTGAAGGTCAGCCGCAACTATCGATCTGCCGTCCAAGAGTTGATGGGATAAGGCAAAACCGCGCCTTTCCCACTTGTCTCGCCCCAAGTCCCTATCGTCGCGTTTGTATTAAGCGTTCCGCGCCGTTGTGGGATAAAGCACACTGCTAAAACTAACTACATATTTTTTAATTGGGGTTACTCATGTTTGATCGTTTGCATCGTCATGGCCGTCTGATCGGGATTGGCCTCGCGGCAGCACTACTCAACGCCTGTGGCGGGGGCAGTGCTTCCTCTCCGGAGGTGGAGCCGTTCTTTATCGAAGAGCAAGAAGAATGGCGCCTTGTATGGGCGGATGAATTCGACGGCAGCAGTGTTGATTCAAGCAACTGGACATTCCAGACCGGTGACGGCAGCGATAACGGGCTGCCTGGGTGGGGTAATTACGAGCTCCAATACTATCAGGCCGACAATGCCTCAATTCAGGAGGTTGAGGGAGAGTCTGCGCTGGTAATCGAGGCGCGGCAGGAAAGCGTTGGCAACAGCGACTACACATCGTCTCGTATGCGCTCGATTAACAAATTCGACTTCCAGTACGGACGCGTAGAGCTTCGGGCCAAAGCAGCTCCTGGCGACGGAATGTGGTCAGCAATATGGATGTTGCCATCTAACTCGCCCTACGGTGTATGGGCAGCTAGTGGCGAAGTAGACATCATGGAGGTGGTCAACGCTGGGACGGAAAATCAAGGCGTTTTCCTCGCAGCCCACTACGGCTTTGAGTGGCCCTTGAATCAGATCACTAGTGCTGGAGCCGAAGTGGACGATGCTAGCGATTGGCACACATACGCGTTGGAGTGGTCTGGTGACTACTTGCGCTGGTTTGTAGACGGTGAGCACCTCAGAACCGTTAGCAAGGACGTCTACTACAGCTACTACTTCAAAGACAGTACCGATGGATATCAGCTTGCTAGCGATCCAGCTGCTCCTTTTGATAGAGATTTCCACCTCTTAGTGAACCTCGCAGTTGGCGGTGTAGGTCCGGGCGTTGAGCTCGACCCAGCGTCAGTTCCAGGCGAGATGGTGGTTGATTACATTCGTGTGTATGAGTGCACCTACGCCACAGGAGATGGCACGGGCTGTAACACATACGCTGACAGGTCTCTCGAATCGCCCGCGGCTCAGAGCCCTGAAATCGTTACCACTGAAATTTACACGGACGCGGTGGGTCCCTTGACTTGGGAGTTCCTCACTGGGGATGTAACGCGCGAGTTGCAGGCGGAAGTTGGCTACGACAATGATGGCGCGATTGGCATCACTGTATCCGAGGTTGCGGTTGAAGGCCGCGGGAATGTTCTCGACGTTACAAGCGATGGTGGCGGCAACGTGGTGATTAACGCAGTTGATGGCAAGATCATTGACGTTTACGGGCACCGAGGTGGTGGTGAACTCAAGTTCGATATGTATATCGACAGCTCGATGACGGCCCCCGGAAGCACTATCTCGATCAAGATGGATAGCGGCTTCCCCGCGCTGGGTTTTGTGTCACTCAATGTCGCAGATATGCCCACGAACGAGTGGTTCTCATACAGCGTTTCGATCAACCAGCTTTTGGCGAATCGCGGTGATCGCGCTTTGGCGTTAGGAGCCGTTCAGAATCTCGTGGTGATTGAGCCAAGTGCTGCTGCACACGTTCAACTCGATAACATCCGCCTAGTTTGCGGTACACCAAATGGCGACTGTGGTATTGCGGCACCGCCTCAGTCAACGGACGATCTCGTCATCACCGTTATCGATGAGAACGGTCAGGCAGGATCTGCTTGGTCGCCTGGTATTTGTGCTGTTTCAGCAGAAAACGGATTCTCTGAAGACTACTGTGACGGTAATACCTCAAATCAGGTGACTTGGTCTGTGGTGCCCACCGGTGATGATTCAATTGGTACCAACGCTGTCCAGGTGAACTGGGGCGATGGTGTTGGTGGTGCGTGGTTTGTTAAAGATGACCAAGGTCTCGATCTGAGTGATTCCGCTGGCGGGACACTGAAGTTTGATATCAACCTGACAGCAGAGACAGTTGCGGATGGCGTTATCTACAAGGTGGAGAATGATTATCCTCAAGGCACAGGCCCCATTGAGCTTGACTTGACTGGTTATGCACCGGGAACCTGGAAGAGTGTTGAGGTTCCTATCGCAGACCTATTGCTCTCTACAAATGCAGAGCTGAACAATCCTCCCGGCGGCCGATTGAATCTGGCGGCTGTGAAAGCGTTTCTCGTTTTGTCACCTAACGGTGAGCAGGGTGGGAAGTCGCTAAAAGTAGCGAACGTTCGTTTGGAGCGCTTGGCAGGTGAGGAAGTCGAAGACACGGGTATCCTAGGTACGTGGATGCTCGCGCCTGAAGCTGGTTCGTTGGGTGTTGGTCCTGCGGAATTCGACGTTTCCTGGTGGAACGGTGACGATGGCGTGATTGCATTACGCGCCTGTTACTACGATGACGAATACGTATTCGGTCGCGACGGATCTTTCCGCAACGTTCAAGGCGAGGAAACTTGGCTCGAAGTGTGGCAGGGTGTCGAGGCGGACGGTTGTGGAGCGCCTATTGCGCCACACGATGGTTCGATCGAAGCGACCTTTGAATACGACGAGGCAGCTCAAACGCTCACCATCAACGGGCAGGGTTCCTACATGGGCCTTGGGAAAGCCGTGAATGGTGCTGAATTGGCTTCACCTGGAGACACACCAGGAAGCATCGTATACAACGCCTACGAGCAGGCAGATGGCTCCTTGGTGGTAACGGTCGAGGCTGGCGCTGGGGTTTGGTGGAACTACAAGTTCATCAAGACCGCGGAACCGCCGCCCCCATCCAACTTCGAAGGTACGTGGATGATGTCACCTGAGCCCGGCTCTCTGGGCGTCGGTCCCGCTGAATTTGACGTGTCCTGGTGGATGGCGGACGAGGGTGTTATTGCGGCTCGTGCGTGCTACTTCGATGATGAGTACATTTTCAATCCTGATGGCAGCTTCCGAGTTGAATACCAAGACGAGACATGGCTCGAGCCATGGCAGTCGGGTGGTGCTGAAGAGTGTGGTGCACCTGTAGCACCGCATGATGGCTCGATTCCAGGTACGTGGAGTCACGATCAGGAAGCGGGTACGCTGACTATCGGTGGCCAAGGTTCGTTTATTGGCTTGCCAAAAGCCATAAACGGGGCTGAGATTAGCTCTGCCGCAGACGTGCCAGGAAGCATTACCTACAACGTCTACGAGCAGGAAGATGGCTCTTATGCGGTTTCGGTAGAAGCGGGCGCTGGCGTCTGGTGGAACTACCGAATCATCAAAACCGCCGGCCCAGCTGAGCCTTCTCCCATTGCCGGAACATGGTACATGGCCCAGAGTGATGGCTCTCTTGGTGTGGGCCCCGCAGAGTTTGATGTGTCATGGTGGAGTAATGACGCAGGCGTAACCGCACTGCGTGCCTGCTACTTCGATGACGCCTACGTGTTTGGCGCAGACGGTTCGTTCAGCAACGTTCAGGACGGTGAAACGTGGCTTGAGCCATGGCAGTCTGGCGGCGCAGAGGAGTGTGGTGAGCCTGTAGCACCACACGATGGCTCTGCGGCCGCGTCCTTCGTATTTGATGGTGAGATGAATAAGCTCACCATTAACGGCGCAGGTGCTTATATAGGCCTTCCGAAGGCCATCAACGGTGCTGAGATTGATTCAGCTGCGGCGGTTCCTGGTAGCATTGAGTACAACGCGTATCTCAACGAAGACGGCACAATGTCAGTCGCTGTTGAGGCCGGCGAGGGCGTTTGGTGGAATTATCTCCTCACGCGGTAAGCTAGCGTGTTTTAAAAAGCCGGGCTTAGCCCGGCTTTTTTAGGTCTGAAATATTGTTCAAGATTGCTATCGGATTCAGGAATGCTAACTCACGATGAGCGAGTAGCGAGGGTCGCTAAACTTTGGCGTGCTGAACAAGTGTTTGCACAAAAGCGCCATGTGCAGGCAGCTTTCCCACTGTCTGTGCTACTTCGTGCTGAATACCTTTCAAAAAGGCCGTCATCTGACTTTCCGACATCGCTTGTGCAATGTTGTGATAATTCTCAGGCTCGAGCCCCTGCCCCATCATTACTTGCACCCACGAGTTCTCTGCAAAGACATCATCTTGCGGCTTGAACACGCGAGCAGATCGCTCAAAGAGCTCCATGCGGTGTTTCAATGAATCCGGGAGCTCCATCGTTCTGCAGTGGTCCCAGAACGGATCACCGTATCGCTGATTCAGCGTGTAGTGGAGCACAATGAAATCACGAATATGCTCTGCTTCGGACCGCATAGTGCGGTTATATTCGTTCACTGCGCTTGTTTCGATACACGCGTCCGGGAACATCAACAGTAACCACATTATTCCGTTCTGTATGAAGTGAATACTTGTGGACTCAAGAGGTTCAATGAAGCCACTTGAAAGACCAATGGCAATACAATTTTTATTCCAGTATTGCTTGCGTTGCCCGGTAGTAAATTTGATGGGACGTGGGTCCGTTAATGGCGTGTCCGGCACGTTGGCGAGAAGTAGTTGCCTAGCGGCATCGTCATCCATGAATTCATTGCAGTAGACAAGACCATTTCCCGCGCGGTGCTGCAACGGTATCCGCCACTGCCAACCAACTTTGTGTGCAATCGCACGCGTATAGGGCTTTGGATGTTCATTTAATTCACTTTGGACCGCCCAGGCTCGATTGGCTGGTAGCCAATGGCTCCAGTCGTCAAAACCCGTGGCTAATGCGCCTTCAGTCAAAAGTGCCCTAAAGCCCGTGCAGTCGATAAATAGGTCACCGTCGATGCGTTTACCGTCTTCTAGGTGAAGAGCCTCTATGAAACCGTCATCCGAGGATGTTTCAACCCTTTGAATTTTTCCTTCAATGCGTGTTGTGCCAGCGGACTCAGCCAGTTTACGCAGATACATCCCGTACTTAGACGCGTCGAGGTGGTAGGCGTAGTTCAGTTTATTTTGACTCGTAATAGCGAATCGCTCTGCTTCCGCAGCTTTTAGCTCCGTGCAATATTCCCCGTACTCCTCTGCAAGCCCTAGCTCCTTGGCGCGCAGCCAAAAGTGATGGAATCCGGCTGCCCAACTGCCTTTCCCCGTATCGCCAAAGGAGTGAATATAGTCCTCGCCCTCTTTGCGCCAGTTCTCGAAACGAATGCCAAGTTTAAATGTACCGCTAGTGAGCTTGATGAAATCGGGTTCGGGGATTTGCAGAAGTCGATTGATTGTGAGGATCGTGGGGATCGTAGCCTCACCAACGCCCACGGTTCCGATGTCTTCCGACTCGACCAGTGTGACGCTGATTTTCCTGCCCACCAACCTTGAAAGAGCAGCGGCTGCCATCCAGCCTGCAGTTCCACCGCCTGCAATAACGACTTTTTCAACTGTGCGTTGTTTCATGCTATGGCTACCGTTTTAATGAGTTCGTAAGTTCTGTGCGCAACTGGCGCGCGAGCGCGTCGGTGACGGAGCCAAGTCGACCCCAACTCGTTTCCGGTAGGTGTTGCAGGTGTTCGGTGGTTTCGGCAAACACGTAATGATCGAACATCGCTTTGAGCGCTTTACGTTGCGCTAATGGTAGCGAACGTATGCTAAGAAACGCATGTTTCAGCGCCTCCGTAGGTGAGCCATAAACACCGGACGTCTCCTGCCACCAGAAATTGACAAGGCCATTGATAGGACTTAACGCCTCAACCTGATGCCACCACATATTGGGTAAGTATATGACGTCGCCGGGATGCAAGATTACGGTTTGTGCGTGCGCCTCTGCCTCTTTAAATAGCGGATACTTTTCGTAATCAATATTGTGGAAGTCCACCATGCTGATGGGCTGGCCCGCTGGCGTAAGGTCCCAAGGGCCGATATAGAGATTTTTGACCTGCTCTGGCGGGAATACCGTAAAGCGTCGCTCTCCTAAAACACAACACGCAATATTCCGCGGAAAATCAAAATGCGCAGCAACCCTTGATTGATTCCCGATCCATAGACTTGTCATTGGGTTCGGAAGGCTAAAAGGTAGAGGGTTAGCCTCATTAAAACCGGGTAACCAGGCACTTGTTTGAGTACTACCAACATAGAGCGTAGGGTTGCTTCCATCACTCTGAGCAAAGGTTAGAAGCTTTTCAAAGACTTGGTCTAGCCGCGTGGTAACTTGTATGAAATTAAACCCCGTGACGTCCTCGTTGTAGAAAAAGCGCCCCTCGGCTTCTGGCTCGGCCAGAAAAGCGCCAACGGGCCGTCCCTCATAAAAGTCAGCGAGATAGGAGAGGGCGGCTTCTGGATTACGCTCTGCGGCTTTGACCACAGGCCAATCTGCAACATAAGCACGCGCGACCCATGGTGTGTCGGAGTGCAAGAGCTCATCCGCTGGCGCGACACCAGGACTTAGATGGACTTCGTTGATCTGAGTTGCTCCAGCTAGCACACACATTGTCCTAGTCTGTCAGTTTCGCGTTTTTTAGTTCGATTAATCGCTTCAGCTGTGATTGTGACGCGACCATCATAAATGCGGGCGTTAAATGACCCTGTCGATGGAGATCCGTAATCGCTTCCTCATTCAGAGTCTGCAGCTTTTCATCATCGATAGCGTAAAAGCCTTCTAGCGTGTGGTCTTGACCATTATTCAGAGTGATCTTTAGTGTTATCGCCGTAATCAATTCATGCTGATTGAGCGCGTCGACGAAGGAAGGCGTAAGCGTGTGTCCTTGATGTATACCCTCAAGCATCAATGCAAGACGGTCGAGATATGCCGTGTTTCCGCCGAATTCCAAGAAGAGCGGCTCACCTTCGGTTTCAGAGACATTAGGATGGTCTATATCGATCGCAATGACACGAGAGGGTTCCCCAGAATCAGTTTGACCATCGGTAGCGATCATCAGCGGACCACGCTGAATTAGCATAGGGATGTAATGACTTGTCCAGCGATCCCCATCAATGAAGAGGTTTTCTCCCTGCTCAAAACCAAACAACGCTATGGGTACAAAAGCGCCGTTGTCCGGGGACTTATAAAACATGAGCGGAAAATTACTTTGAAGCGCGCGCATTTCACTGGTGTAAACCGGAACGAACATGATCCTGTCCGCGTCGCATGGGGACTGTTTAATCTTTAACTGCGCGTGTTCGAGGTTGTTGAGTTTTTGAATATTTCCCACGGTAAATTACCTAAATTCGCGCGAAATTGTGTTCGCGGAGTTGGTTCATCAAAAAGCGCGTTGGTGGTAAAAACTGGCCATACTTCTGAGCTTTTTTCTGGGTCTCAGCAAAAAGCTTCTGGGCCATCATATGATCATCGGCACTGGACCGGATTGCTTCCAAATTTAGCTGCGTGTTAAACCCCATACCATACAGCACGTATTGATAACTCGCGGCGGGAAACATATCGTCTCGCCTCATGTCATCATGATGCCAAGGCACTCGATTTGACCAGACTACAAGGTTCTCCTGTAGCGTCTCGGGTATTGAGGAACGGTCACGATTTCGTAGCCAGTATTCTGAGTCATTGCGCCGTGAGAGCACATAATGAAGCTTTAGGAAGTCAATAATTTGTGTCCAGCGCGCACGAAATTCTCGGTTGAAGCGGTTCGCAATGATAGGCATGTCCTGCCGGTTGCGAGGCATCTGGTTTACAAGCGCCATAGCACTGAGTTCAACAAGTACGAGAGCGGACGCCTCTAGCGGTTCAATGAAGCCAGCAGAAAGACCGATTGCTAGACAGTTCTTAACCCAAAATTTACTTCGGTAGCCAGGGTCAAATTCGAGAAATCTCGGATTTAAATTATCTAAACCTGCATCGAACCCTGTGCGCTTTAAGTAGCTGTCAAGAATGTCGAGCGTTTTGTCATGTGTTTGAAAGTCCTTCGCGAACACATGTCCAACGCCGCGACGATGCTGAAGCCCGATATCCCAGATCCAGCCATTTGATTGCGCCGTGGAGTTTGTTGTTGTTGCAATTGGCGCAGCTTCATCCGCGTAAGGTGCTTGTACGGCAACCGCTGCGTTGTTGAAAAGAAAGTGCTCAACGGACTCCGTTTCCACACCATAGTGCTGCCCTATGAGTAGGCTTTGAAAACCTGAACAGTCGACAAACAAGTCGCCGGCTATTTCGCCTGCTTGTTGTGTTACGACAGCAGTTATGTAGCCTTCATCGTCAGCCTTCACCGACATCACATCCGCCTGAATATGATGAACATCCAACTTTTCGGTTGCGTTTGTTGTTAACAGCGTCGCAAACTTCCCTGCGTCAAGGTGGTATCCGTAATTTACAGTGTAGGCATAGTTGGGAATGCCAATTTGTTTTGGTGCTCTGCCAGCCTCACAAACGGCATATTGCGCTGTTACTGCTTGGGCGAAGGGTATGTCTCCGGCACTGCCTGCTAACCAGTGCTCGGCAAGGTTTACCGACTCAAACCCCTCTGGTAGCGAGAACGGGTGATAGTAGGGCGTATCTCCGACCGTTATCCAGTCTTTAAACCATGTGCCCTGCTTGAGCGAAGCGTCGCATGATCGAATAAAGTGGTCCTCGGAAATGCCGATAGCATCGAGGGTTGTGCGCATCGATGGCCACGTCCCTTCACCGACGCCAATCGTAGGCACGTTTGGTGACTCGATCAGGGTGACTTTTATCCCGTAACTGTCACGCGAACGGAAGCGCGCCGCGATGATGTTAGCCGTTAACCACCCGGCGGTGCCGCCGCCAACGATTACGATATGTTCGATTTGCTGATTGGCCATTGTCGAATACGAAACTGATACTCACTGGAGTGTAAAACTTTGGTTCCTCTACAAAAACAAAAAACCGCCCAGAAGGGCGGTTTCTAATGAGTACGATGTCCCTAACGATTAATAAACGTAACGGAAACCTACATTGTATCGAGCGCCAATTTGTCCGACACCATAGGTTTGGTACGTGCTACGTCCATGGGAGCGGAAGGTCTCGTTGGTGATGTTGATGCCTTCAACAAATACCACCAGACCGTCGGCGACTTCGTAGGTGATATTTGCGTCCCACTGCTCGTATTCGGTCTGGTACCCAGGCCTGATATCACCACCCGTGTAGTAACCGTCACGCCAGTTGTAAGCCACACGTGCCTGCAGGCCATACTTATCGTAGAACAAGATAAAGTTGCGGGTGTCTGACAAACCGGCGAGCGCAAATTGGCTTTCATTTAGCTGGTTGTCATAGACAGCAGAGCCATCCGCAAGCGTCATGTTAGCGATAAAGCCTAAACCGGTATCCCAGAAGTTGTGCTGCCACGCCAACTCCCAACCATCAATGCTCTCCTCGCGATCACTGTTGGTTAGTGTGTTGACGTTAAACGGTACTGGGTCGTCTCGACCAACAACACCTGTGATGACCTGATTGGCTGCATCTACACCAGGCTGATCAGCGAAATTAGCGAAAATGTAGTCGCGAATCTCCGCGTTACCTGGGTAGACACCGTTTTGCGCCTGAAGCGCCGCGGCTGCGTCGTTGTAAAGTGGGCCCAAGCCGGGGCTCGCCAGTTGATCGTTAAGAATAACGTTCTCCAGAACACCGCCAGCGATCCAGTTGCGAACTTCTTTGTCGAAGTATCCGGCTGAGATGTAGCTGGCGTCGCCGTAGTAGTATTCGAGAGACAGATCAAAGTTATCTGACTCGTAGGGGAGTAGGCCCGGATTACCGACCGAGGCAATCGCCTCGCCGGGAATACCTTGGTCAACTCGAGTAATCGTTGGCAGATTAAGTGTACCCACCAGAGATCCGTAACCTGCACGGGCAATTGTCTGGCTCGCCGAGGCTCGGAACACTAAGTTGTCGGTCAATTCCATATCAAAATCGATCGATGGGAGCGTGAAGTCATACTCTCCAGCAAGCGCAGATGGGATACTTCCTTCTGCCCTGATGATTTCGAATTCGTTTGTCGAGCGCCATTCAACACGGTCGTAAGCCTGCGCCGCAGTGCTAGATACCACCTCGGTCTCTTCATAACGTACACCGGTACGCACATTGAATGGCCGGTTAAAGATCTCGCCTGAGAAGTTGAGCTGCAAGTAAGCCGCAACAGTGTCTTCTTCGAAGAAGTCCTCACTATCCGGAGTGGTGCTAGCACAGAAACCTGTACCGCAATCACCCATGGTAGTAGCGGTTGCCAAATGCATGGGGTTGCTTTCTGGCAGGCTCTGCAGGAACTCTGCTCTTGCTGCGAGGTCCTCCATATTCGCCATAAAGAAGTTGTTATTGACCTGATCACCACCAGACAGCTCGGTGTAGATGCCAGCGAGTGAGGCGGGCACAACCAAATCGGCGACGCTACCAAACGCCGATGCCTGGTTTTGTCCCCAGGTATTGCGCTGCACATTAGAACCCGCGGTGTAATTATCAACTTCCGTCTGCGCTAGACCAAAATCTAAGGTGAGGGTATCTGTGAGTTCGAAGCTACCGTCAAACTGCACCTGCTCAATACCCATATCGGCCCAATCGTTGTTGAAGACCGATCCTGAAATTTGCAGATCATCCGGTGAGATGGGGTCTGCCATATCGACAGTAAGTATGGGTAACTCGTTAGTGTAATTAACCGAGGTCAACTCTCGTCCATAAATAGACATTGAGACCTGACCTGAGCTCCCAAATACACTGTTGGGGTTTCGTGTTGCTTCTGAATCGTGGTAGTCGAGCTCTAAGCTGAGGCGATCTGTGGGGTCCCACTTGATGTTCAGCCCTGTTGATTTACGCTCGTTGATAGACGCGTCGGAGAAGGCGCCCATCGTCAAGTCGGGCTGATTGTTTGTCTCGGTGTAGACCAAGGGGCTGACAACGTTCCCCTCACGCACCCAGTTGCCTGACTGTCCCGTCGGACTAAACCAAGCCGAAACACTATTCGCTGTGTGACGGAGGTCCAATTCCGCGTAGGTGTAGTCCAAGGTCGCAGTCAGTGTTTCGATAGGACTCCACTGCAGTGTTACCTGTGCGTTGGTACGCTCACGATCCCACTCATCAAGTGAGTAGGTCTGCTGCTGTGGCAGGCCTACGATGTCCCCGGGAACTGGGCCGTTGATCTGTTGACCATTGTCCGGTACGCCCACACCGTCACGCTCGAGCCAGTTGCCATTAGAGGCTGATGCTTGCCCTGACTGGCGCTCCTGGAAGCTACCCGTGATGGCAATACCTACCGTGTCGTCCATGAATGTGTTTGAAAATAAGAACGCTACTTCGGGGGTCCACTCGTCACCGTTGAACGAGCTCTGATCTTTAACACCACGCGCCGCGAGCGATGCGGACAAGCCGGGGTTATCCAGTGGTTTCGCTGTCAAGACGTTGATTGTCGCGCCGATACCGCCTGTTGGGACGCTGGCCTGTGCTGTTTTGTACACGTCTACGCCCGATACGCTCTCTGATGCGATGTCGCCAAAATCAAACGAGCGACCGAGCCCGCTGTGCGTAGGCATTTGACGCCCGTTGAGTGTCACTAAGTTGAAGTCAGCGCCAAACCCGCGGACAGTTACTCGCGCGCCTTCGCCACGGTCTCTATCGATTGCGACGCCCGTAATGCGTTGAAGTGCCTCAGCGAGGTTCGTATCAGGGAAGTCACCAATGTCCTCCGCTGTGATCGCATCTACGACACCCGTCGCGTCCCGCTTTGTATCCATTGCGCGTTTGAGACTTGAGCGAATACCAGTGACCACGACCTCTTCCATCATCTGGTCATTTGCGCCTTCACTGTCCTGTGCCATAACAGGAGATGCAGCCATTGCCCCTAGAGCAACCGATACGGCAAGCGATACGCGTTTTTTAGCAAACAAGTGACGATCCATGTTTGGAGTAACCCCGACTAGTTTATTGGTTTGA
>CBFIHK010000007.1:27186-51809 GCA_965662305.1 Luminiphilus sp.
GGGAAGCTCTCGCGTCACACACAATTTTGCATGACACCGATGGCTGAGTTCCATGAAAGTAGCCACTATTTAAGGCGTCATAAAACTGCATCGACCGTGATCAGTTGAAGGTTCCATTTGGCCTTTTCGGACGACCCTACCGTCGCAAACCCCGTGCATTTAGGTGGGCTGTGAGGCTAGGTTGCTGTGGACCAAGAGTCGCTGTGACATCCGGTGACCGCGGGAGAAGACGTTGAACATACCGTAGCGGTCGGTTGAATGGCCTCGCAAACGTTGGACGGCTTCTTCGGAAATGAAGAAGCCGTATTGATGGACCAAAAGAGAAATAGGGTTGAAACCTTGAGAAGGGGAAGGAAAGTGCGGTCAAACTGCAGAGTGCTTGGGTTGCTGTTGTTAGGTGCCATTGTTTCTGGCTGTCAGAATCCACTGACTGTTGATCACGTCGACTTGAGTTGCGCCTCGGCGGCTTCGGAGCGTGAGGCGATGGTGTCATGTGCGCAGTCGATTGTTAAGCAGATGTCGGTGGAGCAAAAGGTCGCCCAGATGATTCAGGGCGAGATTCGCGGACTGACGGCAGATGATGTCAAAAAATACGGTTTGGGAAGTGTTTTGAACGGCGGCGGTGCCTTTCCCGGCGGAGATAAGTACGCCGCGCCACAAGATTGGGTCGATCTGGCTGACGCTTACTACAGTGCTTCCATCGATGCCTCTCACGGCAGTGCCGGCATACCGATCGTTTGGGGAACGGACGCCGTGCATGGGCACAACAATGTGATGGGCGCCACGCTATTTCCCCACAACATCGGTCTGGGTGCTACCCGCGATCCTGAGCTAGTGGCAAAGATCATAGGAGCAACTGCGCGCGAAGTTAAGGCAACTGGCATCGATTGGATTTTTGCACCGACCGTGGCCGTTGCTAAGGATGCTCGCTGGGGGCGCACCTACGAGTCCTTCAGCTCGGACCCCGAGATAGCGGCGAGTTTCGTAGCCCCTATTGTTGAGGCGATGCAGGCTGAGGGTGTTGCTTCCACAGCGAAGCACTTCATTGGGGACGGTGGTACCTTGCGAGGCGATGATCGTGGCGATACGAGCATGCCCCTAGAGGAATTAGTAGCCATCCACGGACAGGGTTACGTCGAAGCTATCGACAAAGACGTGATGAGCGTTATGTCGTCATTTAATAGTTGGTATGGCAATAAAATCCACGGCAGCAAAGCGATTTTGACCGACCTTCTTCGTGGGGATATGGGCTTTGAGGGTATGGTGGTTAGTGACTGGAATGGCGTTGGTGAGGTACTTGGATGCACAAACGACAATTGCGCCCAAGCGATCAATGCCGGAGTCGACATGGTGATGGCTCCTGGGAACTGGAAGCCCCTCTACTACAACACGCTTGAACAAGTTGCAGCGGGCGATATTTCGATTGCACGTATCAACGAGGCCAATGAGCGTATTCTGGTTATGAAAATGCGTGCCGGCCTATTTAGCCGTGGGCTCCCCTCCGAATTTGCTGATGATTTTGCCGATCAGATTGGTCATGCGGATCACCGCGCTATTGCTCGCGAGGCGGTGAGGAAGTCACAGGTGTTGTTGAAAAACAAAGGTGGCGTTCTTCCCGCATCGCCGACCGGAAAATTCATTATTGGCGGTCCGGGCGCCGATAATATCGGGCAGCAGAGTGGCGGATGGACTGTCAGTTGGCAGGGTACTGGAAATACGAATCAGGACTTCCCCGGTGGGACGTCAATTGCTGCAGGTTTGACGGAGCAAATTGAGGCGGCTGGCGGATCAGTGACCTCTGATACAAATGCGGATGCTGACATCGCTATTGTCGTCTTTGGTGAGTCTCCGTATGCCGAAATGCAAGGCGATGTGTACTCTGTGGCTTGGTATGACCAGAGGGGCGAGCGAGCGCTGATTCAGTCGCTAAGGGCCCGCGGCATTCCTGTGGTCGCGGTGTTTCTAACAGGGCGCCCAATGTGGGTGAATGACATCTTGAACGACAGCGATGCTTTTATAGTGTCGTGGTTGCCGGGCAGTGAGGGGCAGGGCGTTGCCGATGTGTTGCTTGCTGACGCGCAAGGTAACCTGCAGTACGACTTTGTGGGCAAGTTACCTATGCCCTGGCCCGCACTCGATGTGAATGCGGTTGATCGCGATCTACCCGTCGACGAATTTATCTTCCCGATCGGTTATGGCTTATCGGTAACAGATGAGTTGGTCTGGTCGGAGTTATCCGAGCAATTGATTGGTGCCGACAACAGTTTAGATCAAGAAATTTTCAAGGGTGGTCCTCGAGGAAATTGGCAGTTCTTTACCGGAGATCCAAGTGACTGGGCGGTCGAAGTCACGGGCAGTGAGTCACAGTCATCGACGGGTAGTGTTGTTGTACAATCAATTGACCGCTTGGTTCAAGAGGACACGCGGCGTGTGACCTTTACCGGCGCTGACGAGAGATTGTCGGTTGTCTACATGCAGTCTGAATACCCGACCGACCTCACTGATCTTGATGAGGCCGGCGGTGCGCTTGTCATCGATTTTAGAGTAGTCGAGAAGCCAACTGCCCCAGTGAACTTGCGGATGGATTGTAAATATCCATGCTCAGGGTCAGTAAAATTTACCAAGGTGTTGCTGGATGCGCCCGTGGGAGAGTGGGTTCAGAGGTCGGTACCGACCGCATGTTTTGCAAACGAAGGGCTGCAACTCGCGCAAGTTAATACGGCTTTTGTACTCGCAACCGAAGGTGATATAACCCTCGATATATCGGAGATCAAACTGACCACGATGCCAGCGATTCGGTCGATCGTATCGTGTGCTGATTTAGTCAATGACACATCGTTATTGAACTAGAAGCCATAGAACAATAAGAAGGAAAACAATATGACAACCATCGATATGGTGATCGTGGCACTCTATGCCATCGGATTGTTTGGATTGGCACAATGGGTGTCGAGAGACTCGGGTCAAACTAAAACCACCGAAGATTATTTCCTTGCCGGTAGAACATTACCTTGGTGGGCAATCGGCGCCTCGTTAATAGCAGCCAATATTTCAGCAGAGCAGATTATCGGGCAATCGGGGCAGGGCTTTGTGGTTGGCTTGGCGATTGCCGCCTATGAGTGGCAGGCCGCAATCGTATTGCTGGTGGTCGCTAAATATTTCCTTCCGATATTTTTGAAACGCGAAATTTACACCATGCCGCAGTTTTTGCAGACACGGTATGGCACCGGCGTTAAATCCCTGATGTCATTCTATTGGATCGTACTGTACACAGCAGTCAATCTCACCGCAGTTTTGTGGTTGGGTGGCCTAGCGATCGAGAGTTTGACGGGCGTCAGCGTGATGTCCGCCATGATGGGGCTTGCCGCTTTTGCTGTCTTGTACTCGCTATACGGCGGACTGAAGGCCGTTGCTTTGACGGACATTGTGCAGGTTGTGATTCTTATCTTGGGCGGTTTTGGTATTACCTGGCTGGCCTTAGACGCCGTCAGTGGGGGTCAAGGTGCGCTCTCCGGATTAGCGAGGCTCAGTGAGGAAGTCCCGGGCCACTTCACGATGATTCTGGATGAGTCACACCCCAACTACAGTGATCTTCCCGGTATCTGGACGTTACTCGGCGGGCTTTGGGTGCTCCACTTTTCCTATTGGGGCTTTAACCAGTACATCATCCAACGCGCTCTCGGCGCAGAGAGTCTCGCTGAAGCTCAAAAGGGCCTCGCCTTCGCCGCATTTCTGAAGTTGCTCATTCCTGTCATCGTCGTCGTGCCGGGTATCGCCGCGTTAGTGCTCGCGCAGGATGGTGCGCTAGCGGCAGAGGTTCTTAGTGAGAAATCAGACCGTACGTATGGGGAGTTGATGAAATTGGCCCCGGCGGGCTTGCGTGGTCTCGTATTCGCGGCGTTGATTGCAGCGATTGTTTCATCGCTGGCCTCGATGATGAATTCGATCGCGACCATATTCACTATGGATATTTATCGACAGTACGCCGCTGGCGATCGCGACGAATCTCATTACGTGACTGTGGGACGTGTTGTTGCCTTCACGGCGATGCTGGTCGCACTTGTCCTGGCTCGACCTTTCCTGGGTGGTATGGAGAGCGCCTTTCAGACGATTCAGGAATACACAGGTTTTATTGCACCGGGGGTAGTGATCATATTCCTTTTGGGCTTTTTTGATCATCGCGCCAATGCAGCCAGTGCCTACGCCGTTTTGATTGGTTCAGTCGTAGCGAGTCTGGCGCTGAAAGTAAGCATGCCGGATCTGCCTTTTGTGTTGCGTATCTGGCTCGTATTTTTGCTAAATATTGCAGTTGGCGTAGCCGTCTCGCGTCTGACACAGGCACCTGAGGAAAATCAGCCAGTCATGCTGGGTGATATTCAATTTGGTACGACACAGGGCTTCAATGTTGCGTCGATTGCGATCGGCTTAATTCTCGTATTGATTTACGCGGCATTTTGGTAGCGGAGTGTTCTGGTATCAGAGCTGTTGTGATGACATGTCGGTTAGATAGCAGTGGTTTTTGGTAAAAACCACTGCCGCAATCAGTATATTGCGGTAGCAGTTCACTACTTGAAATGTCAGGTGCAGCTTCGATTAGAGCGTCAATTTTGAGTCGAGCAAGTTGCACAAAAAAGGCCCCATCAGGGGCCTTTTTTGTTCATGTACCAATTTTGCTACTTAAGATTTTTCTTGGTAAGCGCTCGGTACATCTTGTCTTTAAAGCCCACGTAGGGAGGTCCCATGAACTTGTTGATGGTGAAGTTTGCCTGATGGAAGATTGGGCGCATTTTCGAACAGGACATGAAGCCTTCCTTGCCGTGGTAATGCCCCATACCGCTGCCACCGACACCACCAAAGGGTAGATCGTGCTGTGATACGTGCAGCAGCGCGTCATTGATACTGACACCGCCCGACATAATGTGGGTTATGTAGTGATCGGCGAGCTTCTTATTCTTTGTGAACGGATACATAGAGAGTGGACGATCTCCTGCGTTGACATGTGCAATCACCTCGTCTTCTGACTCGTAGGTCACAATCATCAGGAGCGGGCCAAAGGTTTCGCGATTGCGAATGATCATCTCAGGAGACGTATCTACCACGAACTGCACGGGGACCTTGCGAGTCTCTGGATTGGGCTCTTCGCCTGTGGGGTTGATGATCTTGGCGCCATAGGCCCGGGCATCATCAAGTGTTGCGATCATGCGGTCGTAGGCACGCTGGTCGATCATCGACGTATAGTCATCCGAATTAATCGTTGGCACGTTCGCTTTAAGCCAGTCGCTACAGTGCTGAATAAATTCATCGGCCTGTGACTTATGGACCATCACGTAATCAACGTTGACGCAAATTTGGCCTGCGTTGAACTGCTTGGCAAACATGATGCGCTCGGCAGCTTTTGCGAGATCGTATTTCGGATCGATGATGGCGGGGGACTTACCACCCAGCTCGAGGATCACGGGCGTCAGGTTCTCTGCAGCCGATGCCATCACTTTTTTGCCCGTCGCACCTGATCCAGTGAAGATTATGAGGTCGAAGGCGAGTTTGGAGAACTCGATACCAACGCCGCCCGTCTCTTCGAGGAATACAAGCTTGTCTTCGGGTAAATACTTTGGTGAGAGCTCGCGGAGCAGTCGTGTTAGCGAGCGACTGTTCTCGGACATTTTGACCATGACTCGGTTGCCCGCAGCAAACGCCGTAGCAATCTGCGATACCGACAAAAAGACGGGAAAATTCCAAGGAATAATGAGCCCCACAACACCCAGTGGTTGTGCCTTTACTGTATTGCTCGCGAAGGGGAACATCGTAGAGTCAATGTGACGCTTTTCCTCTTTCATCCATTTCTTCAGATTTTTGAGAATGTCATCGATACCGCCCCCGGTACCGATAAATTCCGCAAACATTGTCTCGTGCTCTGAACGGTGCCCGTAGTCCTCAGAGATTGCCTTGGCAATTGCCTCGGTATTGTCCCCGATGAGTCGCTTGAGCTGTTTCAGATCATGCTTTCGCTCGTCGAGGGTTGGGTACGGCGCTTTATGGTAAGCCTGGCGCATCTCATCGAGTTTCATTTGCATTGAGCCGCGAATGGCTTCCGCCTGTTCGACTGAAGCAGCAATGGATGGGTTGATATCTGCGATCGAGTTCATGGTGGCCTCGTTATTGTTGGTTGAGACCGAAAAGTACCCCTGTGATCGCGGCTTTGCAAATTCCAAGTGTCTTGCTGGGGCCGTCAATGTGTTGGCGGTCTCTACTGCTTTGGAAGTGCATCTCGATTACCGTGGTGTGTGACCGCTGATTGCCGGTACTCCTAGTGGTCGCTATCATGCGCATTAACGATTACGTGAGACGTTGCGGGCCTCACTTTTTTGCCAAAAAGTCCATTCGACATTGAAGGTGTTGAATACACAAAGCGGTAGATATAACTACCTATAAAAAAGGAAAAACAAATGTCAGATCGCGTATTGATGAGTACTACAGATGGTGTTTGCCACGTCAGATTAAACCGAGGCGATAAAATGAACGCGCTCGATCCAGCGATGTTCGAGGGGCTCAGTGCTGCGCTTGAAGCACTTGCTGCTGATGGTTCCATTAGAGTGATTGTGCTGAGTGGTGAGGGCAATGCGTTTTGCGCAGGTCTCGACCTCGGAAGTTTTGGACTCAACGATGACGCGCCCTCTGACCTCGTTCCCCGAACTCATGGAAAAGCTAACTGGGTGCAGCATATGGGGTGGGGTTGGCGTCAACTGCCCGTACCAGTGATTTCTGCAGTGCACGGTGTGTGTTTCGGCGGTGGGCTTCAATTGATGGCTGGCTCTGACATTAAGATTATTCACCCGGAAACGCGCTGCGCGGTTATGGAAATGCGTTGGGGCTTAGTGCCTGATATGTCGGGTTATCCGCTCTGGCGCGGTAATGTGCGTGACGACATTTTGCGCCGTCTCGTTTACACGAACGAGATTTTCTCAGGCGAGGAGGCACAGGGCTACGGGTTCGCGACCGAGGTGAGCGAGGATCCGCTTGCGCGCGCAATGGAGCTTGCTACGATCATTGCGAGCAAGAACCCAGATGCGATCCGAGGTGCAAAGCGGATCTCTAACATGATGGGAGATGCGACCGATGCAGACTTGCTCATGGCTGAGTCGGTCGAGCAAACAGAAATCATCTACAAGCCCAATCAACTTGAGGCAGTGGCTGCATTTTTCGAGAAGCGCGAAGCGAAGTTCGGTTGATTTTGGCCTTGAGGTGATTTGGGTCGGATGCACTCTCTGCCTGCAGCGGCGCGCAGAGAATCAGTCCTCCCAAAGGTTCTCGAGCCCTGTTGAGCCACTCGAGGCTTAACACATGATTAGTCGGTGCATCTGTCGCGAGTATCAGCTGGTAGCGCTCGGTTCGAACGGACGTGCTCAGCCGGCTTAATAGCCACTGGCTATGCCTCAACGATTGTTAGGTAATAAAAAAAGCGCCTTGGGCGCTTTTTTTAATTCAGGGTTTGCATTCCGATTCTCGTCGAACCCACCCGTGCTTGCGCTATTAATATCTAGCTGAGGGCTGCTTCCAAATTTACCTGATCCGCAACAAATCGCCTGATGCCGTCAGCGAGTTTCTCGCTAGCCATCGCGCTCTCATTATGCTCAAACCTAAATTCACTCTCAGAGATCGGTTGGCCGGTTTGCGTCGCAGCCTGTGCTTTCGAGAGCGCTTCGGGAAGTTCGCCGTCGCTGGCACCCAGTTCATCAAGCAGATCCGGCGAGATCGTTAAACGGTCGCAACCTGCCAGCGCTTCGATCTGTCCCGTATTACGGAAGCTCGCCCCCATAACCACGGTATTATAGCCATGTGTTTTATAGTGATTGAAGATCTTGGTAACCGATTGAACACCGGGGTCCTGTGCGGGCGAGTCAATGGCAATATCCGTATTCGCCTTGTACCAATCGGTAATTCGACCAACAAAGGGCGAAATGAGGAAAACGCCAGCGTCGGCACAGGCTCGCGCCTGCTCAAAACCAAACAGCAGCGTGAGGTTGCAATGGATGCCACGCTTTTCTAATTCAGCCGCCGCTTGGATACCTTCCCAAGTCGAAGCAATCTTGATGAGTACTCTGTCAGATGAAACACCAGCTTTGTCGTAGAGCTCAATCAGCTTTTCCGCTTTCGCAATCGTTGCTTGAGTATCGAAGGACAGTCTCGCATCGACCTCAGTACTGATAACACCCGGTACGAGCGCGACAATTTGTGAGCCAACGCGAACAGCAAACTCATCCGCAGCGTTTGCAGTGCCCTTGAGCGCATTCACGTCCGCCTCGAAGCGCGTGAGTCCTGCAGCTTTAAGAAGAAGCGAGGGGTTGGTTGTTGCATCCACTGGCTTGAGTTTCGCGATCGCATCGATATCGCCCGTGTCTGCGACTACCGTACTCATTGCAGCTAGCTGCTCCAGTTTTGTCATGTATTCCCCCAGTGGTTTTTGGATATGTTTCGGTTTGCAAAGTTTACCGCAACGCCATGTGCATCCTGTAGTATCCGCACAGAGTTATTTTAGTCGAGAGAGTATTTTTATGCCTGCTATTCACCGCCACCAGTTTATGGGAGAGGGCCGATTTAACCCTGAGACGCTCGGGCAGTTTGATGAGGCTATCTCGACCGCGATTGCGGACGAGGAGTGTCAGGTTCTCTTGTTGTCGGGTGAGGGGAAGAACTTCAGCCAGGGACTCGACTTGGATTATTTAATGGCGAGCGGTGACAAAGAATTCACAGAGCTTTGCATGCGGGTTCTTGCGCGTGTACTAGACGCGCCGTTCCCGGTGGTGTCCCTCGTTACTGGTCACGCGTTTGGTTTGGGCGCCATGATTGTCTTGGCATCGGATTACAGCGTCATGAGAGATGACAGAGGTTTTTTCTGTCTTCCCGAGGTCGATCTCAACATGACACTGACGGTGCGTATGAACGAGCTCGTTTGTAGCAAGTTGAGCCCCACCGCGATACGGGCAGCCTTGCTGACGGGTGAGCGTTTGACCGCAGATCGAGCGCTTGAACTGGAGGTCGTCGATGCAACCGGTGCACTCGATACACTCGAGGAACTGGGGCTCCAAGTCGCCGCGCCCATGATGGGTAAGAACCGCCGGTCGCTGGCGGGCCTCAAACGTGGATTTAATCAGCCGATTATCGAACTCATTGAATCCGACGAGCCTGACGGTCCTATCACTGCGCCAGCGTTTCCTTAGTTTTCGCTAAAGAACGTGAGGTGCTGCGTGCACCCGGATTATCGCTATAGATGCACTTTCGTTCCTCAACCGTTCGCAAGCGCCTCTAGCAGCATTTCGCTGTCAGCCCATCCCAGGCAAGCATCGGTAATGCTTTTTCCGTATGTCAGTTCGGCGGGTGCAGCGATGGGTTGATTACCACCCACTAGATGGCTTTCGATCATCACGCCCTTGATCGCTGATGATCCATTGCGTCGTTGATCGACAATGCTCTGACAAACACCAATTTGCTTCGCATGGTCTTTTTGACTGTTCGCGTGACTGCAGTCCACCATCAACCCTGATGTCAGTCCCGCATTTTCTAGTAAGAGCTCAGCTTCTCGCACGCTAGTCGCGTCATAGTTGGGTTTCAGACCGCCGCGCAGGATCAAGTGGCAATCGGGATTACCCGCCGTTTTCACAATTGCGGCTGTTCCCGTTTTTGTTACGGAAAGAAAATGATGGCTTGCACCGGCCGCTCTGATGGCATCAACCGCAATCTGCACGTTCCCCTCAGTGCCATTTTTGAATCCGACAGGGCAGGAGAGCCCTGACGCGAGTTGGCGATGGACCTGACTTTCAGTGGTTCGTGCGCCGATTGCGCCCCAGGACATGAGATCTGCAACGTACTGCGGGGTGATCGCATCTAAAAACTCACCAGCGGCCGGTAAGCCCATATTGTTTATGGTGAGTAACAGCTCGCGCGCTAGCGCCAGCCCTTCGTTGATCTTGAAGCTGCCATTCAGGAATGGATCGTTGATGTACCCCTTCCAGCCGAGACTGGTGCGGGGTTTTTCAAAGTAAGTGCGCATGACTATTTCGAGCTTATCAGCGTACTGGTTGCGGACATGCATCAGTTTCTGTGCGTACTCCAAAGCTGCATCCGCGTCGTGTATCGAACAAGGTCCAATGACCACGAGCAAGCGAGGGTCCTCGCCGCGCATAATTTTAGCGATGCGGCTCCGAGTCGCTTCGATGAGTGCTGCAGTTTCGGCTGGCACAGGGTAATTGGCGATGATCTCATTCGGAGAAACGAGGTCGTTGATGCCATCGATTCGAACATCGTCGATGGTAGACACGTCTTGGGCGGACACAAATACTCCTAATTTGGGGATTGGGCCTTAGATACCAGCGCGCAGTATACGCTCAGGGTTGTTTTATTGCTCTTCGTTGTTTTTGCGCTTTTTAACGGATCGAAGAGAGGTGCTTGCCCAGGGTTCACGCCGTTTCTTGAAATATTTCTCGACCAATGAGCATGCGGCGTACCTCAGAGGTTCCTGCACCAATCTCGTAGAGCTTTGCATCCCGTAAGAAACGACCCGTGGGATAGTCCATGGTGTAACCGTTACCACCTAAAATTTGGATCGCGTCGAGCGCAGCTTTTGTCGCCGCCTCCGCCGTGTACAAAATGACGGCAGCTGCGTCTTTTCGGCTATCCTCACCTCGGTCAAGCGCACGGCCGACCTCATACAGGTAAGCACGACATGCAGCCGTAGAGGCATACATATCCGCAAGCTTCCCCTGGATAAGCTGGAACTCGCCTATGGGTTGCTCGAACTGCTTTCGCTCATGAACGTAAGGTACAACCGTATCGAGACAAGCCTGCATAATTCCGACGGGGCCACCGGACAGCACTGCGCGCTCATAGTCGAGTCCTGACATAAGCACCGCGACCCCAGCATTAGCTTCGCCGAGTACATTCTCGGCAGGCACCGGGCAATCTTCAAAGATGAGCTCTGCTGTATTGGAGCCACGCATACCCAACTTATCGAGCTTCTTGCCCTGAGTGAAACCAGGGAAACCGCGCTCAACAATAAAGGCAGTAATGCCACGCGAGCCTGCCTCAGGCTCGGTTTTTGCATAGATGATGTAGGTGTCGGCGTCGGGACCGTTGGTAATCCACATCTTGTTGCCGTTCAAAATGAAATGATCACCTTGTCGCTCCGCGCGGAGTTTCATACTGACGATATCGGAGCCAGCACTAGGCTCGCTCATGGCGAGCGCGCCGACTTTCGCCCCGGAGCAAAGGTCGGGTAAATATTTTTCTTTCTGACTCTCTGTCCCGTTGCGCTGTAGTTGGTTTAAGCAGAGATTTGAGTGCGCGCCGTAGGAGAGGCCGACACTCGCGGAGGCGCGGCTTATTTCCTCAAGCACTATGATATGGGCTAGATAGCCCATCGCTGATCCGCCAAACCGCTCGTCCACAGTAATCCCTAATAGGCCCAGCTCGCCCATTTTTTGCCAGAGGTGATGTGGGAAGTCGTTTGATGCATCTACCTCATCTGCAATCGGCATGAGTTCATTTTCAACAAACTGCCGCGTCGTATCGCGGAGCATATTCAGTTCTTCACTCAATCCGTGGTTAAGACTTTTCAAGGGATTCGTCATGACAATTACTACCTACTAGCAGGGGCAACAGTACCCAGTGTATGCGGGCATCAGCTTAGGCCGAGATTTATTGCTGTCAACTCATGATAGCCCCTAAAACGGCTCCTGCAGCGACCCCAATATTTTACTGAGGTTTTGAGGCCCCATCGTCAAGCGTTCTCAGTCATGGATCAGCGTGCAAGTGAGTCGCTAATTCACAACAGGGTAAGGTCTCGCCGCTCGTACTTTATGGGTTCGCTTTACACGTGGAAAGAAGGCCACAAGTGCCGCCTCAATGACAACTCTCGATGCGTTTGGCGTAAAAATCAGACGGACAACAGAACCTATAAAAGGGACTAAAACGGTGCGCTTTTCATGCGTTGACAATTGTGGTCTTCACTTATAACGTCGGATGATGGCAAAGTGGCCTGACCAATTCTAATCGCCTCAATAATTATAAGGAGAGGTTATGAACAGAAGCAGTAAGCAGTCTTCCCAAAAGCTCGCATTCGGCAAGAAATTGCTCCCGACACTACTCATCTCAACTTTGGCCCCCGCGGCTATGTCGCAAAACCTAGCCATTGAAGAGGTGGTCGTTACAGCCACCAAGCGCGCAGAAAGTGTGCAGGACGTGCCCGTAGCAATCAGCGTGGTGGACGCCAGTACGATCGAAGCACTCGGCATCGATGAGTTTACTGATATCACCAAAATCTCTCCGTCGTTGACGATTAATCGAGGCGACTGGGCCACGAACAGTAGTTTTAATCTGCGTGGCATCGGTACTAACGTTTTCAGTACCAACATCGAACCCAGTGTTGCCGTCATTGTGGATGACGTGCCTCTGGTGCGAAGCGAGCAGGCGTTTTCGGATTTATCTGAGATCGAAGCGATCGAAGTGCTGCGTGGTCCTCAGTCGACCCTGTTTGGCAAGAGCGCGTCAGCTGGTGTAATCAATATTCGTACCAAGGGCCCATCTGAGGAGTTCACAGGCGGTATTCGACTTGGCGCTACGAGCGACGACGAGACATCCGTATCAGTTCACCTCTCGGGCCCAATGGGTAGCTCCGGTGGATATCGAATTTCTGCTTTCGATCGCGATCGATCGGACGGTCATATCAAGAACGTCGTTAATGGCGATGACGTAAATGGCCAGGAATCTTCGGGTGTTCGTGGGCGGTTCGATTTCTCATTGTCTGATGATCTACTGGCGACGCTTACTGTTGAGCACAACGAGTCGGAGTCGAACTGCTGCCATCGTCCATACAGAGACGTGCCCGCCGGTGCAAACTTCCTAGGTGCGATTCCCGGAGCATTTGCACTGGGCGCAGTATCACCCACAGACGATAACGATGAGGTGGCTGTTGACGATGCCACGACGGACGAGTCAGAGAGCGATATGGTATCGCTGCGCTTAGAGAGCGAATGGGGTGATCATCAATTCGTCTCTGTGACATCCCACACCTCTTGGGACTATGACGTAAGCACTGACGTTGATGGCACTGCTTTTGACTTATTGGCGGCTTTCACGGGAGGCGCACTGTCGGGAGGCCTGGTGCAGGGAGGGGGGTTCGAACTTGAGTCAACCACTCAGGAATTCCGGTTGGTATCGCCCGCATCGGATAGCTTCGAGTACGTTGTTGGATTCTTTTATTCTGACATCAGCTATGACCGCGACTTCCAGCGCGCTCCGCTCTTTGCCGCAAACTGGGTTGCCAAGACCGGTGCCGATTCTATGGCCTTGTACGGTCAAGGCACCTGGAAGTTGTCCGAGCAAACTGAGCTGACTGCAGGTTTGCGGTTAAATCGCGAGGAAATATCTCACGACTTCGACAATGCAATCTCGGGGTTACGTTTCACCGGAAGCGATACCGAATCAGCTGTTCCCGGAAAAATTAGCTTGCAGCATTTCGTCAGCGATGACCTGATGGTTTTCGCATCAGTCTCCAGAGGCTACAAAGGGCAGGGTTACGATATTTCATCTAGCTTCCGCACCTTTACCTCAGAAAACCCTGTTGGATCTGAAGACTCGCAAGCCTTTGAGCTTGGCTTTAAGGGGACGTTCCTCGATGGTCGCGTTCAGTTGAACCCGACTTTCTTCATGGCGACTTATGATGATTTCCAGGCGCAGCAAGCGCGTGTTGTTGACGGTGTCATTGAACTGGGTATTGCCAACGTGGGTGAGTTACAGACCTACGGTCTAGAGACTGATTTCCAAGCGCTAGTGAGTGAAAATCTCCGCGTAGTGGGTGGTTTTGCCTACACCAAGGCAACCATTGAGTCATTCAAGGGCGCGGATTGCTGGACAGGACAAAGTGCGGGCCAAGGATGTATCGATGGTAGTCAGGACCTGAGTGGTAAGGATCTCAATAATTCCCCTGATCTCAAGATGACGCTGAGTGCTGAATACAGCAAATCACTTGAGTCGATGCCATTCGATGCGTTCTTCAACGTGTCTTACCAGTATCAGGATGATGTGAATTTCAGCCTGTTGGCAGATCCAGGTGCGGTTCAAAAGGCCTACAGCGTCGTGAACCTGAGTGCCGGTATCGTCGAGAGTGAAAATGGACGCTATCAGTTGACTGCGTTTGTGAATAACGTGTTCGACAAAGACTTTGTCTCTGGTATCGGTAACTCAGGTGGTTTGTGGGGTGGAACCCCCGTATACGTGCATGTAGTCCCTCGTGACTCACAGCGCTACGGCGGGGTTCGTCTGTCTTACAACTTCTAATCTGAGGAAATGCGAGGCAACTGACTATGCAACGACGTAAGCTTTTGAAGTTCGGTGCGGCGGCTGTTGCCTCGCTAAATACCTATCCAGCGTGGGCGGCGTCCGCCCAGGCTGGACGTAAGTTGAAGTCCTTTGGGCTTCAGCTTTCGACCGTTACACCCTTAATGCTCAATGACTTCGAGGGAACCATCGCGCGCGTTGCGGATATCGGATACCGCGAGGTAGAGTTTTCAGCTATGGGCTTTTTGGGCAGGCCTGTCGAGTATGTTCAGTCACTGCTGGCTGAGAACCAATTGTCTGCTCATGTTGGCCGTGTTGTACCTAAACTGCCCGAGGGGTTCTTTGCACTGCCCATGCAGGAGGCAATGGGTATCTACCGACAGCGGGGTGGTGTTGAGTTCTTCATCGATAACGTCAAGCACTCGCTCGATATTGCGTTGGCGATGAATCAGAAGTTTCTGAATCTGCCTGCTTTTATGCCAGATGCATTTACGTCGCTCGATGGTGTCAAACGCGTCGTCGATCTCTTGAATGAGGCTGGCGATATTTGTGCAAAGCAAGGCGTGCTCTTTGGTTATCATAACCACAACTGGGAGTTTGCTGAGGTCGAGGGAGTTATCCCATTCGACTATATGCTCGCGAACACGCCTGCCGGTAAAGTGGGCTATCAACTTGATGTCTATTGGGTAGCGAAAGCGGGGCATGACCCGGTGAAACTGCTTAAAGATCACGCGGGCCGATTCCCCAGCCTGCATTTGAAAGATATCGATTCCGACGGCGACTTCGCCAATGTCGGGTCTGGGCTGATCGACTTTCCGACAGTCATCGATACTGCATTGAAGCAAAACACGTCCCACTTTTTTGTTGAGCGAGACAACCCGCCAGCACCGGAAAGCGCTATCGTTGAGTCCTACAAATACTTGAGCAATATGACGTATTAAGACCGTGCCTTACATTCTTTTTCTTGCGCTGGCATTGATGCCAGCAGGTGCATCAGCAAATGATGCGGAGCCGTTTTACAAAACGATTGATACCCCACCAGCACCCGAGCTAACACCAGCACAGGCCATGGATACCTTTGTCATTGCCCCTGGCTTTGAAGTGACATTGGTAGCTGCTGAACCGTTGGTTGAAGACCCTGTAGCGATCACCTGGGATGAGTTTGGTCTCATGTATGTCGTCGAGATGCGTGGCTATATGCCAGATGCCTACGGCAACGGTAAAGATGAACCCGTTGGTATGGTGGTCCAACTCGAAGATATTGATGGCGATGGTAAATACGACGAGCGCACAGTGCTCCAGGATGGGCTCGTCCTGCCCAGAGCACTAGCGGTTGTTAATGACGGCCTCCTTATCGGCGAGCCGCCTAACCTCTGGTTATGCCCCAGGGATAACCCCGCAGACGGTCGTGTCACTGGTCGCATAAATTGTTCTGATAAGCAACGTGTAGATCGCTTCGGCAGTACTGAAGCCAATGTCGAGCACGACGAGAACGGCATGCTGCTGGCCATCGACAATTGGTTTTACAACGCCAAGTCTAATCGACGGATGCGCTATTCCGATGGCAAGGTTATCTCTGAACCTACGCTTGCCAGAGGGCAGTGGGGTATTACCTCAAATAACGAGGGAACGCTTTACTACAACACCAACTCCAATTTACTACTCGGTGACGTCTATAACGCGCAGCCGATTATCGAAGCCGGTAATCAGGGTGCGGCTGGGCTGAATATCCCCGTGAGTAAAAATGATCAGCTTTATGCGGTCCGTGTAAACACAGGGGTGAACCGCGCCTACGTACCAGGTGTGCTTCGAGACGACGGTCGACTCGATAAGCCAACGTCTGCAAGTGGTATGGCGTTCTATCGCGGAGATCAGTTTCCTGCCAGTTACAACGGTGACGTCTTCGTTACGGAGCCGGCCGCTAATGCCATCGTTCATCTCAAGCTCAATGAATCACCGCTCTTCGCCAACACTGAGCACGTCTTGTACCCCGACGAGACGTGGGGGCAGCGGGAGTTTATGGCATCGACCGATGAGCGATTCCGACCGGTCGACGTGAAGGTCGGACCCGATGGTGCGCTCTACGTTATCGATATGTATCGGGGCATTATTCAGGACACGATGTTCATGAGTGATGAGTTGCGCGAGCAGATCTTGGCGCGCAACTTAGACAAGCCTGTGGGTATGGGGCGTATCTGGAAGATTACGCACTCAGACGGTGCCGATGATCTCGGTCGCATCATGGATACGTCACAATCTGCACTGCTTGCTGCGTTGTCTGATGCAAACGGATGGCGTCGCGACACTGCGCAGCGCTTGCTTCTCGACGAGAACGATCAGACTCTTTCATCCAAGTTGCAAACCCTCGCTGCATCGGACGACGGCATTGGTGCCGTACACGCGCTTTGGACGTTAGAAGGACGTGACGAACTCACCGATGACACCTTGCAGACTGCTTTGGCGAGCGATAGTGCGGCGATGCAACTTGCTGCCATGCGTGCGGGCAGGTCCCTGCTGCAGGTAGATGATTTGCTGCCTCTGTTAGCGTCTCAAAGTCCAGACGTCCAGCACCAGGCCGTTATGTATCTAGGGAAGTTTGCCGACTCGCCCGAAGTGCTCAGTCAACTGATTGCATACACGACGGCTAACGCCTCTAACCCCATTTCCTTAGCAGGTGTCTATGCCGCTGTCGCTGGCATTGAAGCGCGCTTTGCTACGCAACTTTTTGCCAACAGCGATTGGTCTGAGGCAGCAGAGAAAAAAAGTAAATTCGTCGAGGGGTTGTTCTCTCAGGCGCTTAGCGGTAACCCTGCTTCGTCGAATCACTACTTGGATTTGGTCGAATCAGTCGAGCAAGCCTGGCTCAAGCTAGCCATTCTGAGAGGTTTGCAAGAAGGCGCTAGAGGGGAACGGTTTGAGCGTGTGGTGCTAGCGAAACCCCATTCTTTGTTCGACGATGTCCCCGCAGACTTTTGGGGTGAGATTTCAAAAATCCGACAGTTGTTCACTTGGGCTGGGGATGATCTTCCGGCAGATGCCATGCCGCTGACACCTTCCGATGTTGCACGGAGGGAATTGGGAAAGGCCTATTTCACTAAGCGATGTGCAATTTGTCACGGTACCAATGGCAAGGGTATTGGCGCCATCGGCCCACCGCTGGCCGGTTCTGACTGGGTAACGGGGCCGACTGAGCGCCTCGCCAGAATTGTGTTGCACGGTGTCAAAGGCGAGATTGACGTCCTCGGCAAGCGTTGGGACAGCGCTATGCCCGGGCACTCGCACATCGAAGAATTCGATGATGAAACAGCAGCAGGGCTGTTGACGCATTTGCATCGCGTTTGGGGCCATTCAGGACGGATTATTCGTCCCGATTTTGTCACCGAGTTGCGCGCTGTTGAATCTGGGCGGTCGACGCAGTGGACTTCAGAGGAATTGATGGCGATCGACATCAATACTCACTACCGAGGCTATGAAGGCGTCTACGGTGGCGGCGCCTTTGAATTGCGCATTTCCTATGACGGATCTGGTTTAAATATTGCGTCGGTTTATTTCAACGGTGGTCTAAAAGAGGTGACTGAGGGCGAGTTCCTCTTTGCCCCAAGGGACTTCCAGTTCGAGTTTATAACATCTGATGATCGTGTCACTGGCATTAAGGTGCCTATGCAAGGTGGTTCTTTCCTTCCGAGAGTCTCGGATCTATGACGACGGTTCGCTTCGCTGTTGTAGGGACCGGGAATATCGGTCAGCAGCACATCAATCTTCTCCAGTCGGGGAAAATTGAGGGCGCGACGCTCGCTGCAACGGTGTCTCGATCGGGAGCTCAATTAGGAGCCCAGACAAGAGACAGCTCCGATATCTCGGTCCCCCACTTCACTTCTTTGGAATCTTTACTCGAAGCTGAATGTTGCGATGCTGTCCTGATTGCGACGCCCACTATGGATCATGTTAATGCTGCTCGATTGGCTGCGAGACGCGGGCTGCACGTATTACTCGAGAAGCCCATTGCGATGTCGGTAGGGCAATCGCAGGCGCTTATCGATGAAATACCCGAGAGTATTCAGTTTGCTGTCATGCTCAATCAGCGGTTTCATCCGGCGTACGCTGCCATAAAGCAGCTCCTCGATGAGAAACGTATCGGTACGATTCAGCGCTACACATGGACTATGACGGCCTGGTATCGCCCGGATGTTTACTACAAGGTCAGTCGCTGGCGGGGAACCTGGCCGGGCGAGGGCGGTGGCTTACTCATCAACCAGTGCATTCACAATCTCGACATCATCCAATGGTTGTTCGGCTTACCGCAAGAAATATCAGCAAAAGTGGCTTTCGGTCGCTACCACGACATCGATGTCGAAGATGAAGTTACGGCTATGATGCGCTATGAGTCCGGCATTATTGGGCTCCTGCAGGCCTCTAGCGGCGAAGCTCCCGGGATTAATCGATTGGAAATCATTGGTGATATCGGCGTGCTTAGCTGGAACGATACTGAGCTGACGCTGCAGCAGGCTGATCAAAGTGTGAGCGAACATTGTGCTACGACACGAGAGATGTTCGGTATGCCGTCCTTCACTAGTCAAACTTTGGATCTGGCATGTGGCGTAAACCAACATGCTCAGGTCATCCAAAACTTTGTCGATGCACTGACAAAGGGTTCCAGCTTACTGACACCAGCGAGAGAAGGTTTGGGCTCCTTAGAGTTGGCCAATGGCATGTTGCTGTCGCAATGGGACGACCAAACTGTCGCTTTGCCCATCGATTGCCAGCGCTATGAGAGGCTTCTCAGCGAGCGCGTTGCGTCAAGTGGCTTGCGTGAAGCTCAGGATATCGAGGTCGAAATTGATATGGAGAAATCATACCGATGAGCAACTTAGTCGATCGAATAAGAGAGGGAGGTCCCGGTTGGCTGCAAGGTGCGATGACGCTCGGTGGCGGCTCGGCAATCACCTCATTATCCATTGGCGCTATGTTCGGTTACGAGTATCTATGGGTACAGCCGGTTGCAATGATTATTGGGTGCATCATGCTCTTCGCGCTCGCTCACCAAACCTTGTCGACAGGCGAGCGCCCCTTTACCGCCATGCGAGATCATTTCTCACCCTCTATCGCGTGGCTTTGGGCCATCGCGGCACTCGCGTCGAGTGTGATTTGGGGGTTCTCTCATTATCCTCTCAGTGCAGGTATGCTCGAGGAATCCATCGATGTCGTGAGTGGCTTTAACCTCTCCGGAGAGGGGCAAGCAGTCCTCAGAGAGGGCTACTTATTTGCGCTTGCGCTTTTGGTTTGGGGCTTTTGTGCTTTCACCGTGTGGCATTACGGTAAAGGCGGCCGCGCGGTGCGAGTATTTGAGAACGGGGTAAAAATTCTCAGCAGTGTGATAGTCGTGAGTTTCGCTTGGGTTGTCATCAGCGCTTCGCTGCAAAGCGACGTGAACTGGTCTGCCGTGCTGTCAGGATTTATCCCAAGTTCGTTACCGACAACGCCGCTGGGCGTGACGACGATGATGGCAGCATTGGGTTCGGCGGTGGGTATCAATATGACCTTTATCTACGGCTACACGCTGCTGAAGCGGGGCTGGGGCAGACCCGAGCGCGAGCTTGCTCGCTGGGACATTGTTCTGGGGCTGGTGCTTCCCTACCTGTTGGTCACAGGTTTGATCTCAATCGCCGCAGCAGTCACTTTGTACGATGGAGAGAGTCCTATCCAAAACCGTATAGCGCCGGCACAAGCGGCGGCGATGTTTGCAGAGGCTGGTTTGGGCGAGGTGGTAGGCCGGCTTATCTTCACCTTGGGTGTTTTAGGTATGGCGGTGGGTTCGCTGGTCATGCATATGTTGACGTGTGGCGCAGCGGCAATGGAAATGTTTGGTCTCGAGGAGGATTCAAGGCAATACCGACTCGCGTGCTTGATTCCCACGCCTGCGGTACTCGGTGTGTTCCTTTGGTCGAGTATGGGTCCGTATGTTGTCTTACCCACCTCAGCGATCTGCGGCCTTCTATTGCCCGTCGCCTATATCGGTTGGCTCGTTTTGAACAACAAGCCGAATTACCTTGGCAGCGACATGCCGACCGGCAGCAAAGCAATGGTGTTCAACGCGGCGATGGTTGCCTGCGTGCTGATGGTTATCGCGAGCGTGACATACAGCACGGCGGTTGGGTTGGGTTGGTTGTGAGCATTGCTGACGGCGCTAATTACGCGCCCTCTGCAGAAGCGGAGCACGTGGTTGGTCCGGGGGAATTTCGGTTTGCCGCGGCCTTCTTGGATCACGGCCACATTAACGGACAGGTCAACGGATTGCTGGACGCCGGCGGCGAGTTGGTTGCTGTTTATGATACTGATCCTGTAAGACTCAAAGCGTTCTGTGAGCGCTTTCCGACTGCCCGAGTTGTCGAGTGTTTTGGCGACATTCTTGAGGACGACTCGCTACGGCTTGTGGCCTCGGCCGCTATACCCAATCAGCGTGCTGAGATTGGCATACAGGTCCTTGAGGCAGGAAAGGATTACTTCACGGACAAGTCGCCGTTTACAACGCTAGAACAGTTACAAGCCGTTCGACGAACGGTTGAAAGAACAAACCAACGGTACTTCGTTTATTACGCTGAGCGCCTTCACAACGAAGCTGCTTGGCGTGCGGGAGAAATCACGCAGAGCGGCGAAATTGGTGAAGTAATTCAGGTATTGAACATCGCACCACACCGCCTATCTGCGGCGACGCGCCCCGGGTGGTTCTTTGATAAGTCATCTTACGGCGGCATCCTTACCGATATCGGCAGTCACCAGGTCGAGCAGTTCTTGACCTATGCAGGTTGTCAGGACGCCTCGCTGACGATGGCGCGCGTTCGCAGACATCCGGACTATCCGGGGCTAGAAGATTTTGGCGAGATGGCGATGGTGGGAGATAACGGCGCATCGTTTTATAGCCGTGTTGATTGGTTTACCCCCGGTGGAATGCCTGTCTGGGGTGATGGTCGAACCTTCATCACGGGCACGAAAGGTACGATAGAGATCCGAAAGTATGTGGATCTCGCCCGATCGGCACCCGCATCTCTTGTCATGCTCGCGGACAAGACAGGTGTTCATGAAATTGATTGTCTGGGGAAGGTTGGCTTCCCGTTCTTTGGGCAGTTGATTCTTGACAGTCTCAAGGGTACTGAAGCGGCGATGAGTCAAGCGCATATCTTTAAGGCGGCGGAGCTCAGCATGTTGGCGCAGAAGCGCGCGGACGAGCAGCATGGTTAAGCTAGAGCCTTTACCGTCGAGCGAGCGACTGTATATCCGTGTCGCGCGGCGTATTGCTGATTTGGTGAAAGCTGGCGATGTGAAGCCCGGCGATCGCTTACCCTCCGAGCGAGTCCTGGCCGATATGCTCCAAGTAAGTCGACCTTCGATTAGGGAGGCCATGATTGCGTTAGAGGTATCAGGTCTCATTGAGGTGCGCACGGGCAGTGGCATTTTTGTCACGCGTGGAGGGTCATCAATTTCCACGCCCTTAGTCGACAGCGGCATTGGTCCCTTTGAGATTCTTGAGATGCGCTTAGTCCTCGAGCCCGAGATATGTGCGCTGGCTGCTGAGCGGATTTCCGATGCGGCACTTCAACGTTTGTCTGAGTTGTTTCAGTCGATGGTGGAATTGAACGGTCGGCCTGAAATTGAGGCAATTGACCGCGAGTTCCACACGCTCATCGCAGCAGAAGCTGAGAACACGGCAATGGCGCAAACAGTGGAATGGCTTTGGCGGCTCCGTGTACAGAGTGGTTTCAGTCGTGGCTATCACCGACTTATTGTTGAGGAGGGAATCTTCCCAACGCTGGAGGAGCACAAAGCCATTCTTGATGCTCTTATGAAGCGAGATCCAGACGTGGCTCGACAAGCTATGACGGCCCATCTCCTGGCAGCGACGGAGTCCGCTGCGAGGCATTTTGAGAGCAACCCAGCCTAGCGATCGGAATTTTATGTGAAGCCAACTGCCCCATCACTGGTATCAGTGACCGCACAGTTGCGCTAAACAAACACCGTAAGCCATCCCCGCGAAATGGCAGTGGTCCTCTTGGAATCATCAAAGTTCCCAGCGCTGGGTCAGGGTTGTGATTAACCGCCAGAGTCAGGCTGAAATGACCGACGCTATCCCATCCCGTTTTATATCCTGAAGGTATCTATCGACTTCTTGGGTAAACAGTTCGTTACTTGCAAGATGGCCCAGTAAATCGGTGCGACCCGAGCAGGTATCGACGGGGCCGATGGGTAAAACGGGGTCTGTGAACTGCCAAGCGAGTTTTCGATCTGATAGGCAAGCTAACCAGCACGCAACGACAATGCACAAACGTCTCGGAATTTCACCTTTTTGCAGATGAGATTCGATGGTGGGGTAAATCCGCTGAGGAAGCTTAAGTGACCCATTGGTGGCGACCTGTGACGTTTTGTATGGGACCGCAGCGTTTCCGAAACGCGACAGCACGCTCTGCTGATAGTCGATGATATTGATGCTATCGGGCGTTGCTGTCACTGGCGCTATCTCTGCAGTTAGGAGCTGAGTGGCAAAGCCACTGAGTGCTGGGTCCCCGAGTGCCTCATGAATGAACTCGTAGCCATAAAGCAGTCCTGAATAGGCAAGTGCCGAGTGTGTTGCGTTGAGAAACCGAAGCTTCATGGTCTCGAACGCACACACGTCAGCGGTGAGCAGTACGCCTACTCGTGCCAGCGGAGGTGCGTTTCCAACAAGGCAGTCTTCAATCACCCACTGAGTGAAGCCCTCAGTGTTGATCAATGCATTGTCCTCAAAATAGTTATCGGCAAATGCTGTAACGTCCTCATTGGTGGTCGCAGGCACAATGCGGTCAACCATGGTGCTTGGAAAGGCCACATTTTGCGCGATCCACTTCGCCAGCTCGGCACTACGATGCTCTGCAAATTGGGTCACCACTGATTGCAGCACACGGCCGTTAGCACTCAGGTTGTCGCAACTAAGGAGATTGATAGGCCCGCCGTCAGCGCGCATTCTCGCGTCGAGTAGGTAGACAAGAAGACCTGGGACGGATATTGGTGAATCCGGCTTTTCTAGATCGTGGGTAACATCCGGATGCTGCCAATCGAGGTCTCCCGAGTTTGTGTGACAGTAGCCGTTCTCCGTTACCGTCAACGTGATACAGGAAATGTCACTGTTGGCTGCAACGTTCCGGAGTTCCTCGCGCGATTCAGCAAGGACGAGTACGTCTAAGATCGAGCCGATAACCCGATAGCTGCTCTCCGCTCCATTTTTCTCGCAGACGGTATAGAGATGGTCTTGCGGTGCCATCCGATCACGGGTGCCTCCGCTACGCATACTGACACCGACAATGCCCCACTGAGGGTCCGATTCGAGTAGATCGTCAAAGTAGACAGCTTGATGGCCTCGATGGAAGTTCCCGACACCGATGTGTAGCACACCGGGTCGAACATTTTCGCGATCGTAGTTAGGCACGGATATGCCGTGGAGTTCAGTCAGGGATCGCTCAGATAAGGGCATCACAAGCGGTATGCGTCCTTGGCGAGCGAGTAGGCGAGGGCATGTGCAAGCTCAAAGGCCTCATCGTCCTGAATTTGATGCTCAGCAACTAATTTTGCGAGGTGCCCACAATCGATTCGGCGCGCAAGATCATGACGTGCCGGGATAGAGAGGAAAGCGCGGGTGTCGTCATTAAAGCCGGCGGTATTGTAAAAGCCAGCGGTTTCCGTGACTTGATTTCTGAAGCGGCGCATACCCTCAGGACTATCATGGAACCACCATGCAGGGCCTAGCTTTAACGAGGGGTAGTGGCCTGCGAGTGGCGCGAGTTCGCGTGAGTAAGTGGTCTCATCCAAGGTGAACAGAATGACGGATAGTTTTGAATTGTTGCCAAACCTATCGAGCATCGGTTTTAGCGCCTCGACATACGAGGTCTGCATGGGAATATCGGCACCCATATCTCGGCCATAACGATCAAACAGGACTCGGTTGTGGTTACGGAAGGATCCTGGATGAATTTGCATGACCATTCCGTCCTCGACACTCATCGCGGCCATTTCGGTCAACATCTGCGCCCGAAAGAGATCTGCCTCTTCACCGCAGGCAGAACCGCTCAGTACCTTTTGATACAGCGCTGCGGATTCTGTGCCGCTGAGGTCCGCTGTTCTCGGTGATGGATGACCGTGGTCTGTCGCAGTAGCACCGCGCGCCCGAAAGTAGCCGCGACGATCGCGAAGCGCGTTTAGGTAGCCTGTGTAGGAGGAAATATCGGTGTTCGTCAGTTCACCGAGCTGTTCCACGTTGTCGACAAACCCCT
>CBFIHK010000008.1:0-6638 GCA_965662305.1 Luminiphilus sp.
CCTTCGTTCTTATACTCAACTACTTCCTTCACAGAACTGAAGGAACCCCCGTGACCGAACACACCGATATCGGCGAGGTTATAGAGTTGCGGCACTTTAAACTTGTAGTTGTCCGCAGCCTCACCCGTTAATCCCCCACGACCAAGTCTCACACTATCTGGTACGTCGCCAATGATGTCGTTTGTATCAAGGTCATCGAAACCCACAGCAAAGAATACTTGGTCTTCTGTGGCACCGACCGGAGAAGAAAGCGCCGCCCCTTGGTGACACGCAACACATCCACCGTCCCCAAAAAATACTTCCGCACCAAGAATCTCCCTCTCGCTCATGGCTGAGTCGTCTCCCCGCAACCATTTTTGAAAAGGTGCCTGGTTCGCAAGAATTGTGCGTTCAAAAGCAGCAATTGCACGAGTGGAGGCCTTGCCCAGCTCTTCCCGTGAAAACTCTGGAAACGCCTCTAGTAACATTGAATAGTAATCCGTTTCCTCGAGCTCCGGCGGGAACCCAAGAATGCGATGAACGCCAGTGCCCGCTATAGCCTGGGTTTCAATTCCAGAAAGTCCTTCTTGGTTTGCTTCTTTTGGAGTTCCTTCTGTCATCAACCGAGCCGGGTCAACGCCAGCGTTGATTATTCCGTTTGACGCGTTACCTAAGGCACCGTTCCACAACATCACATCTTGATAGGCAACATTAAGCACCGCAGGAGAAGTAACAGGCTGTACGTCGGCATCCTGTGTTCCAACTTCGGGGTCGTGCCATACACGAGTTTCGCCTCGAGCACCGAATCCCTCCCCACCTTCACCCATGCCCTGAATGAGACCAGACTTAAACCCCGCTCTCGCATGGTGACAGGTTGCACAGGACCAAGTTTTTGCCCTCAACGCTATACCTTCAGTAGCAAAAGCGGGGTCATGGTATATCAGCTTGCCCACATCCACTTTTGCCTGTGTAAGTGGGTTTAATGGGTCCTGCGGAATCTTGCCGAAGTCGTCGCTATCCGGCAGCAAATAAAAATCGACTGAATTTGTCGGTGAGGCAGCTTTTATTAAGTTGGTAAGTGTTGAGGTATCTGAGGTCGAATCGACGACGACGGGAGCCTGAGAGATCTCCCGACCGTCGCTACCACCACCGCAACCAATCAAAAAAAAAGCAAGTGCTGAACAGAAATACAATCTCATTAGTTACTCCATTGGCCTCTCAATTTAAGGCAAAAAAATATTTCAGCGCCTAGTTTTTGAGAGTGATGCGAAACACGAATTTGAAAAAATAAACTGCAAAAAGACGTCTTCCGCTATCGGAACTTAATAAAGAAGATAGCAAGCTCAACAGCTCTGCATGAGCGACTCTGGGAGTTATTATTTAGATAAGTTGATTCTCGTGAGCCAAGTCACAGATCGTACGGTGAAATATGTCAATTGCTACATACAAGACACGTATGCTGAACACTAGCTCTTCGCCGCGCTTTTTAGTGTTGCGACTTAGATTGAGCCTCCGGTCACCAACAGGGCTCAAAAAAGGCGTTATCTAAACGAGATTTCGTCTATCAAGCACACAATAAAAAAGTTTGGGGCGATTTATATGATTGCGAAGCCTAAAAAAGTCCTCGCTTAGCTGATATTGGTTGTTATTCAACGGTCACCGACTTTGCGAGATTTCTCGGCTTATCAACATCGGTGCCTTTGGCAACCGCCACATGATATGAAAGCAGCTGCAGCACCACGGTGTATATGATCGGACCGGCAAGCTCGGAAACTGAGGGTACATCGATTACTGTAACGCCCGGGCCGCTTTCATATGCAACAGCTTTGTCAGCAAAAACAAATAGCTGCCCCCCACGTGCCCTCACTTCCTCTAGGTTTGATTTTAATTTATCGAGCAAGTCGTCTTTTGGGGCGACAGCGACAATAGGCATCTTGTCGTCTACCAACGCAAGCGGACCATGTTTTAGCTCTCCGGCCGGATAAGCTTCCGCATGGATATAGGAGATCTCCTTGAGTTTCAAAGCGCCTTCCTTTGCGATCGGGTGATAAACACCTCGCCCCAAAAATAAGGCGTGGTCGCGCTGGATAAAATGCGCCGCGATGTCTTTTATTTCAGCATCTTGTGCAATGGTTGCTTCGACAGCCGAAGGAAGCTCAGCAATAGCCTGCTTCACCAGTGCCTCGTCGAGCATGTTTCTCGACTGACGACGAGCAATACATGCTACAAACACCATTAGTGCAGCGAGTTGAGTAGTAAACGCTTTGGTTGAAGCAACGCCAATTTCCGGGCCCGCCTTTGTGAGGTAGACAAGATCGCTGGCACGCACAATAGCGCTGTGATCGACGTTGCAGATCGCAAGTTTTGCTATCGCATAGTCGTCAGGTAAATGTTTGATCGCAGCAAGCGTATCGGCCGTTTCTCCAGACTGCGAAATGGTGACGACCAATGTTCCGGGCAGTGAAACAGACCTCCGGTAACGGAATTCTGACGCCACCTCTACTTGACATGGGACTCCAGCAAATGCCTCTAACCAATGTCTCGCAACTAATCCCGCGTGGTAACTGGTACCGCAGGCAATGATCTGTACAGCTCGAACCTGATCAAAAATAGCTTCTGCATTTTCGCCGAATAAGCTGTCGTCCAGAGAATCGAAGGATAATGTGTCACGAAGTCTATCTGGCTGCTCATAGATTTCCTTGAGCATGTAGTGCTCAAACTCGCCTCGTTCAGCTTGTCCATCACTTCCAGTGAGACGTGTTCTTGGGCGCTCAATAGCATGGCCATTAGCATCAAATATCTCAAAGCCCGAGGGCGTCAATATAGCGGAGTCGCCGTCTTCCAGATAAACAAAGGTGTCAGTTACCTGACGGAGGGCGAGCGTATCAGATCCAGCGTAGGTCTCTCCAATGCCTACACCCAAAACAAGCGGGCTTCCCTCACGAGCAACAACAACTTCATTCTCATGCTTGGTGTCCACCACCGCTATGGCGTACGCACCCTCGAGTTGAGCGGTAGTTTGTCGCACGGCATCAAAAAATGACTCCCCACGATCCAAAGCCTTATAGATGAGATGAACGATAACTTCGGTATCGGTTTCGGATTTAAACTCTACGCCCTCTGCAATCAGCGCATCCCTGAGTGAGGAATGATTTTCGATGATGCCATTATGGACGAGTGCGACGCGATCACCTGCAATGTGGGGGTGAGCGTTTTCAGATGTCGGTTTACCGTGCGTGGCCCATCGGGTATGCGCAACACCGCAACAGCCGGTTATGGGGTCTCTCTCATTAGCGTCACTTAGCGCTTTTACCTTCCCTGCATATTTGTGCACATGCAACACGTCGGAGTCGGACACTAATGCCATACCCGCCGAATCGTAGCCACGATATTCAAGCCGCCGCAGACCTTCGAGGAGAATTTCCGAAACCTCTCGTTTCGCCGTGGCTGCCACTATGCCGCACATATAAAACCTCTCAATTCGCCGTTTACTTGCCGCTACGCTTTGTCGGGCGTTTCCATCCCTGAATATTGCGCTGCTTGGCCCGTCCTACCGCGAGCTCCCCCTCTCCCACGTTAGAGGTCACTGTTGACCCGGCAGCGACAAAGCCATTGTCTTCAACACTAAGTGGCGCCACCAAGGTACTGTTCGAGCCAATAAACACCTTGTCACCTAACTCAGTCCGGTGCTTATTTACGCCATCGTAATTACAGGTAATGGTACCTGCGCCGATATTTGATCCGGCACCTACGTCAGCGTCGCCGACATAAGCAAGATGATTAGCTTTCGCACCCTCACCAAAACGACTGTTCTTAACTTCAACAAAGTTGCCGACTTTCGCCTTCGCTGATAGCTCTGCGCCGGGACGTAATCGAGCATAAGGGCCGACTTGGCATTCAGCGCCAACGGACGCACCCTCGACGTGCGAAAAAGCACGAATGACCGCCCCGTCACCAATCGTGCAGTCTTTTAGCACACAGTTAGGTTCAATAACCGAGCCTTTACCAATGCGGACTTCACCTTCGATAACCACATTGATGTCAATCGACACGTCTTCAGCGCAATCGAGCTCGCCTCGTAAATCAAACCGGTGTTTATCGGACAAAGTGACGCCACTTGCCATCAGTTCTTCTGCCTTGCGTAACTGCAGGGACCGTTCCAAGGCTTCCAGCTGGACTCTGTCATTGACCCCCTGAGTTTCGATCTCGTCTTCTGTCACTACAACCTCCACTGAACAACCGTCCTCAACTGCTAATCCCAACACATCGGGCAAATAATACTCACCTTGTGCGTTGTCGTTGGTCACTCGGAACAACCAGTCGGTTAACGCCCTAGCATTGGCCGCAAGAACGCCTGTGTTCACTTCCTGAACGGATAACACTTCAGGACCTGCGTCTTTCTGTTCGACGACACGCACAAAAGCGCCTGCACTATTGCGAATAACCCGGCCATATCCGTTTGGGTCTTTCATTGAAGCGGCGAGTAGGGCTGGACCAGACTTAGCAGCCGCGATAACCCGAGACAGAGTCTCTTCCGACAGCATTGGCACGTCACCAAAAAGTACGATTACCGTGCTGTCCGGCTGACAATGAGGCGCAGCGGCGAGCGTTGCATGACCGGTTCCAAGCTGCTCGGACTGAACATACGTGGTGACATCGTTCGCAGCGATTTCCTGAGAAACGATTTCAGCGCCGTGGCCCACTACGACATGGATGTTTTGGGCAGCGATACGGCGCGCCGTATCCAGCACATGATTTATCAAGGGTTTGCCCGCTAGAGGGTGAAGCACCTTCGGTAAGGACGAGCGCATGCGCGTACCACGGCCGGCAGCAAGCACGATTACTTCAAGCATAATTAATTACAGTACAGAGCACGGAACTGAGAATGTCATAGCAACATGACAACGGCTAGTTGTAATAGGTCTCAGAAAAAACAGCTAGAAAACGCCAAATCATCAATGGACAGGGACAAGAAGGCGCGCGGATTTAACGGCCCGCGCGATTTTTGAGCTTTCTCAGCGTTGCGAGCTGTGCAGCGGCCTCAGCTAGCTGGGCTGATGCACGACCATAATCGAGCTCACTGCTCTGATTTGCGAGTGCTTCTTCAGCCGCTTTTCGCGCTTCTTCAGCCGCCGCCTCATCGAGATCATCACCTCGAACAGCGGTATTCGCCAAGATCGTTACAACATCGCCTTGTACTTCAAGATAGCCGCCGGAAACGTAATAGACTTCCTCTCCACCACCTTGCGTTACAACACGAACCGAACCCGGAATTAAATTCGTCAGAAGTGGTGTATGCCCATAAGTAATACCAAGCTCACCGTCGGAGCCATTGGCAACCAATAGCTCGACGAGGCCTGAAAAGATTTGAGCTTCTGCGCTAACGATATCGCAGTGAATGGTCAGTGCCATTTACGCCTCCGATTAAGCGCTCATTTTCTCGGCTTTTTCTACGACCTGCTCGATAGAGCCCACCATGTAGAACGCCTGCTCAGGTAGGTGATCGTACTCACCCGCCAAAATGCCCTTGAAGCCAGCAATTGTATCTTTCAGAGATACATAGATACCGGGAGAACCAGTAAAGACTTCCGCTACGTGGAAAGGCTGAGACAAGAAACGCTCAATCTTTCGTGCACGTGCCACAGTCATCTTGTCTTCTTCAGACAGCTCGTCCATACCCAAAATTGCAATGATGTCCTTCAGCTCTTTGTAACGCTGTAAAACTGACTGGACGCCACGAGCTACTTCGTAGTGCTCGGTGCCAATGATCAGCGGATCGAGCTGACGCGATGTCGAATCGAGCGGATCTACCGCAGGGTAGATACCTTTTGCGGCAATATCACGGCTTAGTACAACCGTTGAATCCAAGTGCGCAAAGGTTGTTGCAGGTGAAGGGTCAGTCAAGTCATCCGCCGGTACATATACGGCCTGGATCGATGTAATCGAACCTGTCTTGGTTGAAGTAATACGCTCCTGCAGCACACCCATTTCTTCAGCAAGTGTTGGCTGGTAGCCCACAGCTGATGGCATACGACCTAGAAGTGCCGACACCTCAGTTCCAGCGAGTGTGTAACGGTAGATGTTATCGACAAACAGCAGAACATCGCGACCTTCGTCACGGAACTTCTCAGCCATCGTCAAACCTGTCAATGCAACGCGCAAACGGTTGCCGGGTGGCTCGTTCATCTGACCGTAAACCATCGCTACTTTCGACTCGTCCAGATTTTCAACGTTTACTACTTTTGATTCCTGCATCTCGTAGTAGAAGTCGTTTCCTTCACGCGTTCGCTCTCCCACCCCCGCAAACACGGACAAGCCCGAGTGCTCAGTTGCGATGTTGTTGATGAGCTCCATCATATTTACGGTTTTACCCACACCCGCACCACCAAAGAGACCAACCTTACCGCCCTTAGCGAATGGGCAAACGAGGTCGATTACCTTAATGCCTGTTTCGAGCAGTTCCTCAGAAGCAGCGAGCTCCTCGTAGGTTGGCGCTGCGCGGTGGATTGATGACCGCTCTTTCTCACCAATAGGACCACGCTCGTCGATTGGGTTACCCAAAACATCCATGATGCGTCCAAGCGTCTCGGTTCCAACAGGAACCGAAATAGGCGCACCCGTGTTGTCAACTAAAAGACCACGGCTCACACCTTCCGAAG
>CBFIHK010000008.1:6648-51414 GCA_965662305.1 Luminiphilus sp.
ACGCCATCACCCAGCTGCTGCTGAACTTCGAGTGTTAAACCTTTATCGGTGATAGTCAGGGCATCGTATACCTTAGGTACGCTGTCGCGAGGGAACTCAACGTCAACAACCGCGCCAATAACCTGTACAACCTTTCCACTACTCATTTTTGAGTCCTCTGTGCAATTTTGCAGCGCATACCGATCGCACTGCTATAAATCTAAGTTTGCGCTCGCGCGCTTATCCAATAGCGGCCGCGCCGCCCACAATTTCTGAAAGCTCTTGTGTAATCGCCGCCTGACGTGCCTTGTTGTAAACCAACTGAAGCTCGTCGATTAGTTCGCCTGCGTTATCGGTGGCGTTCTTCATAGCGATCATTCGCGCCGCTTGCTCACAAGCACCGTTTTCGACAACTGCCTGATAAACCAGCGCTTCGATATAACGGGCCAAAAGCCCATCGAGCAATTCACGAGCATCAGGCTCGTAAATGTAATCCCAGTGATGCGCATACTGTTCTTGCGCATCAGCTTCAAGCGGTAGCAATTGCTCGACCGTAGGCGCTTGGGTCATGGTGTTAACAAAGTCGTTGGAAACCAAGTAGAGCTTATCGATCGTGCCACCTACGTAAGCATCGAGCATGTGCTTAACGGCACCAATCAATTGCTCAACCGTCGGCTCCTCGCCAATATCGCGAACACTGGCGACGACGTTGCCACCAACAGAACCAAAGAAGGCCTGAGATTTTCCACCAATCAGGCAAAGATCAATGTCGTGTCCTACGTCAGAATGCTCTTTCATCGATTGCAACGCGCGCTTGAACAAGTTGATGTTCAAACCACCGCAAAGGCCTCGGTCAGAGGACACTATGACGTACCCCACGCGCTTTACATCGCGCTGCTGCATGTACGCATGGCGGTATTCGGCCGACGCATTTGCAATGTGCCCGATGACAGCACGCATGCGACGGGCATAAGGCTTGCCCACCTCCATGCGGTCTTGCGCGCGGCGCATTTTACTCGCGGCGACCATTTCCATTGCACTGGTGATCTTCTGAGTGCTTTGAATACTCGAGATCTTAGTGCGAATTTCCTTACCAGCTGCCATGGCTAATTACCAAGTCTGTGTTGAAACGAACGTATCTAAACCAGATTTAAACGCCGCTTCTCGATCGTCGTTCCAGTTACCGTCAGTTGCAATTTCCTGCATCAACGCACCGTGTTCGGCGTGCATGTAGGAAAGCAGCGCAGCCTCGAAATCAGCGATCTTCTCGACTTCAACTGCTTTCAAATAGCCTTCGTTCGCGGCGTAAAGCAAGAGGCCCATTTCAGCAACAGATTGCGGAGCATACTGCTTCTGCTTCATTAGTTCTGTTACGCGCTCACCGTGCTCGAGCTGCGCCTTCGTTGCTTCGTCAAGGTCAGAAGCAAACTGAGAGAACGCTGCAAGTTCGCGATACTGTGCTAATGCTGTTCGAATACCACCCGAAAGCTTCTTAATGATTTTCGTCTGTGCCGCACCACCTACACGCGATACCGAAATACCGGCGTTCATCGCCGGACGGATGCCAGCGTTGAACATATCTGCTTCGAGGAAGATCTGACCATCTGTAATCGAGATTACGTTTGTTGGTACAAACGCAGAAACGTCACCAGCCTGAGTTTCGATAACTGGCAATGCGGTCAATGAACCTGTTTGGCCTTTAACTTCGCCGTTAGTGAATGCTTCGACATAATCCGCGTTCACTCGAGCCGCGCGCTCGAGAAGACGCGAGTGCAAGTAGAAAACGTCTCCAGGATAAGCTTCACGGCCGGGCGGACGACGCAAAAGCAGTGAGATCTGGCGATAAGCAACCGCTTGCTTTGACAAATCATCGTAAATAATAAGCGCGTCTTCACCGCGATCACGGTAGTACTCACCCATCGTACAGCCCGCAAACGGTGCGAGGAACTGCATCGCCGCAGGATCTGAAGCATTCGCCGCAACAACGATAGTGTGGTCCATCGCACCGTGCTCTTCGAGTTTACGAACAACTGACGCAACCGAAGATGCCTTCTGACCAACAGCAACGTAGATACACTTAATGCCTGTACCTTTCTGGTTGATGATCGCATCAACCGCGATCGCAGTTTTACCCACCTGGCGGTCACCAATGATCAACTCTCGCTGACCTCGACCGATTGGCACCATCGCATCGATCGCTTTCAAACCAATTTGTACTGGCTGATCAACCGATTGACGTGCAATAACACCGGGAGCGATTTTTTCGATCGCGTCAGTCATGGTCGCTTCAATCGCACCCTTGCCGTCGATTGGGTTACCCAACGCATCGACAACTCGACCTTGAAGCTCAGGACCAACGGGTACTTCTAGAATACGTCCAGTACAACGGCAAGTCTGGCCCTCAGCGAGCTGCTTGTAATCACCGAGAACTACCGCGCCCACAGAGTCGCGCTCTAGGTTGAGTGCAAGACCGAATACATTGCCCTCGAACTCAATCATCTCACCGTACTGAACTTCAGTAAGGCCGTGAATTCGGATAATACCGTCTGTTACCGAGACGATTGTGCCTTCGTTTGTCGCCTGTGAAGCGACATCCAACTGCGAAATTCGCTGTTTAATGATGTCGCTAATTTCTGACGGGTTCAGTTGTTGCATGACCGGTTCCTCTGTCAAGATTTCAACGTAGTCGCTAGCTTGTGCAAGCGCCCACGAACTGAGCCATCGATAACCATATCGCCAGCTCTAATAATGGCTCCCCCGATAAGAGAGGGATCTGTTTCAACAGTCATATCGACTGTTTTCCCCAGCTTCGTTGTCAGTGTTGCTGAAAGCTGCTCGAGTGTTGCCCCGGGGACGTCAAAGGCGCTCGTGACAGTGACGTTAGCCGCTGCATCGAGAGCTGATTTCAGTTCCGCAAAAAGCACGGCAACTTCGGCAGCCAGCATTAGTCGATGGTTTTCAGCCATCACAGCCACAAACTGAGCAACACCCGCAGGTATATCTTCGCCCAATACCGCTGACACGGTATTTGCACGTTGTGCCGCTGTACTTGCAGGGTCGTCTAGCACCTGAGCTACAGTAGGATCAGCCACAACAGCCGCCAGGGTTTCCAAAGCGCCGTGCCATGAATCAACGGCGCTATTATCGACTGCGTACTGAAAAGCAGCGCGAGCGTAAGGTCTTGCCAATGTTGTTGGCTCGATCACGTTTACTGCTCCTTAACCAGCTGCTCGAGAAGTGCAGCGTGCTTATCAGCGTCGATCTCTGCACCAAGCACTTTCTCCGCACCCGCAATCGCAAGTGTGCTTACTTGCGATAGTAACTGCTCTTTTGCCTGAGCCTTTTCGCGCTCAACTTCGGCTGAAGCGAGCTCTTTTACGCGATCGGCCTCGGCAACAGCAGCTGCTTTTGCTTCATCAACAACGGTTGCTGCGCGCTTGTTTGCCGCCTCAACGATAGCTGCTGCTTCCTTTTTAGCGTCAGACAGCCGATCTACCGCTTCTTTCTGTGCGAGCTCGAGATCGTGACTCGCGCGATCTGCCGCGGCAAGGCCGTCAGCGATTTTCTGTTGTCGCTCTTCCATAGCAGCCAAAATAGGCGGCCAGACGTAACGCATACAAAACGCGACGAACACCAGAAAGGCAATCATCTGTCCGATGATGGTCAGATTAATGTTCACAGTTTTCTCCTGTGGGTTTCACACACGCCGGCAAAGCCGGCGAGGAAAAAAGGTTTCTTAGCCTGCAACCACAAAGATGAGGTACATAGCGATACCCACACCAATAATCGGGATCGCATCAACCAGGCCCGCGCCCAGGAAGAAAGTACCTTGGAGACGTGAAGCAAGTTCAGGCTGGCGCGCTGAACCTTCGATGAGCTTACCGCCCAAAATACCTACGCCGATAGCAGCACCCATGCCGCCCAAGCCCATCATAATCGCCGCTGCGATGTAGATCATTTCCATTGTTGTCTCCTATTGAGTCTTAGTATGGAAGGTCAGAAATTAGTGGTCCTCGTGCGCCATGCTGAGGTACACGATGGTAAGAACCATGAAGATAAACGCCTGAAGCGTAATCACGAGAATGTGGAAGATCGCCCAGCCTAGTTGGAGCAGTGCCACGGGTAACATCCACACAATGCCAACACCAAACAGTGCAGCAATAAGAATGAAGATCATTTCACCGGCATACATGTTGCCGAACAAGCGCAGGCCCAATGAGAAAGGCTTCGCCAATAAACCAACCACTTCCATAAAGAGGTTGACTGGAATAAACGCGGGGTGATTGAACGGGTTCATCGTCAGTTCACGAACAAAGCCGAAGCCCTTCACTTTGATTGAGTAAAACAGCATCAAAATAAAGACACCTATCGCCATACCCATAGTGATGTTGGGGTCAGTAGAGGGAACAATCTTTTGGTACTCAACACCTACAAGCATCAACGCTTCTGGCACCAGATCAACTGGGATCAAATCCATCAAATTCATGAGGAAAACCCACACGAAAATCGTGAGCGATAGCGGCGCGATTAATTTGTTCTTTCCGTGGAAAGTGTCTTTCACTTGGTTGTCGATGAACTCGACAATCATTTCAATGAAATTAATAAGGCCTGATGGCGTTGTCGCGGAGGCGCGAACGGCTACCCAACGGAAAAGTGCACAAAAGATGACGCCCAGACCGATCGACCATGCCATCGAGTCAACGTGGAGCGCGTTGAAGCCCATGGCTGCAATTTCGTCAGCGCCATGAGCAAATGTCCATTCACCACCTGCGCCTACAGTTTGGCCATCGTAACGCTCGAAACCCTCAGGCAACTTACCGTAGGTAAGATTCGTGAGGTGGTGAACGATGTAATCTGAAACTGTCTGCTCTTGACCAGCTGCCGCCATTAAACGCTGCCCCGTTCAAAAACACGCCTCGTGCACGTGTCTTCTAAATCAACTCTCTTCCCTTGCCGCCAGGTAGTAAAAAACCGGACTGCACACTAAAACCGCTATCGCACCCAAGAACAAAGGCCCGGGATACGGGTTTTGGGCTTTGGCAAACCAAACCCCAAACAACAATGCACTGAGACTGAATTTTGCAATTCCCAGTAGCGTCGGCGCCTGCGCACCGAAACGGCTGAACATACTCATTGCTAGCCAAACTTGGGGGCCTGCGATAATAGCCGCCCCGGTAAACAGTGCAATCGCAGCCTTGTAGCCCGACAACATCCATACACCCACCGCGAGAACCCCAATAACGACGACCGTGTGGACCAGTGCGCGTATAAGGTGCAGAGCCAGCTTTTTTCGCGTGTACTCAAACACCACGCACTCCCGAGGCTAAGGGTTCTCAAGCGCGCGCAAGTCTATTCGAAGTGAGAAAGGGCATCAACAAAGCAAAATGCCAACTTTTATTGGATGCGACCGAGAATTCCGTCTAAAACGTCTAAGTTGCTGTACTGGATGATGAGTCGTCCGCGACCATTTTTATTTTCAATACTGACTTTTGTACCAAATTGCTCCGAGAGCTTGCGTTCAAGACGATCGATATCGGGGTCAATTTTGATTTGAGGTTCAACAGCGGTTGGATTTAACAGTGCTTTCACAAGTGCTTCAGTTTGCCTAACTGATAACTTTGTTTCCGCAACTTTTCGAGCTGCCATAATTTGCTGACTACCCTCAAGTGCGAGCAGAACTTTTGCGTGACCCGCATCAATTTGTCCTGACTCCAACAACTCTGCAGCACCTGACTCTAACGATAAAAGCCTTAACAGATTGGCAATAACGGGCCGAGATTTGCCCACGGCATTTGCAACTTCCTGCTGACTGAGATCGAACTCTGTCTGTAATCGCTTCAGAGCCCGCGCTTCTTCCATGGGGTTTAAGTTTTCTCGCTGAATATTTTCGATAAGCGCCATCGCGATCGCAGTTTCGTCGCTGATGTCCCGAACTAAGGCCGGGATACCATCCAAACCTGCAATTTGACTTGCTCGCCAACGACGCTCACCTGCAACGATTTCAAACCGGTCGCCCGATATAGATCGAACGACAATCGGCTGCATAACGCCTTGGGCTTTAATGCTTTCGGCTAATTCATTGAGTGCAACCTCATCGAACTCAATTCTTGGCTGGTATTTACCGCGCTGTAATTTTTCCAGCCGAATTTGTTTTAACTCACCATCAGTAGAGGCATTAGCTGACGAGAGCTCTGTCTCACCCTTTTTTTGTTTGGTGAGTTCACTACCTAACAGAGCATCGAGTCCCCTGTTTAATTTTCTTTTCTTCGTTGTCATTCGCAATACCTTACTGGCGACTTATTGTCGGCGAGAAAACTCCTCTGCCAAAGCCATATATGCTCGAGCTCCTCGCGAGTACCGATCGTAAACTATGCCGGGCTCTCCATGACTTGGTGCTTCAGCTAATCTAATATTGCGCGGAATAACAGTTCGATATACCAAATTACCAAAATGACTGAATAACTGTTCCGATACTTCGGTTGTTAAGGAGTTTCTAGGGTCGTACATAGTTCTCAAAATACCTTCAATTTCGAGATCAGGGTTAACGGTCTCATTTATTCTTCGGATGGTATTGAGTAGTGCAGATAAACCTTCAAGCGCAAAATATTCGCACTGCATTGTTATGAGAATAGAATGGCAAGCAACCATGGCATTAATGGTCAGCATGTTCAGCGATGGTGGACAATCAATGAGCACGAAATCGTAACGCTGTTCACCGTTTGCCAATCCATTTTTTAAACGTTTTTCCTTGCCTTCGACATCAATCAATTCGACTTCTGCAGCCGTCAAATCCCCATTAGCAGGGATAACATCAAAACCTCCTGTTGGCGAGGCGATCGCGCAGCTTTGTAAATCTTCTTCCTCAAGCAATAAATCAAGGATCGAAAAGTCCACCCCGTTTTTTTCAAGGCCTGAGGACATAGTCGCATTTCCCTGCGGGTCCATGTCCACCAGCAGCACGCGCTTACCCATCTGTGCAAGAGAGGCTGCTAAATTTACGCTAGTGGTGGTTTTCCCCACACCGCCTTTCTGATTCGCTATCGCTATTATTTTCATTTTATGTTCGCTGCTTTTTTCACGATGGCAAGCATCCTTGAATCGCTAAGAAATGGCACATGTAAGTCTATCCGTTGCTGCAGAGTGAAATTGGAATCTAAATCCCCTATCTCACCAAGCGCTGTTTGCGACTTCATAGCAAACCAGAGACCTTCCTCCGATAGCAGGTGATGTGTTACTCGGCACATGTGGTTCAAGTCAGCAAATGCGCGTGAAATCACACCGTCAAAAAAATTGTGTGGTTGAAAATTCTCGACGCGATCTTGAACAATCTCAACATTGCTCAACCCTAAGTGATTCTTCACTTGCTCCAGAAACCGCGTTTTTTTGCCGTTACTGTCTAAAAGAACAAACTGAGTGTCTGGAAAATAAATTGCAAGCGGTATTCCAGGTAACCCAGCACCGGTGCCAACATCACAAACACGTCTAACTGGTGATAGGTAAGGGGTAACGGAGAGACTATCCAATAGGTGTTTTACCACCATGTCTCGCTCGGTCCTCACGGCCGTCAGATTGAAAGGCTTATTCCACTTTATGAGCAGCGCTAGATACTCTTTGAGCGCTTGTTCATGACCAGGATCTACACCAAGCGCAGAGATCCCCTCATTCAACACGTCTCTCGCAACACTAGCCATTACTTGCGTTGACGACATTGGGAGCTTGGGAATCCCTCTTTAGATAGACAAGAAGTAGGGACAACGCTGACGGTGTGACACCTTGAATTCTGCCCGCACGTGCAAGATTTTCCGGTTGATGGTCCAATAGCTTTTGACGGATTTCGTTTGATAAACCACTTACTTGTGTGAAATCAAAGTCTTTAGGAATAGGCGTGCTTTCATGACGCTTTAATCGATTTATTTCGTCTTGCTGCCTAGCAATGTAGCCAGCGTATTTTACTCGCGTTTCGATGTGATTGGCCGTAGCTGTGTCCGAGATAGCCTTTCCCTTTAGACCAGCTACGTCCTTGTAGCCAAGCTCTGGCCGCCGGACTAAATCCGCCATCGAATACTCTCTTGTTAGCGGCGACTTTAACTTGATACTTAACGAATCTGCCTGCTCTGTATTCGGATGGACAAAAGTTGTATCGAGGCGATTTAATTCATCGCTTATCAACGCACGCTTCGCCTCGTACCGCTCCCAATGCTCATCAGTCACTAAACCGAGATTGCGACCAAATTCTGTCAAACGCTCATCTGCATTGTCTTCTCGCAGCTGTAGGCGATATTCGGCGCGCGATGTAAACATTCGGTAAGGCTCCAAGGTTCCTAGGTTGACCAAATCGTCAACCAAAACGCCTATATATGCCTCGTCTCTTCGTGGCTCCCAAGACTCGAGATCGCGGGTGAACCTGGAGGCATTCAACCCAGCCAATAAACCCTGTGCTCCTGCTTCTTCGTAACCGGTTGTTCCGTTGATTTGGCCCGCGAAGAAAAGACCTAAAATTTGACGTGTTTGGAGATCGTACTGTAAATCTCTCGGATCAAAATAGTCATATTCGATCGCATAACCGGGACGTGTTATGTGTGCATTCTCGAGGCCGGGAATAGTCCGCACCATAGCGTCTTGAATATCATAGGGCAGTGACGTTGATATGCCGTTAGGGTACAACTCTGTGGTTGTAAGACCCTCTGGTTCTAAAAAAATCTGATGCGAGTTTTTATCAGAAAAACGGTGGATCTTATCTTCGATGCTGGGACAGTACCGTGGACCCGTACCCTCAATCACGCCACTAAACATGGGGGAGCGATCTAGACCACTGCGAATGATGTCATGTGTCGCCTCATTGGTTTTTGTAATCCAGCAACATACTTGCTCAGGGTGCTGCTCAGTAGAGCCAAGTTGAGACATAACCGGTCTCGGTTCGTCACCCCACTGTTCTTGCAGTCCGGAATAATCCACGCTGTTACCGTCGATTCTTGGCGGTGTCCCAGTTTTTAGCCGGCCTGTCCTTGGGCAGAGCTCGCGTAAACGATCAGCCAAAGTAGTAACAGCAGGATCACCCATTCGGCCACCGGTGTGATTTTCCAAACCGATATGAATCTTACCGTTTAGAAAGGTTCCTGCTGTCAGAACACAGGCTTTTGTTTGAAACCTAATACCTGTAGCCGTGCGAACTCCTGATACAGCAGATCCATCAAGTTCAATGTCGTCTACTGCATCCTGAAATATCGTTAGATTGTTTTCCGCAAACAATATTTGCCGTATCGCGTTTCTGTAAAGAACTCGATCAGCCTGCGCTCGGGTTGCTCGAACTGCAGGACCTTTCCTTGCGTTGAGAACCCGAAACTGAATGCCGGCGTGATCTGTTGCTCGTGCCATCGCACCACCCAAAGCATCGATTTCTCGAACGAGGTGTGATTTACCAATCCCACCAATCGCCGGGTTGCACGACATTTGCCCTAGGGTATCAATGGAGTGGGTAATAAGAAGCGTGCGCGATCCGGCACGCGCCGAAGCTAATGCAGCCTCAGTACCAGCATGTCCGCCGCCTACAATAACGACGTCATATGTTCGATTAGCGGTAGTCACTTTTCATCGCCTCCGATGGGGCGCGCGATTATACGGACATTTTCGCCATAACTTAAGTTCGGTGTCATCGGTCAAATTTGGCTTTGATCAATGAGAAGAGAATTTAATAACAGGTTGTTGCTAGCAAGTACTAAGTGTTGGTAGGGCGACAGAAAAGATGTCAGTGAACAAAGCGCCACTTCAGATCATTAGACCTGTTTAGTATGCCAGTACATTGGTCGCTCTTACTATGACTCTATCTCTCGGTCAGGCCAATAAATAATGCAGACGATAATTGTGCTGCGAATTTCGTTGTTTGTTTCACCAAAGCTCAATCGTTAAAGAATATATTTTTTTATTAATAAGAAGATTATTTATTGTTGTAATTATTAGGGTGAAGAACATTTGTGTATAACCGCCAGAAACGGCTGGCTGGTGCGCGTATCTCGATTGTACAAGTAGGCTAATAAGCGACGTATTTCTACCTAAAAAGCCTTTGATGTTTGTTGGATAAATATGATCTTGCCCAACGCATGTTGCTCCCGGTGAAATACACACACTTTCATCAACAGACTTGTATTCAGGGTTCTGCACAGTGTTATCAACAAACATCTTTCGTAACAGTGAAGCGATGTCACCAAGTTGAAAACCTGGGAGAAATGTGTGGGTAACGTATTATTTACCGATGCAAAAGGAGCTGAAAATCTCCCCGAGAATGTCATCACTCGATACTTTTCCAGTGAGGGAGTCTATCGACCTTTGAACTAATTTAAGGTCTTCAGCGAGTAGCTCTGCAGCGTTATAAGTATTGAATGCAGTTAAGGCGGCAGCGAGTTTCTCATTAGCATCGGACAGTGCTTCAACGTGTCGTTGTCGTGCACTAAACTGGCTGTCTTGGTGTCCCTCTCCAAGTATTAACGTCTCAATCGTTTCAGTGAGCGCGGATAAGCCCTCTCCGGTTTTTGCACTAACGCCAATTTCGGTCTGGTTTTCGTTTGAGACACTGATGCCGGCTGACCTACCGGACTGATCTATTTTATTGCGAACCTTCAGGACTATGGTGTTGTCCGTCTGATACCCAACTTCATTATCAGCAGTAGTTTGTGCCGAATCATCGACAACGTGAATGATGAGGTCTGCTATTGCGGCACTGTCCTTAGCTCGCTTTACGCCTTCTTGTTCGATGATGTCCTGAGTTTCTCGGATGCCTGCTGTATCAATGATTTCTAGTGTTACTTCACCGATATTGATGGTTTGCTTCAATGTATCGCGCGTGGTCCCCGCTAGATGAGTAACAATCGCTACATCATCGTGCGCTAGGGCATTCAATAAGCTGCTCTTTCCCGCGTTGGGAGCGCCATACAGTACCGCTGTATATGTCTGTGTTTTACGTTGTGATTTGGACACCTCATCCAACAGTGCTGACAGAGTTTCTTTGCATTCTTCGAGTCGCTGTATGACGGAATGACGCTCGAGAATATCGATATCCTCTTCAGGGAAATCGATCGATGCTTCGGTAAGTGCACGTAACTCGTTAAGTCTCTCAGAGAGGGTGTTGACGTAGTTCGAAAAAGAACCGCTGAGCGAGGTGCTCGCAAGTTTAGCCGCGGTTTCGCTTTCAGCAGAAATGAGGTCAGCGATGGCTTCAGCTTGCAGTAAATCGATTTTTCCATTGAGAAACGCGCGCTCCGAGAATTCTCCCGGTCGCGCACTTCTAGCGCCTAGGTTGAGGCAACGGTTTAAAATAGTTTGTAAAACGATATGACCGCCATGGCCTTGGAGTTCGACAACATCCTCACCTGTGAAGGAGTTTGGCCCTGGAAAGTAGAGGGCGATGCCGGTATCTAGCCTCGAATCTGTTGCATCATTAAATTGCGCGTAATGCGCAAACCTCGCTTTCAATTCAGAACCTGTGATGGTCTGAGCGATCGTTAAGGCGTCTGGGCCGCTTAAGCGAATAATACCCACCGGGCCGTTGCCCCTTGCGGTAGCAACGGCTGCAATGGTGTCAGTTTCTAATCCTGCCAAGCTAACTAGACTCTATGAGAACGTTAAAACAGCCTTATCGGGCTGCCTGTTCAATCTGTCGAGTCACAACGTACTGTTGAGCGAAGGACAGTAAGTTATTGCAGAGCCAATAAAGAACTAATCCTGCGGGGAACCACATCATTAGGAAAGTAAATGCTATCGGCATGTACTGCATGATTTTCGCCTGCATAGGGTCGGGTGGTGCAGGGTTCAGACGCTGCATCAGATACATACTGATTCCCATCAGTATGGGCAGGACGAAATAGGGGTCCATGGCCGACAGATCGTCTATCCAAAGTATAAAGGGAGCGTGTCTCAATTCCACAGATTCGAGTAACACCCAATACAAGGCAATGAATACTGGCATCTGAATGAGCATGGGCAAACAGCCACCCATAGGATTGATCTTCTCTTTTTTCCAGAGCTCCATCATCGCTTGTTGCTGTTTGTTTTTATCGTCCGCGTACTGATCTCTTATGCTTTGAATTTTTGGCTGTACGGTGCGCATTTTCGCCATTGATTTGTAGCTCGCGGCCGACAGTCTGAAGAAAGCAAGTTTCACTAAAATCGTAAGTATGATGATGGCAACACCCCAGTTCACGACAAAGGTTTGGATGAACGTAAGTAGCCAAAACAAAGGTTGCGCCAACCACCATAACCAGCCGTAATCGATAACAAGGTCGAGGTTCTCTGCGAGTTCGGCGAGTGCAACTTGATCCTTTGGACCGACATACAGTCTCTGCGAGATGGTTGCGGTTTCACCGGGCTGGACGGTAATGGATGGATTTTTGAAACCGATGACGTTGTCGCCACTGGACAGTTTGCTCGCAAAAAAGTCGTGCGATTGATTTTGTGCAGGTATCCAAGCTGACACGAAGTAGTGTTGGAGAATAGCTACCCATCCCGCTGGTAATTTTTTTGCAAAGGGTTCGTCGGCCAGGTCTGAAAAGGAAAGCTTTGTATAGCGCTCTTCGGGTTGTGTAAGCGCAGCCCCCAAGTATGGACTCACGCCGAAGCCCACATTAGCGTCCGGCGCCTCTGTGTTATCTCTTTTTAGCTGAGCAAAGGGCGTCATCGATGCCGGTGAGGGTCCCGAGTTAGTAATGGTGTAATCCACATCAATGAAGTAGCGGTCATCTGCTGCAGTGAAGCTCTTAATGACCTGTATGCTGTCGTCACGATTTCCTGTCCAAGCTAGCGAGAGTGTTTGACTGTTATCAGCATTCACTGTGTTGCCGAGAGAGAGGTATTGCGCGCGCTTACCACTCGCATCAATTCCATCAGGACCAATTAGCCCACTTTGTGCAACATAGGTTCGGAAAGCGCTCGACTCGAGTAATAGGAAAGGTTGGTCCGGTGTGTCGAGTCTTATCGGAAATCTCGGTAACGAAGCATCGACAATATCGCCACCATCGGTGCTAATAGCGATATTAAGGGTGTCTGTTTCAAGATAGGTGAGACCGGTCTTATCAATGCTCGAAGGAACGGGTGTCGTAGTAGAGACAACAGAGGGAATATCTGAGACCGCTTGAGCAGAAGGCAGATCAACGCTCCGTGTATTATGGGTCGGCGATGTTAATGGCGCCTTTGATATCTCAGCCGCATACCGCTCAGCCTGATCTTTTTGGTACTCGTCCGAATATTGGTTCCATTCAATCAACAGTAGCAGCGAAAGAACAGCAGTCGAACTTATGAGTAATAAGCGTACGGGGTCCATTACATCCTCGGTGTGTTAGTCGTTACCAACGGGCTTTTCAGTGGTGTCAGGAACGGGATCATAACCGCCGTCGCTCCATGGATGACAGCGGGAAATACGTTTTATGCCAAGAATGCCTCCTTTAACAGGCCCGTGTGACCTGATTGCATCGACTGCATATGACGAACAGGTTGGGTAAAAGCGGCATCGACTCCCAATAAAAGGGCTGATGCACAGTTGATATAGTTTGATGGGCAGAAGAATTAGCGAAGCTAATACGCGGTTGATAAGGGATATCATTTTGCCAACGTTATTTTCTTAGATAACTTTTTCCAAATGATCGCAAGATCAGCCCGCAACTCAGCATTGGATTTGGCCGCAATGCCATGCCGAGCTAAGAATATTAAATCAGTAGGCTCGGGAAGAGGATTTAGTCGAAAATATTCTCGAACAACGCGCTTTACGCGATTTCTCTGGTTGGCGTGCCGAACATTCTTTTTGGCGACAATGATACCGAGTCGAGACTCAGTGTGTGTAGAAGGAACAGTGAGCGCGGTTCCTGAAGGGACTCCGGCTTTCACGGGCTTACCGTCAAAGACGGTGCTAAAAGCGCGTTTGTCGAGGAGTCTCTTGCTTTTCTGGAACGAAAAGTTCGGGGGCGCATTGCCCATCGTAATTTACGCAGATAGACGTAAACGTCCGCGCGCGCGGCGACGCGCTAAAACCTTGCGGCCATTTTTTGTGGCCATGCGTGCACGGAAGCCGTGGCTGCGTTTGCGCTTCAGTACGCTAGGTTGAAATGTACGCTTCATACTAAGTGCCTTAAGTAGACAGTCGTGAAATTGGGGGGCGGAGTATAGGTAGGTCAGCGGTCACTGGCAATAGGCAATTCGCCATAATTAAGAGAGGAGTACGGCGCATCGCTTACACGAAAAATATTTTTATGTAAGCGGCTACTAACACCGCAAGCCCCGTCCAAGAGTGCCTACCACAATGCTTTTAGAGCATTGGTGCCACTTTGTCACAAATAACCCATAATTTATACATAGTTTATCCACAAAAAAATTAATTTTTTGGGTTGATTTATAAAAATTACCTTTTTTTCCAAAAACTCATCTAAACCATTGAAAAATATAAGGTTAATTATCCTTGATCTGAAGATAAATTTGTGGATAACTAACGACCTTCAGTGGCAGGCCCTCTGTGGTGACTTGTATAAGCTACCGTTGGCAAGGCTCCTGAATGTCAGTTCGTGCTTCGCGCGCGATCGCAACACTTATGACTGAAGACACCATAATAAAATGCAACTAACCCCTACAAATCAGACCTATGCCGATAACCAAAGCCTCTGGAAAGAGTGTCTTGCTCAGCTCAAACACGAGGTCCCAGAAGTTCAATTCAATACTTGGGTTAGGCCGCTGACTGTTGTTGACGATCAAACAGCTTTCGTACTGAGCGCACCCAACCGATTCATAAGAGATTTCGTTGAGGATAAGTACAGCCATCTGATAAGCGAATGTTTATCAGTGCTAAGTACCAACATGCAGAATATTAGCGTGCGAGTGGTTACAGGCAACAGAGTGGTATCAGAAAGAAGTGCAGACGTCTCTGCAACGCCATTGCAGAGCGTTTTTGCAGTGACAGAAAGCTACAGCGCTCCTTTACAAGTCGATAAAGCAGTTGCGCCATCAATAGCGCCTAGAGTGGTTCCGTCACATCAACACAACTTAGTTGAGAATTATACGTTTTCAAGTTTTGTTGAGGGCAAGAGCAACCAACTCGCCTTGGCGGCAGCACAGCAGGTTGTAGAGAGCCCTGGCGACGCTTACAACCCGTTATTTCTTTATGGCGGTGTAGGCCTGGGAAAAACGCACCTGATGCACGCCGTCGGTAACGCACTTAGACAGCGCAAGCCCGATGCAAAAATAGTGTATTTGCATAGCGAGCGCTTTGTGGCGGATATGGTTAAAGCGCTGCAGTTAAATGCAATCAATGACTTCAAGCGATTTTATCGATCAGTGGACGCATTGTTGATCGATGATATTCAGTTTTTTGCCAACAAAGACCGTAGCCAGGAGGAATTCTTTCATACCTTCAATACGTTGCTTGAGGGTGGTCAGCAGATGATATTGACATCTGACCGTTACCCCAAAGAGATTGATGGTGTTGAAGAGCGATTAAAGAGTCGCTTCGGTTGGGGACTTACGGTTGCGGTTGAACCACCCGAACTCGAAACGCGTGTTGCTATCTTGATGAAGAAGGCAGATCAAGCAGGGATTACTATCTCACACGATGCAGCTTTCTTCATAGCACAGCGAATTAGGTCGAATGTTCGCGAGTTAGAAGGCGCCTTAAAGCGAGTGATTGCCAGTGCAAACTTTACAGGCAGACCTTTTGATATAGAGTTGATAAAAGAGAGTTTAAAAGATCTTTTGGCGCTTCAGGATAAGCAGGTATCGCTTGATAATATCAAACGAACCGCTGCAGATTATTACAAAGTCAAGGTGTCGGACTTGCTCTCGAAGCGGAGAAACAGGTCCGTTGCAAGGCCTCGGCAGGTTGCGATGGCACTTTCGAAAGAACTAACAAATCACAGTTTGCCCGAAATTGGTGATGCGTTTGGCGGGAGAGATCACACGACAGTGCTTCACGCTTGTCGTAAGATAGCGGAGTTGCGAGAAACAACGTCCGATATTGGGGAAGATTATAAAAACTTGCTACGTTTGCTTACAACGTGAGGCGATGGCGGGTTGCTGAAAAAGAGAGAACAATAGAATGAAATTTTCGGTATCAAGGGATGCGCTTATTCGACCACTGAATTTAGTGGCTGGAGTCGTTGAGCGAAGGCAAACACTCCCAATTCTGTCTAACGTCTTGTTGAACCTAGAGGGTAACCGTCTTTCGTTGACGGGAACGGATTTGGAGGTAGAGCTTGTTGGCCGCATAGAGGTCGTGAACTCCGGCTCTGACGGTGATATTACGGTGCCAGCCCGGAAGTTGGTGGATATCTGCAAGAGCTTGCCTGATGGTGTTGATATTAATTTCAGTGTTGAGGATGGGCGCGTAACGGTTAGAGCAGGCAGGAGTCGGTTTACGCTGTCAACGTTACCAGCAGCAGAATTCCCAACAGTAGAGGCGGGCGAAGGCGAGGTTGATTTAGAACTTGGTCAATCCCTTGTTCGTCAGATGATTGAGCGTACAGGCTTTGCTATGGCGCAACAGGATGTACGTTATTACCTCAACGGTATGTATTTGGAAATCAAATCAGGGCGATTACGTTTTGTCGCAACTGATGGCCATCGTCTCGCACTGTGTACAGCCCCTGGCGAGCTTTCTGCTGATGACAAATCCGTTATTGTGCCGAGGAAAGGCATCCTGGAGCTGGCGCGCCTTCTCGATGGTGATGGCTCTGTCACGTTGACTGTCGGGTCTAATCACATCCGTGCGGCCACTGACCAATTTACTTTCACCTCAAAGCTCGTTGATGGGAAGTTTCCAGAGTACGAAAGGGTGTTGCCTAAATCGCCAGACAAAGCGGTCTCAGGCGATCGAGCTGAGTTGCGACAAGCGTTTACACGGACAGCCATCCTTTCTAACGAGAAATATCGAGGGGTTCGACTTTCTCTCTCTGATGGCTCATTAGAGATAACAGCAAACAACCCCGAGCAGGAGCAGGCGGAGGAGTCTGTGCCTGTAGATTACTCCGGCGACTCGCTCGAGGTGGGATTCAACGTCAGCTATTTGCTCGATGTGATGGGTGTATTGTCGGGGTCGACAGTGCGTATGTCTCTGTCTGACTCAGCAAGCTCTGCACTCATTGAAGAGGGTGAGGCGGTAAGGGGCGAGGCAGAAGCACTCTACGTTGTAATGCCTATGCGTCTCTAAGGCGCCTCAAAGCGTTGCTTAATAAACTATCGATCGAGAATTTTCGAAACATCGTCTCAATGTCGTTGCCCTTATCAAACGGGGTGACGGTGTTCACAGGTGAGAACGGTGCTGGTAAGACGAGCATCCTGGACGCCATTCATCTTCTCGGTACGGGAAAGCCTTTTTCCACACACCGTATAGACAACGTTATAAATCGTGAATCCGAAGCCGTTCAGGTGGTAGGGCATATGACTAACCCCTCTAAGCTTGTCTTAGGGGTTCGCCGAAACCGCGGTGGCAGTGGCGATGCCCGGGTTGGTGGAGCGCCTGTTAAAGCGTTGTCAGAGCTGGCTAAAGCGATGCCTTTGGTTGTGATCAACTCCGACGCTCTCAATATTGTCCGCGATGGTCCTGAAGGTCGAAGAAGGTTTATTGACGCCTTTGTGTTCCACGTGGAACAAAGTTTCACGCAGACCTCCCGTCGTTACATGCATGCACTTAAGCAGCGGAATGCGCTTTTGCGCGAGCGGCGTGGATCTGATGATTCGGTTTGGGTTCATGATTTGGCGGCGGCGGGGGAGTTGTTGGTTTCTTCACGTGCGCGTGCAGTGGCAGCCTTGTCCGACTCGCTCAAGGATGTCTTGTTCGATATGCAGGTAACCCTACCTGAGTGGCAGTTGGTCCAGCGACGTGGGTGGGCCGAGGGTTGGTCATTGGCTGATGCCCTGGCGGGCGCCGCAGCCAGCGATCGGCAAAGGGCCTTTACGCAGGTGGGACCACACAGGGGCGATGTTATCTTTTTGGTGGAGGGGTTGCCCGCACATGAGGTGTTGTCGCGAGGCCAAATGAAAGTCTTGATGGCGGCAACTAAGCTCGCGCAGGCGCGGGTAATACAGCGCGAGACGGGGGTTTCTCCGCTGCTTTTGGTTGATGATGTGGCGGCCGAGCTCGACGCTGAAAACGCAGCCGGCCTCTTCAGAAATATGGTGTCTGATGGGTTTCAAGTACTGGCAACAATGGTTGATGCATCCGGTCCGTCTGCCTGGACACAAAATGCACTATCAAATGTGTTCCACGTGGAACATGGGGCGATCACAGACGTGAATTAAGTGGCATAATAGGGGTGAGTGAAAGGAGATCTCATGGAAGACACAACACCCGGCGCAGAACAAACCAATTACGACTCGTCCAGCATTAAAGTCCTCAAGGGCCTTGATGCTGTAAGAAAGCGTCCGGGCATGTACATCGGCGATACCGATGACGGCACAGGCCTGCATCATATGGTGTTCGAGATTGTTGATAACTCAATCGACGAGGCGTTAGCTGGCCACTGCAGCCAGATCGATATTATTATTCACCCAGATGAGTCCGTTAGTGTCAGTGACGATGGTAGAGGTATACCGACAGAACAGCACGAAGAGGGCGTTTCTGCGGCAGAGGTCATCATGACTGTTCTGCATGCCGGCGGTAAGTTTGATGACAATACTTACAAGGTTTCAGGCGGCCTTCATGGGGTGGGTGTGTCTGTTGTAAACGCACTGTCTGAAGAATTGTGTTTAACCATTCGCCGTCAGGGGAAGTTGCACGAGCAGACTTACAGACATGGTGTTCCTGATGCGCCCCTGGCTGTTATCGGTGACACAGAGGAGTCTGGCACATCGGTTCGGTTTAAGCCTTCCGCGGATACCTTTTCCAATATTAAGTTTCATTTCGATGTATTAGCCAAGCGTTTGAGAGAGCTCGCGTTTCTGAACTCAGGCGTAAAGATCGTGTTATCTGACGAACGCAGTGGACAGAGTGAAACCTATTGCTATGACGGAGGCTTAAGCGCCTTCATTGACTTCCTTAACCAGGCTAAATCGCCCATTAACAAGGTTTTCCACTTCGAGGCTCAAGGTGACGACGGCGTGGGTGTGGAAGTGGCGTTGCAGTGGAATGATGGGTTCCAGGAAAGCATTTTCTGCTATACCAACAATATTCCGCAGCGTGATGGTGGAACACACTTGGCAGGCTTTAGATCTGCGCTGACACGCGGTCTTAACGGATACATTGAGCGAGAGGGTCTTGCGAAGAAAGCAAAAGTGAACACAACGGGCGACGATGCTCGCGAGGGGTTGACGGCAATTGTTTCAGTCAAAGTTCCAGACCCTAAGTTTTCATCGCAGACCAAGGATAAGCTCGTTTCAAGCGAGGTGAAGCCAATTGTTGAGCAAGCAATGGGCGCGGCTTTTGGTGAGTTCCTTCTGGAAAACCCCAATGATGCGAAGTTGATCGTTGGCAAGATGCTCGACGCAGCACGTGCTCGAGAAGCGGCGAGAAAAGCCCGTGAGATGACACGACGTAAAGGGGCGCTGGACATCGCTGGCCTGCCGGGAAAGTTGGCAGATTGTCAGGAGCGAGACCCATCACTGTGTGAGCTCTATCTAGTGGAGGGAGACTCTGCGGGTGGTTCTGCAAAACAAGGAAGAAACAGAAAATTTCAGGCGATCCTGCCCCTCAAAGGGAAAATCTTGAACGTCGAAAAGGCGCGCTTCGATAAAATGCTGGGTTCGGCAGAGGTGGGAACCATTGTTACCGCGCTAGGTTGTGGCATTGGTAAGGATGAATTTGATCCTGACAAGCTCCGATACCATCGCATTATTATTATGACTGACGCGGATGTTGATGGATCGCATATCCGGACGCTATTGCTGACATTTTTCTTCCGGCAAATGCGCGAGCTTGTTGATCGCGGCCACGTCTATATTGCGCAGCCACCACTCTACAAATTGACACGAGGTAAGACTAGCCAGTACCTCAAAGACGAAGAAGCGCTTGCCGAGTATCTAACAAACGCTGCGCTAATCGATACCACACTGTTTAAAGATGAAACCAGTGATGGCCTATCAGGTGATGACCTGGCAAATATCGTGTCTCGCTATCAACATGCGGAGCACACCATCCAACGCTTAAGCCGCGTTTATTCGACGGATATTCTTTGGGAGCTCGTTTACACGTCTCGATTGCAGGTGGAGTCGATGGCTGATGAAGCTGCTGTTGCGGCTTTCGCCAACGATTTAAGTGAGCGCTTACTATCAATAACAGGAAGCAATACCAGCTATGAATGTCTTTTGCGACGTGATCCAGAACGAGGGAATTACTACGTCCTAGTGAGACGTACTGCGCACAGCGTCGCCACTGACATCGTGCTGGGACATAACTTATTTAGCTCAAATGAGTACCGGGATCTCACTGACTTAGGTGTGCTGCTCGCTGATTCTGTGAGTACTGAAAGTTATGTGAAGCGCGGCGAAAAGGTCTTTGCGTCATCCGACTTCGCAAAGATTATGCGCTGGCTTCTCGACGAAGCGCGGCGAGGCTGCTCGATTCAGCGTTACAAAGGTCTTGGTGAGATGAATCCTGATCAGCTCTGGGAAACCACCATGGATCCAGATGCCCGCAGAATGCTTCGTGTCACGATTGAAGATGCTATTCGCGCAGATCAAATGTTCGTTACCTTGATGGGCGATGATGTTGAGCCACGGCGTGAGTTTATTGAGACCAATGCGCTGGCGGTAGCTAATCTAGACGTCTAGGTCATCCTAGCAGCACCAAAACTTAAGGGGCTCTGATATCAGGGCTGTGATTTTAGGGCCCTAACATTAGGGCTTTTAGGACCAGCTTGCTCGGCATAGGCATCGCGTTCCAGCAAGACGAGTGCTTCCAAGACAAGCCTTACTCCGTCTGCACTGCTGGACTCAATAGGGTCAGCAACCCGGTGATCAGCCCCTCAATCAAAAAAGTCGTTCAACCAATGCGGCGTTTGGCTAAGCAGCTTGTGAGAATCACTCCGAACTATCCGAGTCGGAAGTGCTTGTTTTATCGGTAGCCAAGGAGAGTTGGTTGGCATCTGTTTGTTCGGGAAGAACATCCAGGTTGTCGGGAAATGACTTAGATACACGTGTTGATAGCGTTTGAAACCGATCAACCTTGCCGTGAAGCCCCTGTCTACCCACCAAACTTTTTACTGCGTCGTTATAACGGCGTGTGGTTTGAGACAGCGAACTACCGACACTTTCCATCCGCTCAGCTACAAGGCAAACCGCGTTAAATATATCGCCAGCACGATCGCTGATTTCGCGTGCTTCCTCGTTGCTCCTCTCCACCATCCACAGGTTGGCGACGGTTCTTAAAATGGGCATCAACGTCGTATGTGAGACCAAAATGACGTTCTTTTTATAGCCGTAGTTAAAGAGCTCGCGATTTGCACGCATTATCTCGATGTATGCGGGTTCTACAGGCATAAACATCAGCACAAAGTCTGGGCTTTGTAGCCCAGCCAAATTTGCGTAGTCTTTGTCAGAAAGCTGGTCGATGTGCCGTTTAACCGCATTGGCGTGCGCGGCTAATGACTGTGTACGCACGGCTTCATCATCTGTGGTGATGGCACGCTCATAGTCCACCAGCGACACTTTACTGTCGATGACGATATGTTTGTCCTGCGGAAGGAAGATCACGAAATCTGGAAGCAACCGCTGTCCATCGTCACCCTTGAAGGCTTGCTGAGCCTCGTAGTGCTCTCCCCTTCGCAGCCCCGCTAACTCAAGCGTTCGCTCTAATTGGGCTTCTCCCCAGTTTCCGACCAGCTTTTTATCGCCTTTAAGCGCTTGGGTAAGGTTGCTCGCCTCGGATGACATCACTTGACCCATATCGTGCAACTGTTTGATCTGGGTTTTGAGTACCGCGTTTTGACCGGTCAAATCTGTGTGAACCTGGTTAACTCGCGATTGGAAACCATCAATTTTCTCGGAGAGTGGTTTGAGTAGCTGATCTAGCGATTCTTGATTGCGTGACGCCAAAGTCTTCTCACCTTGGCTAACTAGAGTTTGTGCCGCCTTCTCGAACTCAAGCTTGAGCACTTTTTTGGCATCCTCGAGAAGCGCAATTTTTGCCGCATGCTCGGTCTCTTTGACATTAACTGTTGCCTTGAGTCCTTCCTCGCGTGCGAGCGATGCAGAAAGCTTTTCATTTAAGGCCGCAATTTCGCCTTTAAGGTCTTCCACCGCCTCTTTGGCAATCTCACCACGGGTCAGCGCTTCACCGACACTCTCCCTGTACTGACGGTGCTTTCGGTTGTTGTGCGCTGTTAAGCCGATGAGAGCAACGACCAAAAGTAAACTAACAACCGCCTCAAAACCCATAGCAAAAACCCATAGAGAGTTACCCAGTTATCTTGCTAACACCGCCAGATCAGCTACGCGCAGGAACTGCTCACGTAACTCCTTGAGCAATGCCAGGCGATTGAGACGAACTGCGTCGTCCTCCGCATTGACAAGCACTTGATCAAAAAAGTTATCGACCACGCCCCGCAGTCCCGCCAAGCCGTTAAGTGCGGCCGCGAAATCTGATACGGCTAAAGCCTCATCAAGCGTTTGTTTTGTCTGCTTTAATGATTCAAAAAGCGTTGACTCGGCGGCATCCTCAAAGCGTGACGGATCGACATCCCCAAGTGATTCTTCCGTTTTCGCTAGGATGTTAGCCACGCGTTTGTTAGCCGCGGCGAGCGATATCGCTTCATCAGAACCGGCAAAACCCTGCAGCGCTAGGCTTCGGCCGTCAATATCTCCAAGCGTTTGAGTCCCTACTGCTGTAACCGCTCGCAGTATCTCAACAGATACCCCAAGATCCTCGTAATGGGCAGGCAAACGTTCCAACAAGTAGTTAAAGACGGTATCGACGGTCTCAGACGACAAGGTACCTGATTCAAAACCGGCGACAGCATTTGAAATCACCGCTTTGATATCTGCATGAGGCGCGTAAGCAAGCGTCAAACGGATGATGGCCACCGACGCACGGCGTAAAGCAAACGGGTCTTTTGAGCCTGTAGGGCTCTGTCCTATACCAAAGATGCCAACAAGTGTGTCGAGCCTGTCGGCCAGTGCCACAGCGGCTGATTCGGGTGACGAAGGTAGCTGGTCGCCCGAGAATTTGGGCCAGTAATGCTGCTCGATAGCGTCTGCAACCCCGTCTGAAAGACCATCGTTGAGTGCGTAATGTCTTCCCGCAATACCTTGAAGCTCAGGAAACTCCCCTACCATGTCGGATACAAGGTCCGCTTTAAGCACCGTACCTGCAGCACTGACCGTGGTCTCGTCGGCACCGAGTTCTTCGCACAATGCAGTGGCAAGACGCGAAATTCGGCGCTGTTTCGACGCAAGGGTTCCCAAGTCCCGCTGAAACAAAATGCTTTCAAGTCGTTCCGATTTAGTGGCAAGACTCGTTGCTTTATCGGTCTCGAAGAAAAACGCAGCATCAGCCAAGCGGGGACGGATTACTTTTTCATTCCCGTAAATGACTGCCTGCGGGTTCGAGCTTTCGATATTGGAGATAGTGATGAAGGCCGGTATGAGCGAACCATCACGGGCTTCAATATGAAAATATTTTTGATGCTCTCGCATCGAAGAGATAAGCGCTTGTCGAGGCACTGACAAAAAGGCTTCATCGAAGGCGCCGCGAAGTGCGACAGGCCATTCTACCAAGCCGGTTACCTCGTCAAGTAGGCTATCGTGGATGACTGCCGTCTCATCGCCTGACACCAAGGCTTCGACCTGCTCACGGATCATGGTCTTACGCTCTTGATGATCGGTAATGACATACTCGTCGCGAAGCATTTCCTGGTAGCAATCAGGGTTAGGGATGGTGATCTCGTTCTTCCCATGGAATCGATGGCCGCGCGTTATTCGCCCCGATTTAAGCCCGAAAAGTGAAATATCGAGTGATTCATTGCCTAATAGCAACATCAGCCATTGAACGGGCCGCAGGAACTCGTGTCGCTCCCTGCCCCAACGCATGCGCTTTGATACGGGAATATGCGCCACGGCGTGGCTAACAATTTCTGGAAGTACTTCGGCACATACTGCACCTGTGACACGCCTCACAAGGCCAAGTCGGTCGCCTTTGTCGGTGGGAATAGTATCTAGCGCCTCTACTGCTACGCCTTGTTTCTTTGCGAAGCCGATTGCCGCAGGCGACCACTCCCCTTCTTTGGTTTTTGCTGCCGCCATCGGCGGCCCCAAAACTTCTTGCTCGGTATCGGCAGCATTTGTCGCAACGTCGGAAACGATAACGGTTAAGCGCCTCGGTGTAGCCAAAACCTTTGCTTCGCCATGGCTAAGGCTATGGCTTTGTAGACCTTCACAAATCCCTGCACATAGCGCTTCGGCCATGACCACGTATTCACCTGCGGGGAGCTCTTCTGTGCCCAGCTCAAATAAAACCGTGTCTGTACTCACGCTGCAGCCTCCTTCGCCAGTGTCGCTAATGCGGCTTCAGCAAGATCTGCATCGGCGAGGGGGAAACCGAGCTTTGCGCGTGCTGCGACGAAGCCTTTGGCGGCTGCGCGAGCAATCGTTCGCACCCTTAGGATATAGCGCTGTCTCTCAGTGACGCTGATCGCGTGACGTGCATCCAGCAAATTGAAGGCGTGAGAGGCTTTCATGACGAACTCATAAGCGGGCAACGGTAATTCAAGTGCTACAAGGCGCTCGGCTTCACTTTCACAAAAGTCAAAATGCGCAAAGAGATGATCGACATCTGCTTCTTGAAAATTAAACGTCGACATCTCCACTTCATTCTGATGGAACACATCGCCGTATTTGATGACACCAGTGGGTGTCTCCGACCACACCAAGTCGTAAACAGATTTTACGTCCTGGATGTACATCGCCAGTCGTTCAATGCCGTACGTAATCTCCCCGGTGACGGGTAAGCACTCGAGCCCGCCCGCCTGCTGAAAATAGGTAAATTGAGACACCTCCATGCCGTTTAACCAGACTTCCCAGCCCAGTCCCCAGGCGCCAAGCGTCGGTGACTCCCAGTTATCCTCAACAAACCGAATATCGTGCTCGAGGGGGTCCAAGCCCAAGCGTTTTAAACTACCGAGATAAAGCTCTTGAAAGTCAGCGGGTGATGGCTTCATCACTACCTGGAACTGATAGTAGTGCTGCAGTCTATTTGGGTTTTCGCCATATCGACCGTCTTGGGGTCGTCGGCTAGGTTGAACGTAGGCAGAGTTCCAGTTTTCCGGCCCTAATGCTTTCAGAAAGGTAGCAGGATGAAAGGTACCTGCACCAACCTCTAGGTCTAACGGTTGCAGGATGACGCAACCATTCTCTCCCCAGAAGGCTTGTAGCTCTAAAATTAGCTGCTGAAATGTTAGTGGTGAACTCACGTAAATACCCCAATACATCGAAGACGCGAGTATACAGGGGCCAGCACTGGCATAATATGAACAATCTACGGCAATTAAGCGCAACCACGTGTCAAAGAGTCAAAATTTAGCAAAGTTTTTCTTAAAGGACCGTGTAGCAGCAGGTTTGCTAAAGACAAGCTTGGCCTTGTCCGCATTGATGCCGCTAGAGGTTGCTCGTGGCTGTGGTCGCCTCCTAGGTTGCCTCTTATATGTGGTCAATTCCACCACGGTAAGGGTCATCCGGCGAAACATCGAATTGGCGTATCAAGATCGGTCCACTGCGGAGCAGGAGGCGCTAGTCAAAGCCTCAATCTCCGAGCAAGGAGCGCTGATTAGTGAGATGGGTCATGTTTGGCGCCGCTCCCCAGCTTATGTCATGTCCAAAATAAGGGTTGTTGGCCAAGAGCACCTTGACGCCGCCTTGGCTGCTAAGCAGGGTGTGTTAGTGCTCGCCCCACATGTGGGAAATTGGGAGGTGCTTCCGCATCACCTAGTGACTCAAGGGGACCTGTTTGGTCTTTTTGAGCCCCCAAAGTTACCCAGTGTAGGTGCTGAGGTACTTGCCAACCGCCAGCGCCCCGGTGGTGAATATGTCCCAACCACGCCAAAGGGACTCGTGAAGCTAATTCGCCACTTTAAGCAGGGTGGCCTGACTGGGGTATTGCCCGATCAAGTCCCCTCGCAGGAGTCTGCCGGACTGAATGTGCCGTTTATGGGTGTCGAATGTTTTACTGCGAGTTTGTGCGCAAATTTACTGTCAAAATCTAAAGCAAGAGCCGTTATTGCCGGCGCCTTTAGGGTACACGGAGGTTGGGAGGTGCTCTACAACCCCGTCTCCGAGGCGATTTACAGCGATGATCTAGAAACCGCTTTGCGGGCAATGAATAACGATGTACAAACACTATTTACCGGACGTGATCAACAGTATCAGTGGTCTTACAAACGCTTCCGAACCTTGCCTCGCTCGCTTGCTGATCACTATGCCGGCCTGAAGAATCGAGGAGGTCATAAGTGAATGTTTTTCTGGGGAAGATTCTAGGCACACTGATAGGCTTTTCTGCACTAGGCGCTATTGGCGCCTTCGTTGGATTTTTTGTCGGACATCTTTTCGATTCTGGGCTGTTACGAGCCATCAGGATGACGGGGCCAGATGGGCTTCATGAATTGCAGCAGGAATTTTTTGACACTACGTTTGTGATGCTGGGTTACATCGCTAAAGCGGATGGTCGGGTTTCAGAGACTGAAATAGCGCAAGCCGAGGCCATGTTTACTCAGCTCAGGCTGACACCGACGCAGAGAGAGGCTGCCATAAGGCGGTTTAAAAGAGGTGCTGAAGCAAATTTTGATCCTGCGCCGGAGCTAGCCCGTTTCCGGCGCGTTATCGCCCTTCGCCCTAACACCTCCCATACCCTGATGCTTTTTTTGGTCAGTATGGCATTAGCCGACGGGCGCTTGGACACAGCAGAGCAGCGGGCGCTTTCGAGTGTAGCGCGCGCCCTAGGTATTTCTGATTCTGCACTCCAACGAATAGTTAGCATGGTTGGGGCACAGGCAAATTTCGGAGGAAATCGTCAGCAACAACGGCGGCAGTACCAGCCGCAGCGAAGCCAATTAGCCGAGGCCTATCAAGCCCTCGGCGTGAAGCCCGATATTGATGATCGTGAGTTAAAGAAAGCTTACCGACGACTCATGAGTGAAAATCATCCAGATAAATTAAGTGCTAACGGCGTGCCAAAAGAAATGGTTGAGCTTGCTACAGAGCGTTCTCAAAATATAACGACAGCCTATGACCTCATTAAACAGTCTCGTGGCATGAAGTAAAAGAAGCCTGAAGCCCCTTGGCTTAGGGGCGCCAAAACGTTGGCGTAAAGAGAATTAGCAGCGTGAAGATTTCCAACCGCCCTAAAAGCATCGCAATACACAAAATGACCTTTCCCATATCCGAGACCCCGCCATAATTGGAAGCGACGGTTCCGAGGCCCGGACCGAGATTGTTGATCGAGGCCACCACTGCGCTGACTGCTGAAAGGAAATCGAGCCCCGTGCCTAGCATAGCTAGCACCAGAATTAGGGACGAGAACATATAGACGGCGAAAAAGCTCCACACGGCGCTAACAACCTCGGGCCGCACCCGCCTGTGATCTAATTTAAGAGGAATGACTGCGTTCGGGTGCAGCAATTGCCGAAGCTCCCTCAGTCCCTGTCTGAACACCAGTAGTATGCGCATTGCTTTCATGCCACCGCCCGTTGATCCGGCACAAGCGCCCATGACACTTAGCATGAGTAGAAAGATAGGTAAAAACGAGGGCCATACTGAAAAGTTATCACTCGCGTATCCGGTTGTTGTTGCGATAGAAACCGTTTGAAACAAGCCGTGGATCACCGCTTCTTTCACAGGCAGGGTTTCCATCAATGCCAGCGTAATGCAGGTAATAGCAACGGAAATCACTACGATACTAAAGAAGAACTTCGTTTCTGAGTCGTAGCGATAAATTGTGGGATTTCGCTTTGAAAACGCCACGAAGTGTAAGCCGAAATTGACTGCGCTAATGAGCATGAAGAGAGAGCTAATTAACAAAATAATATTGCTGTTGAAATAGCCCATACTTGCGTCGTGAGTCGAAAAACCGCCGATAGCGATTGTCGAGAAAGCGTGGCTGATAGCGTCGAAGGCGCTCATTCCCGCTAGAAAGTAGGCGAGTGCGCAGCTAATGGTGAGACCTAGGTAGATACTAAAAAGTGCTTTTGCCGTAGATGTAATTCTTGGCGTGAGCTTACTGTCCTTAGCGGGTCCGGTACTCTCGGCACGGTATAACTGAACCCCGCCAATCCCCAGCATTGGCAGAACAGCGACCGCCAGCACGATAATCCCTATGCCGCCCAGCCACTGAAGTAGTTGTCGATACAGTAAAATCGATTGCGGAATATCATCTAGACCCACCAGCACGGTTGCGCCCGTCGTGGTCAACCCCGAAACCGATTCAAAAATTGCGTCAAACACAGAGATTTCTACAGCGTCGCTTAGCAAAAAGGGAAGCGCACCAAAAACGCCCAGAACAATCCAGAAAGCCGCGGTAACCATAAACCCATCGCGTATCTGCAATTCGGTCTTCGCCCGTTGGGTTGCTAACCACAGAGCAACCCCCGACGTTGCCGTCGCCGCAAATGCCTGACCAAAAACGGTTGCCGTTCCATCGTCATGAACCCAGCCGAGAGTCATCGAGGGTAGCGTCCCGAGACTGAATAGCATCAGCAGTAAGCCAACAATTCGAGTGCAAAGGCCAACATTCATTAGATGAAGCTACCGCCTTCAACGAAGAGTTTTTCGACTAAGCTTATTTTCGATGGGTCTGTCAGGAAAAGGATTACATGGTCATCCTCCTCAACAACGACATGCCTGTGCGCAATAATCACTTGGTCGCCTCGGAGAATCGCACCAACGGTTGCACCCGGGGGTAAATCGAGTTCATCGAGCCGCCGACCGACAACTTTTGATGTCTTAGGGTCACCATGTGCAGTCATTTCCAATGCTTCTGCAGCGCCCCTGCGCAGCGAGTGGACGGCACTGATATCGCCTTTTCTGACGTGAGTTAATAGGCTGCTGATTGTTATTTGCTGCGGCGAAATCGCGATATCGATTTCCTGACCGACCAACTCCGCGTAAGCTGAGTTTGTAATCAGTGTAATGACTTTCTTGGCGCCCAGTCGCTTCGCCAGCATCGACATCATAATGTTTGACTCACCATTGTTAGTCAGCGCACAAAATACATCGGTATTGGCAATATTTTCCTGTTGTAAAAGCTTCGAGTCGTTTGCACTGCCATTGAGCACGATACTCTCTTCCAGCTCCTCGGATAATTGGCGACATCGATCATAATTTAGCTCGAGCACCTTTACTTGATAGTCCTGCTCGAGTCTCTTCGCCAGTGAGGCACCGATTTTTCCACCTCCAGCAATCATTACTCGTTTGTAAGGGGCATCCAACTTCCTCAGCTCAGAGGTTACGGCTCGTATATTTTCGCTGGCTGCGATGAAGAAAGCCTCGTCGTCGGGTTCTACAACGGTTGAGCCCTCGGGAATAATGGCACTCTGGGACTTGCGGAAAATAGCAGCTACACGCGTATCCACGCTTGGCATGTGCTCGCGGATTTCCTGAAGTTCACGCCCAACAATAGGACCCCCATCTACGGCCCTGACCGCCACCAATCTAATTCTTCCACCTGCGAAATCGAGCACTTGTAGCGAGCCCGGATTGAGAATCAATTGATGGATGGCGTCGGTAACGAGGTGCTCTGGACTAATGGAGACATCGACAGGGATCGCACCTGATCGAAAGAGCTTTTTATCCTCATTGAGATAGTCAACTTCTCGAATTCTGCAGATCTTTGTAGGAGTCCGATACAGCGTGTAAGCGATAGTGCAGGCAAGCATGTTGACTTCATCACTATCGGTTACTGCAATAAGCATGTCCGCATCTTGAGCGCCTGCATCTGCCAGTGTCGTTGGCTTAGAGGCGTCGCCCTTAACTGTTCTGATGTCCAACCGCTCTTGTAGCTGCCTAAGCGCTGAGTCAGAGCTGTCAACCACTGTGACGTCATTCTGTTCGTCGGCTAAGTGTTCGGTGAGCGTGCCGCCAACTTGCCCGGCTCCCAAAATAATGATCTTCACGACGTATTCGGTTCCTTGAACAACGAGTGATCTTGGTCATTACCCGCGAATGGTACTCCGATTTCCCACGAACTCCAGATCAGACCACTTTTTCGAGCATGCAGTAGTAAAGGCCGTCGCCACCACCAACAGATGGCAACACTTGTCTACCGACTTTTTTTTCATAACCGATCGGCTCGGATAGGGGGATTGCTCTGGCATCGGTTGTGACTGCTAAAAAGTTGCTAACCATATCTTCGTTTTCCGCCGGTAGCAGTGAGCAGGTAACGTAAAGGAGCTTTCCCTGTGGACGCACTCTTTGCCAGGCGGATTCAAGGAGGGCCCGCTGTAATTCATTAAAACGAGAGATATCGGACTTTAGCCGGATGACCTTCACGTCCGGGTTGCGCCGCATTACTCCCGTCGCAGAGCACGGAACGTCGAGTAGTACCAGATCAAAATCGTCTATCTCGGTGACGTTACCGAGCTCCCGTCCGTCACCGACAAAGGTTTCTATGGATAAACCTAAGCGTTTCGCGTTCTCCTCGACACGTGCGAGTCGCGTCGCAGAGACATCCATGGCAGTAACAGCAGCGCCGAGCTCTGCAAGGTGACAGGCTTTGCCACCTGGCGCAGAACATACATCGAGCGCGCGAAGTCCCTCTGTGGCGCTTGCCAAAGAACCTGCTACGAATGCTCCTGCTAATTGTGCCGACTCGTCCTGAACGCTGACGATGCCCTCAGAGAAAGACGGAATGCTTGAAACAGGTAGCGCAGATCGCAAAGTAAGGCCAAAGGCACCTGCAGGCTCTGCGTCTATACCTAAGTTTGCAAGCTGCTGTAGATAATCGTCTCGCGATGATTTTTGGCTATTGACTCGCAACGTTAACGGCGGTTTGTGGCGGCCCGCCTCTGAAAGGCTCTCTAGTTGGTCCGAATAATGCTTATTAAGAACCTTATAAAGCCACCCGGGTAGCGCAGCTCGTTCGCTGTCACCCAGTCGCTGAAGTAAGCTCTCCTTCTCTCTTTGGTAGCGGCGCAGACAGGCGTTGATGAGCTTGGCGGCCCAAGCTCTTTTGAGTTGGGAGCAAACATCTACGGCGGCTGATACCGAGGCGTAGGAGGGTGTTGAACACTCGTCGAGCTCATAGAGTGCAAGAATCAGCAGGGCCTCTAGCGCACTGTCTTTGGATTTAAGTGGTTTTTCGAGAAGCTGGCGGGTAATGCCCTTGTACATTGGCCAGAGCCGAAGGGATCCATAAACCAATTCTTTAAAAAACGCGCGATCCGACTCGTCAACATTGTTTTGAGCTGCTTCAAAAAGCGCGTTTAGTGATCCGCCGTGCTGAACTTCGTCGAGCAGAGTTGTTGCCGATAATCTGAGGCTCATATCTCGTGGCTCGTGAATCGATCGCCAATTACTAAGCGGTCCCTGTGGCCATTCATTATATCGGCAAGCGACATCGGTTTTTTATTGGGGAATTGAAGGCGCGTGATGACAAGGTGGCCGACACCACAAGCGACAGTGAGTCCTTTTTTGTCAAAAGCAATTATGGTTCCGGGCACAGCGTTGTGCGGTGTAGTCTCGTCGACTGTCGCCGACCAAATTTTGATCCGCTCGTCGTTATAGATTCCGAAACAACCCGGTGAAGGAGAAAGCGCTCTCATTTTTCGATCGATGTCCGTCGCTGACAGAGACCAGTCTATTGCAGCCTCTTCTTTCGTTATTTTATGTGCATAGGTAATTCCATCAGCAGGTTGCTCGGCCGCCGCCTCTAGCGATGATTCCAAGTGGTCCATTGTCGCAATCAAAATATCACCACCTAGAACTTTTAAGGCGTGAGTTAGGGACTCTGTGGTGTGTTCTGCGCTGATATCAATTGCGGCTTTAGACAACATCGGGCCGGTATCCAGGCCCTCATCCATTGCCATGATGGTGATCCCAGTAGAGGCGTCGCCCGCTTCGATAGCCCTATGAATAGGTGCCGCACCTCGCCATCGTGGTAATAGCGATGCGTGAACATTAATGCAACCTAGCCGCGGAGTACGCAGAATGTTCGCTGGGAGTATTAAGCCATAGGCGACCACCACCATAACGTCCGCATCAAAAGCGGCCAACCGTTCTACAGCGTTTTCATCCTTCAGCGTGCTGGGCTGAAGAACCGGGAGCTCGTGCTCTATTGCGAGCTGCTTTACGGGGGAGGCGGTGAGTCGCTTGCCTCGACCGGATGGCCGATCAGGTTGTGTGTAAACGCCAACCACCTCGTGTTCCGAGGCAATAAGCTTGTTCAAATGGGCGGCAGCAAAATCGGGTGTACCCGCAAAGACCACCCGCAACGATTTGGTCATAATTTAGGCTCTACGCCGCTGCTCTTTTTCGAGGCGCTGACGGATTCGTTGCCGTTTAAGCGGGCTGAGATAGTCGACAAAGAGTTTTCCCTGCAGATGATCCATTTCATGCTGCAGGCATACTGCGAGAAGGCCGGTGACTGTCTCGTCAATTGCAGAACCGTCGCGATCCAGGGCAGTCACACGAACGGCTTTTGGACGCTCTACCGATTCGCTAAACCCAGGGACAGACAGGCACCCCTCCTCGAAGCCGTCGAGTGACTCGTCCATAACTTCGACCTTTGGGTTAATAAATACACGCGGTTCAGATCTATCACTTGAGAGATCAATCACGATCACTTGCTCGTGCACGTCTATTTGCGACGCGGCTAGCCCAATCCCATTAGCGTCGTACATCGTTTCGAACATATCTTCGACGAGTGTTTGAATCCTGCGGTCGACAGATTCTACCTGTGCAGCTTTGGTACGCAGTCGCGGATCAGGGAATTCAAGAATTTTTCTAATGGCCATTCTGTTTTCAAGCACTCTAGTGGGTGGATTGGCATACTTTTGCACTGAATCGTGCTTGTTTTGCCCACAAGCTCAGCGCAGACTGCCATTATACCGGTAAGGAGAGATACGCCAATTTTCTTTCATCACTGTGCTAGTGCCGCGCGGTGGCTGAGAAGAAAGGTCACATCGGAGAACAGACATGGTTGGTCACCACTTTGTATCTGAGCAGAAAATAGCTTTACGACGTAATTTAGCGGTCGTTAGTCGTTGTTTATTGGTGGTGGTCTCGCTGGCGCTGCCAACAAGTAGCTTTGCTCAGTCGGAAATTCCCCAATTGGCTGATGGTGCCCCGGATACCTATATTGTTCAGCGTGGCGATACGCTTTGGGATATTTCGGCACTGTTTTTAAATGAGCCTTGGCGATGGCCTGAGCTGTGGCGGGTAAATCCCGACGTCAGAAATCCTAATCTTATTTATCCGGGGGATAAGCTATTTTTGCGCTGGGAGGATGGCTCACCTGGCGTCTATCTGACTGCCGCCAATAGCTACGGTGTTTCCTCCGACGTCATAAAATTGAGCCCAAAGGTGCGTACTGAGCCGCTTGCGGCTGCAATAGACGCCTTTCCCAGAGAGGCTATAGACCCCTTTATCGCCCGTCACCGCTTCGTGACGCAATTCGAATCTGAAACTATGCCCCGCATCGTGAGTGGTTACAGGGGGCGATTAATATCGGGAATGGGCGATAGTGTCTATGCCATTGGGGCGTTTTCAAGTGATGATACTCAATTTGACGTAGTTCGAGCCTCAAGAGTCATAGCGCATCCCGAGACCGGAGAGTTGCTTGGTACGCTTCTTTCCTCTGTTGGCAGGGTGGTGCTCTCGCAAAAGGGTTCTCGCGATAATGAAGCGAGTCAGTTTGATGTATTAACGTCTCGTGAAGAGCTCCGCGTTGGCGACATACTGCTGCCCGTTGAGGATCGACAGCTTGTCGCTCAATTCATGCCTAAGCTTCCCATCGCCGATTTGGGATCGGGATTCATGCTATCGCTCGAGAGCGGCGCTACGCAGATAGGCGCGCTGGATGTTGTGGCTACAACATTCGGTGAGGCAGATGATGTTGAGGTCGGCACCGTTCTCTCCATATCTAAAGTCAGCGAACCGGTCAAAGACAGTCTCAGTGGTGAGCGCTTCACATTGCCATCAGAGCATGCGGGCACCATGATGCTATTCGCGGTTTATGATCGGGCGAGCTTCGGTTTGGTGCTTAATGCAAATCAACCTTTGTCGGTCGACGATAGGCTCGTTAACCCATAAGCCTAAAAGGGCTGCATGGATGCGGCTTTAAATAACTCAAGGAAGAGTGATGCCCGTGATGCTTGGTGGCGGAGGTGTAAGCACTAACCGCTGGATAGGTTATACAAAATACGCAAGCAATATGCCCGGCTCCCGGGCTGAGCTTATGGCTCGATGGCCGAATCCAGACGCAGTATTGCGGGGGTCCGACGTTCGAGCGCTAAATCCATGGCGCCAAAGCATTATAGAAGCCTCGCAAGCGCCAAGCGATCCGCTCCAAGAAAATGCCTGGTTATTGGTGCTGACAACTGAAGAATATCCACTACTTTTAGCCGAGTGCGATGACGCGCCCGCTTGTTTATTCGGTCTGGGTGACCCCGCGTGTTTCAAGCGCCCTGCTATTGCAATTGTGGGTAGCCGTCGGCCATCGCTCGATGGGTTAAAGCTTGCCGAGCGGTTCGGTTATGAGCTTGCGCAAGCTGGCTTCGTCATAGTGAGCGGCTTGGCTCATGGTGTTGACACTGCGGCTCATAAGGGAGCGATAGCGGCTGGAGGCAAAACGATAGCGGTGATGGCCACTGGTATTGACGCGATATACCCATCTGTAAACCGTAGTTTGAGCGCAGAAATTGAGGAATCGGGAGCCTTGGTGACTGAATTTCTTCCCGGTAGTGCACCAAAAAAGCACCACTTTCGGCGACGAAATCGGACAATATCGGGTTTATCGATTGCAACAGTGGTCATTGAAGCGGGTGTTCCAAGCGGAACCTTGATCACTGCAACAGCGGCCGCTGAACAAGGCCGCGATGTTTACGCGCTTCCCTGGTCAATTAGCCATACTCAAGGTGAAGGGTGCTTAAAATTATTGCTTGAGGGAGCCCTGATCGCGACTGATCCACATGATGTTATCGAGGGGAGTTGCTGGTCCTTGCCGGTTTCAGAGGCAGGCTTGTTGCAGAATTATTGGGAAAGCAAAGGGCTCTCATACTCCACACCGGGGTTTGCTTGTTTACCTGCTTCCAAAGAGAGCTTTAGGAGTCAGCCTCTGGCACCCAATAGCCCTAGTGGTAAAGCACTCGTAAGGTTGTCAGACGTTCCGCCCAATTTGACCAGTGAGCAAGCAGATCTAATGACGTTTATTGGCGATGGACATCATTCTGCAGAAGCGCTCGCTGATGCGCTTGGAATGAGTATCAGCGCCGTTCATCGTGTGTTAACTGGGCTGGAGATATCTGGATTTTTGGCCAGAGACCGCGACGGTTACTGCAAATCTTGAATGAATTGAAGCGTCGGCCATTTTTGGCTTTCATAGACCGCTGGGAGGTGACCGCAACACTTGGCAAAGTATTGGTTCACTTAACGAAACTGCATGGGATCTGGCAAAATGCAGCGAAAAGCTAAATGTACAAGTGATCAACCCGTTAATGGAGCCGCTTAGGTTGCTACACTTTTTTTCGGTGGATTGAGACTTTTTACTGGTCTTGGTGACCTGACCATGTCGGGCAAACAGAACCCCGCTGTCCTCACTTTTGAACACAGTAAATTTATATCTGTACTCACCAATTTCTAAGCTGATCCAAGGACAAATATCATGACATCCTCACTTCGCCTTAAGCATGCAGCAGCTTGTGTCAGAGAGGGTGGCGTTGTCGCTTGCCCGGCCGAAGCGGTTTGGGGTTTGTCGTGCGACCCTTGGAACCAGGATGCCGTCGAACAGCTATGCGCGTTGAAGCAGCGGCCTATTTCAAAGGGCGTTATTGTTGCCAGTGGTGATGTGGCTGATTTTGCACCGCTTTTGGATGGGCTGACAGTAAAGCAGCGAGAAACCGTATTGGCTTCTTGGCCGGGGCCTGTGACTTGGCTTGTGCCACATAGAGATTTTTTCCCCTATTGGGTAACAGGAGAGAGCACTGAGGTTGCAATCCGTGTAACCTCTGCACCTATGCTGTCCAAGTTGTGTCGCGAATTGGATGGGCCGGTGGTAACGACAAGTGCTAACTGGGCGGGTGCACAACCGGCAAAGCACCCGTTCCAAGTGGTGAGGTACTTTGGTGCGGGTGTTGTCATGGTGCCTGGGACAGTAAACCTGCAGGGTCGTCCATCGACAATAAAGCGCGCGATAACTGGCGAAGTGATGCGTTAAGCATCCAGCCGAGTAAATTGCAGATGAGAAGGAAGTCCTATGGATTTGCCAGCTGTTGAGCAGTATCTGAAAGGCCTACAAGCATCAATTTGTGATGAGTTGAGTGCGATCGACGGGTCAGCAGAGTTTGCAACTGAATCTTGGGAACGTCCTGAAGGCGGCGGTGGTATCAGTCGTGTGTTGGCGGATGGCAAGGTTTTTGAGAAGGGCGGTGTTAACTTCTCCTACGTAGAAGGCACTCAGATGCCGGGCAGTGCCACGCAACATAGACCTGAATTGGCGGGGCGCAGCTTCAAAGCGATGGGTGTTTCACTCGTCATGCATCCCAGAAATCCGTACGTACCTACCTCTCACGCTAACGTCCGTTGCTTTGTTGCGGAAAAGCCAGGCCATGATCCTGTTTGGTGGATGGGTGGCGGATTTGATTTGACGCCCTATTACGGCAGAGATGAGGACGTCATTCACTGGCACCAAACCGCTAAAGATGCCTGCGACCCTTTTGGCGAGGACGTCTACTCCCGCTATAAAAAATGGTGCGATGAGTACTTCTTTTTACCGCACCGTAACGAGCCAAGGGGTGTTGGTGGTCTCTTTTATGATGATCTCAACGAGTGGGGCTTTGAGAAAACGTTCGGATTTATGCGCTCCGTAGGAGACGCTTTCTCGAAAGCCTATGTTCCGATCGTAATGAATAACAAAGATCGCGAGTATGGTGAGCGCGAACGGCAGTGGCAGCTTTATCGCCGAGGCCGCTATGTCGAATTCAACTTGGTCTTTGATCGAGGCACCTTGTTTGGCTTGCAATCGAACGGCCGCACTGAGGCGATTCTGATGTCGCTCCCACCACTTGTTCGCTGGGACTACGGACTCACACCGGAACCCGGTACGCCTGAAGAAAAGCTACTCGAGTATTATTTAAAGCCTAAAGACTGGCTGGAATAAACTAGCCGTATAATTTAGTCGAGTCGGCTTATTCAGGTTTGGTTAAGGTTTTGGAGTATTTTATGAGGCGCTTTGCCGTACTGGGCAATCCAATCGCTCACAGCAAATCGCCTGAGATTCATCATGCGTTCGCGGCCAGCCTGAATCACGAGATTGATTACAGCCGGATCTTGGTTGAGCCCGGTGACTTCAACGCGGTTGTTACCGAGTTTTTTTCAGCCGGCGGCATTGGTCTCAATGTCACAGCGCCCTTCAAAGGCGATGCCTTTGAGATCGCGGAAGTTCGCACCGATGCAGCCGTCGATGCAAAGGCGGCGAATACCTTGTGGCGAGACGGCGACGGACGAGTGTGCGCTCATACTACCGACGGCAGCGGCATACTGCGCGACCTAGAGCACAATTTAGGGTGGGCGATAGAAGCGAGGAGAATTCTTCTGCTAGGTGCCGGTGGTGCCATGCGCGGTATTTTGGGCCCGCTGTGTGAGCGAAATCCAACCGCGATCCACATCGCTAACCGCACGGAATCTCGAGCTTCTGAACTGGCCCACTCGTTTGGCGATCGCGGTAGTTTAACTGTAGGCGGGCTAGATGAAATTCCCGATAAGCCCTGGGATCTCATCATTAATGGGCTGAGCAGTGGCTGGGACGGTAGTTTCCCTGATCTAGCCATCAACGAAATGAGTTCCTCCACCGCCGCCTACGATTTGATTTACAGCGATCAAGACACACCGTTCATGGCTTGGGCCCGTGCCAAACGGTTGAGCCGCGTTAAAGATGGGTTAGGTATGCTGATAGAGCAAGCGGCCGACAGTTACGACATCTGGCAAGGGCAACGACCAGAGACTGGCGGGGTGTTCGAGTTGTTGCGTCCGAACAACTAAGCGGTCGATTCTTTGAGAAACTGATCTTTGAGTTTGACGTAGTTTTTCGCTGAGTACGTCAAAAACGTGCGCTCACGCTCAGTAATCTCACGGACCGGCCTTGCAGGTGACCCCGCGTAGAGCCATCCGCTTTTAAGCGTTTTCCCCGGTGTGACCAGGCTTCCGGCGCCGATCATCACTTCATCCTCAACGATCACGCCGTCCATAACGACTGAGCCGATGCCAACAAGTACACGGTTTCCAATTGTGCAGCCGTGTAAAACTGCGTTATGGCCTACTGTGACGTCATCACCGATGCTGAGTGGGTACCCTGCCCCATTAAAGTCGCTTGCATGCGTGATATGTAGGATCGACCCGTCTTGGATATTGGTGCGGCTTCCAATACGAATGCTGTGCATATCAGCCCGAATCGCGCATTGAGGCCAGACACTGACGTCATCGCCCATCACCAGATCCCCGAGCACGACAGCTGATGGGTCGATCATTACGCGTTCACCCAATTTGGGAGTATTGCCTTGATATGACCGAATATTGTCAGGACCGTTGTAGCTAGCGTTTGTCATTTAACCCTTCCTATCCCTTTTGTGCTGGTACCATGGCATATGGGTAAGTGCACATTCAAATCGTAAACACCGGACATTAAAGGCGACATGACAAACGACGCTACACCACAAGCACCGCGAAGGCCGCGATTTATAGCAGGTGCTGTCTGCCCAAGCTGCAAGGCGATGGATCGTATTGTGGTTGATATGGAGACCGATGAAAGATCCTGCGTAGACTGCGGATTTTCGGAGAAACGCCCTCAGGCAGAGACGCAACAACCGGCCACGCGCGTCACTCGCGGAAGCGCCCGTTTGGTAGAAACGACGGCTGAACCCGTCCGTTTAATGATCCCCGAGCCACAGAAAGACTAAATTCCTGTTAACAAATGCACGGTATTTGTCTAACTAGCCTGTTTGCGCTGTGAATCCAATCTGACTTCGCTATAATTCCGCCGCTAAAAAAAGCGTGGTCCAACCATAGGGGGCGGGACCAGCACAACGCTGAAATGGGGAACAAAAGATGCTTAACGCACGCGCACTAGCCGCGGCGGCACTCTTGCCGCTATCCGCGAATGCACAGAACCAAGTCAACATGTCGACGGGTGTATCTGATGCAGGCGCAGTTATCACTGAATTGGGAGTCGAGATTTTTGACCTTCACATGCTGATCTTCTGGATCTGTGTGGTGATTGGTATTGGCGTTTTCGGCGTCATGCTCTACTCGAGCTAGGCACACCGAAAGTCAAAAGGCGTAGAGCCAGCGCAATTCCACGAGCACACAGGCGTCGAAATCGCATGGACTGTTGTGCCCTTCCTGATTCTTATCGGAATGGCTGTGCCAGCGACGTCAACATTGCTCGAAGTTTATGATAACGACGATGCTGAAATGAGCATCCTCATCACGGGCTACCAGTGGAAGTGGAAGTATGAGTACCTGGATGCCGACGGTGAGAACGTTTCGTTCTTCTCAAACCTTGCGACATCTCAGGAGCAAATCTACAACACCGACGACAAGGGTGAGAATTATCTCCTCGAAGTTGACGAGCCACTCGTTATCCCTGTCGACACGAAGGTGCGTTTCTTGATTACTGCGAACGATGTTATCCACTCATGGTGGGTGCCTGAGATTGCAGTTAAGCGCGACGCGATTCCGGGCTTCATTAACGAAGCGTGGACGCGTGTTCTTCAAGAAGGTGTCTACCGCGGTCAGTGCACCGAGTTGTGTGGCGCATACCATGGTTTCATGCCCGTAGTAGTACACGCTGTAAGCCGCGATGAGTTCGATGGCTGGATGGCTGCCAAACAAGGCGCCGCCGCTGCCGACGCTGCGCTCGCTGCGCAAGAGCTGTCTTTCGATGAGTTGTACGCACGAGGCGAGGACGTTTACAACGCGAGCTGCCTAGCGTGCCACGGTGCGGCTGGCGAAGGCGGTCTCGGTAATGCGATTGCGGGCAGTGCCATCGCAACCGGCGGTCTCGATACACACTTGAGTGTCATTGTGAATGGTGTCGCGGGCACCGCAATGCAGGCATTTGGCGCGCAGTTGTCCGAAGTCGACGTGGCTGCGGTCACGACCTATCAGCGCAATGCGTTTGGAAATAATACTGGGGATGTGGTTCAGGCGTCTGACGTCGTGAGCTACAAAGAAGGGTAATTGGAGGAAATACAAATGGGCGATCATCACCACGGTCCAGCTAAAGGCCTCTCTCGTTGGCTGTACACAACTAACCACAAAGATATCGGAACCATGTACCTATGGTTCTCGTTTGCAATGTTCCTCCTTGGCGGCGCATTCGCCATGGTCATTCGTGCTGAGCTTTTCCAGCCAGGCATGCAGCTTGTTGAACCTGGCTTCTTCAACCAGATGACAACACTGCACGGACTGGTGATGGTATTTGGTGCCATCATGCCGTCATTCGTAGGCCTCGCTAACTGGCTGATCCCCATGATGATTGGGGCGCCAGATATGGCCTTGCCGAGAATGAACAACTGGAGCTTCTGGATTTTGCCGCCAGCATTTTTGATGCTCGCGTCTACCCTGCTTATGGAAGGCGGCGCTCCAGCGTTCGGATGGACGTTCTACGCGCCACTTTCAACGACTTACGCACCACCCTCGGTGACGTTCTTCATTTTCGCGATTCACATTTTGGGTGTGTCATCCATTATGGGTTCAATCAATATCATCGCAACGGTCATGAACATGCGTGCTCCTGGCATGACGTACATGAAGATGCCTTTGTTCGTTTGGACATGGCTCATCACAGCATTCCTGCTTGTGGCTGTTATGCCTGTCTTGGCGGGTGCCGTAACCATGATGCTCATGGATATCCACTTCGGCACGAGCTTCTTCTCTGCCGCAGGTGGTGGTGACCCCGTTCTGTTCCAGCACATCTTCTGGTTCTTCGGTCACCCAGAGGTATACATCATCATTCTTCCAGCATTTGGTGTGATTTCGCAGATCATCCCCGCGTTCTCACGCAAGCCACTTTTCGGTTATGCGTCGATGGTCTACGCGACAGCGGCGATCGCCTTCTTGTCGTTCATCGTATGGGCACACCACATGTACACAGTCGGCATGCCTGTAGCAGGTGAGCTGTTCTTCATGTACGCAACAATGCTCATCGCGGTACCTACAGGCGTTAAGGTCTTTAACTGGGTCACAACGATGTGGCGTGGTGCAATGACGTTCGAAACACCTATGCTGTTTTCAATCGGCTTCTTAGTCTTGTTTACGATCGGTGGTTTCACGGGGTTGATGCTGTCAATCGCGCCAGCTGACTTCCAGTATCACGACACCTACTTTGTTGTTGCCCACTTCCACTATGTAATGGTGGCAGGTGCGGTGTTCTCAATGACTGCAGCGATCTACTTCTGGCTACCCAAGTGGACTGGCCGTATGTACAACGAAACCATGGGTAAAGTGCATTTTTGGGTATCGTTTATCGGCTTTAACGTAACGTTTTTCCCGCAGCACTTTGTCGGTCTCGCAGGCATGCCTCGCCGAATTCCCGACTATGCGTTGCAGTTCGCTGATTTCAACATGATGTCGTCGATCGGTGCTTTCATCTACGGCGCGTCGCAGCTCTTATTCCTGTACAACGTTATTGCTGCCATCGTCGCGGGCAAGCGTGTTTCAGACGAAAAAGTGTGGGATGGTGCAGAGGGTCTTGAGTGGACACTGCCTTCACCACCGCCTTACCACACGTTTGAGACGCCACCTAAAATTGAAGAGCAGCCTGCTCACTAATGGGACCTAGCTTCTCGTGCGACTGAGCCAAGACCCAACAACAGACACGGTAGCCAAACTTGGCGCCGTGGCTGTTGCTATGTTCGCCTTTGTATTTGTGGTGATGGTGCCGCTTTACAATGTGTTGTGCGATGCCTTGGGTATCAATGGGAAAACCTCATCGGAAGCCTACACCTCTGTCGTTGCCCAAGTTGATGAGTCGCGCTCAGTAAAGGTTCAGTTTGTTGCGACCAATAATGACGGAATGCCTTGGGCGTTTTCGCCCGATGTGACTGAGATGGTTGTACATCCCGGTGCGGCAAACGACACGGTGTTTTTTGCTGCAAATCCGACGACCAATTCGATGATTGCTCAGGCAATCCCAAGTGTCTCGCCTTCGCGTGCCGCAGAATATTTTCATAAGACCGAGTGTTTTTGTTTCGAGCAGCAGCCTTTAGATGGCAATAGCGAGGCCGAGATGCCTCTGCAGTTCATTGTCGATCAGGATCTTCCTGCCGATATCAAAACGATCACCCTGTCTTACACATTGTTCGATGTGACTGCGCTAATGCGCGACAAGGTCGCTTCGAGATAAACTAAAAGGGGGCCCCGGGGGGACGGGGTATAACGGAGAAAAACATGTCTAGTGCCCAATCATCAACAGAGTACGAAAAGTACTACGTACCCGAGAGCTCTAGCCTCGCGGTAAGAGCAACCATCGGCCTTGTCTTGACCGTCTTTGGCGGTGGTCTCGTTTTAAACGAGATGACCTTCGGCGGCACCCACGATACAGGCGGCACAGCCAAGTACGTTTTGTTTGCTGGGCTTGCGATGTTCATTGCGACCCTCACCTACTGGTTCCGCACGGCGATTACCGAGAACAAAGCGGGCATGAACAGTGCTCAGCTGAGCCACAGCTATGTTTTGGGCATGTTCTGGTTCATCTTCTCTGAAGTGATGTTCTTCGCCGCTTTCTTCGGTGCCTTACTTTATGTTCGCTGGTTAGCTGGCCCATGGCTTGCAGGCGAAGGTGAGGGCGGACGAATGAACTTCCTGCTCTGGGAAGGTTTTGAGTACACCTGGCCGCCAGTAACAACGCCGCAAGAAGTGGTCGGTGGTGCGCTTAGCCAGCCTATCGCAAACAACGGTGAGTTCGTGTCGCAGAAAACATCTATGGCGTTCGCAGATGCGCATCACTGGTACGCATGGTTGCCACTCTGGAACACCATTATCCTGCTTACCTCGAGTGTTACCTGTGAGTTCGCACACCGCGGCCTGTCAGCGGGTAATATCAAGAAGTTTGAAGCATGGTTGGCAGTGACTGTTGGTCTAGCCATCATCTTCCTGTTCTTGCAGGCGGCAGAGTACTACGAAGCGTACGAGTTATTCGGTCTGACACTGAACTCGGGTATTTACGGCTCAACCTTCTTCATGCTGACTGGATTCCACGGTTTCCACGTTGCTATGGGTATGACCATGTTGCTTATTCAGTTGATTCGCTCGGTTCGTAACAAGCACATGACACCTACCGACCACTTCGGTTTCTCAGCATCGAGCTGGTACTGGCACTTCGTTGATGTCGTTTGGGTATTCCTCTTTATCTTCGTTTACATCATTTGAAGATAAAGCGGTTTGATCTGGAAGGGGCGGGTTTATCCCGCCTTTTTTTTAGTCTGCTGATTCAGCAGCGGGGCGCGCATCCCAAGGGCTTTGGTGACCTAATTGCCCCGTCGCAACGCCGTACACAATAAGTGCCATTAGTGTGCCGGCAATACCGACTCGAACACGAAGCGAGTTGACCAGTCTGGTTTTTTTGACGTCACCGCGATCGATCATCAAGAAGTAGAGACCAAACCCTAGGGTGACCACCAAAGCGATCATGAGTAAGACAATCAGTCCTTTAAGCATGCAAAATCCTTACACTATGCGGCATTGCATACCTCAATGTGGGGTGAAGCGCATCTGCCAAAGAGCGGGGAGTGTAACCAAACCAAAATGAAGTTGCGCGTTGAACTTGATTGGCGAACAACATTAGCCACGGTTTTATTGTTACCGACCTTGCTCAGTCTTGGATTCTGGCAGTTAGAGCGCGGTGACGAGAAGGCCGAGCTGATAGCGCGCTTGGAAGAGCGGCGGCTTGAGCCGCCGATATCGCTAGCTGCAACTATGCGGTTGCCTACTCAGGACCTTGCAGATCGCCAGGTCGTATTTACTGCCACTTTCGATGAAGACAACTATGTCCTACTTGATAATCGCTTACGAGACGGCCGGTTTGGCTACGAGGTTGTGGCGTTTGTATCGGTCGGCGATGCGTCAGCCGGCGAGCTAATAGCACCGCTAAATCTAGGGTGGATTGAGGGTGATCGTTCACGGATGACAACGCCTTCGCCTCAGTTACCCGTAGGTGAGTATCGGATCCATGGGCGGATTTATCAGTCCGCCGGTGAGGCCTTCCTCTTGGGTGATAATGCGTTTCCTGTCCAGCGACCAGCGGTCGTTCAGCAATTGACCCTTGCGCGTTGGGAAGAATCGATGCGTGAGACGTTGGGCAGGTCTGTTTTTCCTTTTGAGGTGCGCGCATTACCGACAGAGCCCGCGGCTTTTAGCGCTGAGTGGGCGGTAGTGAATCAGACGCCTGCAAAACATCGAGGATATGCCGTGCAATGGTTTACTATGGCAGCGGCTCTGGGACTGGCCTTTATTTTTCGAAGCAGCAACCTTGCTACATGGTTGCGGCATCGACTCGTGAGTAGCGGCGATTAGGCCGTGTTGGGGGATACAACGTGACCGAGACTAACAACCGAACGGGTGGGCGCGCGATTTTATTGCTGATCGCGGGTTTGCCTGTGACGATGATTTTGGCGTCGACGTGGCTTTGGTACTTCG
>CBFIHK010000009.1:0-51360 GCA_965662305.1 Luminiphilus sp.
CATAGACGACCTCGAGAGAAGGTTTGTTCAGTGTTTCCACGCTGCAGAGATCTGCGAGTGTGGCGGGCTGTAATACGACGTCTCTACCTACTTCATCGCTGTCCAAAAGCCCGAGAAGTTCATCTTGAGTCATCGGAGTTGGTCGATGGGGTATTGACTCCGCTGCATTTGCTGCCAAGCCCGCAAAAAGAGGGCCCCAGTCGCCATCGGGGTGTCCGATAATCTCGTAACTCGCACTCTTGCGGCGGATATCTTCGTTGGCTGGGATAGACGCGAGCTCAGGAATGCCCACCGCTTTGCAGAAGGCTTGAGCTTGTCCTGTGCCGTCATCCTTATTGGTTACCATGCCGGCAACGCCAACATTACCGCCAAGTTTTCGGAAGTACTCGACAGCCGAGCAAACATTGTTCGCAACATAGAGCGATTGCAGGTCGTTCGACGCGACAACAATGACTTTTTGACACATATCGCGTGCGATAGGTAGGCCAAATCCGCCGCAAACAACGTCACCCAAGAAGTCGAGGAGAACGTAGTCGAAGTCCCAGTCGTGAAAACCAAGCTTTTCCAGCGTTTCGAAGCCGTGAATAATGCCGCGACCACCGCAGCCTCGGCCCACTTCAGGTCCACCCAATTCCATGGCGTAAACGCCATCGCGCTTGAAACAAACATCCTCTACGCGGCACTCTTCGCCAGCGGCTTTTTTCGCCGATGCGGTTTCGATAATGGTGGGGCAGGCTTTGCCGCCGAATAGCAGCGACGTGGTATCGCTCTTTGGGTCGCAGCCAATCAACAGTACTTTCTTGCCCTGCTGAGCCATCATGTAGCTTAGGTTTGCGAGCGTGAAGCTCTTGCCAATGCCGCCTTTGCCGTAAATGGCGATGATTTGTGTACCTTCGGCATTGTCGGCCGAGGTTGCGAGTAGGTCTGCCCTCTCTCCACTCGCTTCTAGGCCAGGATCATATTCTGTTGCGGTTGCAATCGTGGTGCTCATATCGATCTCCAGTCGATGACCATTTTTAGACAGCTGTTATCATTGAAGGCTCGGTTATAGGCTGACTCGGCCTGTGTGGCCGGCAAGACATCGGTAATGAGATCTGTTAGATCCAACTTACCGTTCGACGCGAGTTCTGCTGCTTCTTTTAGGTCTTGGGGTTGCCATTCCGCACTTACTAAGAGATTGATTTCCCTCATAAATGCGGGTGGAAAGTCGAACGTCACGGCCGAGGAGTAAAAGCCGGCCATGACAGCCGTCGCACCGGGGCGACAGCGTGAAATCATTTGGTTGAGCGCGTTGGCACTGCCGCTGACATCGCACACAACGCCGTAGTCGTGGCGTTCATCATTTTCGATATCGCAGACACGATAATTACCTTTGCTGATACGTCGTTGAGGGTTGGTCTCCCAAACAACGGGGGACTGCCCGTATAGCGACTCGGTAAGCCGAGCGACTAATTGTCCCAACACACCGTGCCCGACGATCAACTCCGGCGGCCCAACAGCTTCACACCTTCTTAGCGCGTGTCGTGCTGTCGCAGCGAGTGCAAGGAGTACACCGTCTTGAGCAAGGTCATCGTAGAGGGGTACAACTCGATCCGCTGGGCAAATTACGTGTCGAGCGCTCCCGCCAAAGAGATTTTTTGCATCGGTAAAGCCGACACCACCGGGCACGAAGACGCGTGCGCCCTTGGAGATCTTTGATCCTTTAGGTGCTTCTATCACCCGGCCCGTCGTCTCGTAGCCAGGAACAAGTGGATACCCCATCCCGGGGAATGGTGGCATTTGCCCTGTGAGCATCAAACGTTCAGTGCCTGTTGATATACCTGACCAGTCAGATTCGATAAGACATTCATTTGCTGCAGGTGCGCGCAAAGAGGCCTCTCGGAGCTCTAACGCTCCGGGCTTTTCAAAAATAACCGCTGTTGTCTTTTTATAAGTCACGGTTTCAATGGCCTCATTTCCAGTCGAGTGCGGACTGGGTCTGTCAAAAAACAGCTACATCATTAATGTCAGTTTAATAGTACACATAAATGTGTCAATAAAAAATGACATTTGGTTTTTTTGCTGTAATTACTCGAACAAGCGCGGGGATATGCGTCTTATTCTCGCGTATTCCGCCGAACCCAGCGCGCTTTAGCATTTGTGTTAACTCGGATTTTGTTCTCGGACGGCCGCTTCCCATTGCCCACAGGTAGAAACCGAAATAGGTATGTCCAATCGATTCGGCGCTTTTTGTCCCCGCCATAGGCTCGGCAATAATCAGCTGTCCACCGCTGGGGAGCGCGTCAAAGCATCGCGAAAGCAATTGCTCGACAGGTGCGTCATCGTGGTCGTGCAGAATGCGCACAAGACTGATGGCGTCGAAATCGCCGGGTAGCGCGTCGCGGAACATATCGCCCGCGAAACTTTTTAATAAGTGTCTTTGTTTGGGTGATATCGATTCGACAACTTGCGGCAGATCGAAAACCGCGGTCTTTGTTTTGGCAAACCGCTCGGCGGCTAATCTTGCGAAAGTTCCCGTGCCGCCCCCTACGTCGAGTAGATGTTTTACTCCAGATAAGTTGATCGCATCTAAGATGTGATTAGCGATGAGGTGTTGCGAATCTGCCATGAGTTCGCTGTATCGCGCTGCCGCCGCTGGGTCGCTGTGATCACCGTCGACGTAAGGCCAGAATCCTCTCAATGATGCTTGTCCTCGGTGACGAAGTAGCTGTGCAGGATCCGACATGTCCTGATACAGGAGGTCGTGATGGCGCAGCATGCTCTGCACACCCGGATTACCATGTATTGAGGCGCCGAGTTCGCCGAGCGTCCATTGAGTATCACTGGCTTTTTGTAACAGGTCGATAGCTGTTGCGGCATTGACCAAGGTGAACGCGGCTTCCTTCTCTAGGTCGCAGTGATCGGCGATTTCATCCAAAGTCGCTACCCGATCTTTGAGGCACTCCAGTAGTCCCAGCTTGTACGACGCGCTTAATGTCTGGGAATAAACGAAGCCAGCGAGAATATGGTGTAAATCAGTGGCGCGTTGTCGCGCAATCGACTGACTTATCGGCAATCTGGCTGCCCATTTCTGGAAGGTTGCGCTGCGCAATAAGCGATTACGCCACAGCAGAAAGCGCGCGTAGCGGCCCTTTGGCTTATCGCTGCTGAGCTCAAAATTTTGACTTGTCGACGATCGCGAGGGCATTAGGCCGCCACTTGGCCAAGCTTTGCAGGAATAAATCGACTCGACTGGGCGCGCACCAATTTGTAGAGCATATTCTGCCCCGCACATGACGGCATGCTGTCGAGACCTGACTCTAGGCATTCCTTTAGCCGGCTAACGGCACCTTCAAGACCTAGCTCGCGTACCGCACTAGGGCGATCGAGTTTGACATCGATACCTACGGGCTTACCCAGTGTTTCAGGGTCTGAGACAGCGTCTTTTATATCGTCCGCAATCTGGTAGGCCTCGCCAATGCTCGCGCCCAGATTGACCCAAGGCCCGGGATCAACACCTGCGGAAGCAGCGCCAGCGCAGGTCGCTGCAACAAACAAAGCGCCCGTTTTTGCACGGTGATAGCGGGAGAGGTCGACGCGCTGCTCGCACTCCCAAGCTTGGCCTGCGCAGATTCCATGGGGAGCGCCCACACCTCTCGCAACGATCGTTGTGACAAGCGGTACGCGCTCTATTCTTACGGCGTGCACAGCATGTGCGGCCAGCGTTTGGAAGGCTGCGACAATGAGTGCATCTCCCGTTAGTACGGCAATGCGCTCGCCAAACTTCGCGTGTACCGAGGGTTTGCCCCGTCGCTGGGTAGCGTCATCAAAACACGGAAGATCATCGTGTACCAGCGATGCGCAATGTAAAAGCTCTATGGCGGTCGCTGCCGCATTTGCGAGACCGACATCGCTTGAGTTGTTGGCCAGTGCGACGGCTTTACAAAGTTGTGGTCTCACCCGGGCGCCGCCCGGAAACACCGAATAGTTCAATGCTTGGGCAAGTAACGGGGGACATTGAGCAGTGGCATGCTCCGCCATTGCTTCTTCTATGTACTGCTCGCAATCAAGTAATGCGTTATCCATGGCCGCTACCCCGCGATTGAGTGTTATTTTATTTGTACATTTATATTGTCTATATTATTTTACACATTACGCCGATCTTGCGGGCCCTGCAAGCGAAGACCGAGAGATAACTGATGGAGCAAATCCCGTTAGCAAATAAGGAAGGTTTAGGTTTCGATTTTCCTGTCGGAAAAAACGGCTATCGATGGTGGTATGTCGATGGATTCAGTGATTGTGGACATCACGGCGTTACTTTGATTTTCTTTATTGGCACGGTTTTTTCACCGTTCTATGCCTCTGCTCGAAAACGAGGTGATGCCGATCCTCGCGAGTTTGTTTGTGTGAATGCCGTGTTTTACGAGCCTAAACACAAATATTGGGCGATGACCGAGCGACGAATGCGTGATCTTCAAACAGCAACGCATTCACTCAAAATCGGACCTTCCTCGATGACTTTCGATGGTCGGTACCTCACCGTGACAATCGATGAGCGCTCGGCGCCGATGCGGCGCCCAATTCGTGGCACTGTGCGTGTGGATCTTCACGAGAGAACCAATCATTGTTTTGGACTGCACTCTGCGGGTCAGCACCGTTGGTGGCCGATTGCACCAGCGACCTCGGTCGAGGTTGCATTAGAGACACCCAATGTAAAGTGGAATGGCGCGGCTTACATGGATACTAATGGTGGCACTGTTCCTTTGGAGGAGACCTTTAGCGATTGGCACTGGTCTCGTGCTGATTTAGGGAAAAATTGTCGCATCATCTACGAGGCGCACGCTCGTGATGGTGAGAGCTGCCTTCTTTCATTGTTCGGTAACGGGCGGGACGGTATGGCTTCTGAGCACGCAGCGCCTAGAAAGGACCTGCATGTTGGGCCGGTGTGGCGAGTAAAGCGCCCTGCTAGAAGTCATCAGGGCTTCACGGTAAAAAGAACGCTTGAAGACACACCCTTTTATACCCGAAGTCACCTTCACGACGCATCTGGGAATAGTGTAATGCATGAGAGCCTCGACTTGGATCGTTTTGCCTCTCCCTGGGTGCAGCGCTTGTTACCCTTTCGGATGAGAAAGATTTTTTACGGTTTATCTAAGTCGGGCGACTCTCGCGTTACGATCCCTTTCTCGAAGGGTCTCAAATAGGTCCAGCATCCACAGTGTTCTTACTTTAAAGGGGTCTGACTTTATCGAAGGCGCATGAGTTCCTGTCTCAACCACCGAATCTATTAGAAACTGATTTTGCGGTAGCGCTGGCGCGTCTTGGACTTCAGTCCTTGGTTGTGCAAAGGCAATCGCGCTGGATAGCAGGCCAAATTTTCTACTCGTACTCACAATGGCACGCTGCTCGACCGAGTTGTAGCCTATCTCAGCTACCTTATCCCCGATGGCTGCATAGAGTTTACGGGCAGCCCTAATCCCCGGTTGATATTTGCGCGGCAGTTGGGCAATGCCCTTGTCAGCCCGTTGGTAGAGCCATTTGGCGCGCTCGAGAAGCCGGTGAGTCACAACGCCAATACCCTCGCTGAATTGGGGGTTTGCCAATAGCATCTCTGGATCCACACCCTCGGCAGCAAGCTCGTCAAGTGGTAAATAAATTCGGCCAAGACGCGCGTCCTCACCTACGTCTCGTGCGATGTTGGTGAGTTGCATCGCGGTGCCGAGGTCGGCAGCGCGTGCCAACGTCGTTGGATCGCGTACGCCCATAAGCACTGACATCATGACACCAACGGCCCCGGCGACCCGGGCGCTGTAGTCGTAAACATCGTCTATTGTGTGATAGATCTTCCCCTCGGCATCCCAAGCAAAACCCTCGAGAAGGGCGTTCAGCAGTCCTCGAGGCATGTGATACGTATGCACGATTTGAGTGAGCACGCGATCAGTGTGTCTGTACTCCGGTTTCGCCTCGTAGATCTTATCGAGTCTTTGGTGGAGTAATTCGAGCGCACCTTTTGGGTCATCACCTTCATCGACAAGGTCGTCTGCTTCCCGGCAGAAAGCATAGAGCCCACATGCGGCATGTTGCATCACCGAAGGAAGCAAATGAGACGCGAAATAGAACGAGCGCGAGCCGTTTGATAGCTGTTGCTTACACAGCCCCATATCCGTGCTGGGCGTCGGCAGAAAACTATTAACTGACATAAGTTACCGCGGGGATCAGGCTGTCGATAACTTTTGCCGATGACAAGACAGCGGGCATACCAGCTCCTGGGTGGGTGCCTGCGCCCACCAGATAAAGACCATCGACTTCTTCACTCTTGTTGTGGGGCCTGAAGTAGGCGCTCTGGGTGATACGAGGTTCCAGGGAGAAGCCTGCCCCCTTTACCGAGTTGAGTCGGTTCTGGAAGTCGAGAGGGGTTAGCATTAATGAGGTTGCAAGATTTTCCCTCAGCCCGGGGAGGCCAGTCTCTTCAAGTCGCTCCTCGACAGCCTTTCTGAAGACTTCTGCATGAGTCGTCCAGTCAGTACCAGAATCTAGATGAGGTACAGGGACTAGCGCATAGAACGTGTCGCAACCCTCCGGCGCCATCGAGGGGTCGGTAGCCGTAGGGCGGTGCAGATACAAACTGAAATCTTCAGTGGGTTTCTTGTGTTTGAAGATGTCCGTCAATAGGCCCTCATAGCGTGGCCCAAGAATAATCGAGTGGTGGGGGATGTCTGGATATTGCTTTTTGGTGCCGAAATACCAAACGAACAGGCCATTTGAGTAGTGAGCCTTGTCGATACGACGCTCGGTCCACTTTCGCTTCACCGTTTCCGAGAGTAGATATTTGTAGGTCCAGGCGGAGTCCGCATTCGATACCACTAAGTTTGCTGCTATGTGCTCTCCCGATTTAAGTCGTACGCCGGTTGCCTTGCCATTTGACGTCGTAATTTGGTCGACCTCTGCGTTGAAGCGGATATCGCTTCCTTGGCCTCTTATAAGTTCACCGAGCGCCTCAACGATTCTTCCCGTGCCGCCCATTGCAGACCAGACTCCACCGGTCACCTCGAGATGTGAGATGAGAGAGTACAGGCTACTGGCTGTGTAGGGGTTTCCGCCAATCAAAAGCGGATGAAAGCTAACTGCCTGGCGGAGTTGTTCGTTTTTAATGTATTTCGAAACTAACGTGTAAACACTTTGGTCGCCACGCAGTCGAATGAGATCCGGCGCGAAGCGCATGAGCTGCGCAAAGGTGCTAAAAGGCTTATCGAGTAGAGCAAACCCTACTTTGTGCCGGGCCTCACTCGCCTTGAGGTAGCGTTCGTAGCCCTTCGCGTCTGCTGGGTTATATTCGAGGATTTGGCGCAGATTTTCTGACTTTTCACTCGAGTAGTCGAAAATACGTCCATCGTTAAAGCGTATGCGATAAAACGGATCCATTAGCCGAAGATCGACATCATCGCTCATGGTTTTCCCGCAAAGCGCCCAGAGTTCTTCAAAAAGCTCGGGAACAGTGACAATGGTTGGTCCGCCGTCAAACGTAAACCCGTCTTGCCGATAGGTGTATCCACGGCCGCCAAGCGCGTCGAGTTTCTCAAGCAGTGTGACGTGGTAGCCCTTAGCAGCGAGGCGTATGGCTGAGGCTAATCCGCCAAAGCCGCTACCGATGACAATGGCGCGCTCATCAGGGTTGGCATGATGAAGCTGATCAAAATCCGGATGCGCTGTGTTCATTTATAATTACGCCAATTTTGTCAATTAATTTAGACAGTCTAACACCGGTTTTGGTGTTGCACACCCGTTAATTGTATTTGGCTGCTAGCCGCATAAAGACCTCAAAAATCCGCTTGGGGGCGGCTTCATGGACCAAGTGCCCCGCGTCTTCGAGGGTTTCCGCCGTAGCGCCCGGGATCATTCGTTTAACCCGGTGTGCCCTCACAGCTGGGACAATATGGTCTTTATCGCAACCAATGAGGTGAATGGGTGTTGTGAGCCTCGGTAGATCTTTTGCAAGTTGCCCGAGCTCCCACCCGCCCATCATGCGGAGCGCGCCTTCTATGTGGGTCTTGTGGGATATTAAAAAGGAATATCGCTCTATCATCGGGTCTGATATGTGGGCCCCAGTGTCTCTAAGCGCCCTGCGGACATCCGCCGTTCCGGTGCCGCGGCGTGCAAGAAAACTGGTTACCCTATTAGACTGACTGAGGAATCGTGCTGTCTTGAGCATCATGGGTTCGATAAATGCCCCAAACGGCAGTAATGCCCCGTTGATTGAAAGTAGGGCTTTTGGGGATACATCGGTGTCAAGACACATTCTTATTGCGACGGCGGCTCCTGCAGAGTGCCCAATGATGTAGCTAGGGGCGATATCAAGTTCTTTACAGAGCTTATTTACCGCTGCCGACATGGCTGGTAATAAGTGTTCGCGCTCTTCAAGAGGGGAGCTGAAAGCATGGCCCGGGAGATCGACCAAAAGGCACGTGAAGTTATCGCTCAAAGCGATCGCGAGATCGGCTAGAGAGTGTGTTGAGGCACCCGTGCCATGCAGGAGTAATACTGCTGGCCCATTTCCTAATAATTGGAAGTGCCAGTGCACATTCTCTATTTCGACAAATTGGCTAGTCTGCCGCAGGGGCCAGTCCGGTGGCATAAAAGCGGGCCTCACCTGCGCGCCCGTTAGCTTAGTGCGCGCACAGAGTCGTTAATCGACTCAGCCGATGCATTTGGAAGGGGTAGGTAGACGGCATCCAGCGCGGCAGCAAGCTCTCGCGCCCTGGGACTAGGGCGGGTTGCTGTATCGACGAGGATCCCCCGGTAGTCGGCGTCAGAGACAGCCTTCGCCGCATTCATGGCATCTTCCGTTCCCGCAATGCGACTCTTAGTGCCGTCTCTCGCGACGTTCGCGGCGCCGTCGGTGAGCAAGATAAAGCTCGGTGTGGCACCCGATGCCGCAATTGACAAGGCAAGGTCATGCATGGCTTGCAAAGCTGCGCCCATGGGTGTTCCTCCGCCGCCCGGTAATTGCGCCAGGGTTCGTTTGGCTCTGACCAGCGAGCGAGTGGGAGGCAAAAGCAAGTCAGCGCTCTCGCCTTTGAAGGCAATCAAAGCCACTTCTGTGCGATGCGAGTAGCAGTCTGCAAGTATCAGTTCAATCGCGCCTTTTGCCTCTGCCATTCGCTGATAAGCACTGCTCCCCGATGCGTCGACAACGAAGATCATGACGCTCGATTTTCGCTGTTCGAAGCGCTTAACCCGTATGTCTGCAGGTTCTATGTAAAGGCCGCGCTTGGTGTTTTTTGAATTGTCCAAGCGGGCTCGCGCACCTTGGAAGGGTGCTGCTGTTCTCAGCGTGGCAGGTATATCGACGCGATGTCCGCGCTTTATGTCACCGCGGCGTACCCCAACAGGCCGACCGCGCTGTTTATCTTGTGATAGATGGCCCGCATTACCCGCCTTATTTTGCCGTTGGCGACTTCGTTCTGCGCGACTTAGCAGCAGAGTAAGTATGTCGGGGGGGAGCGTTGCGACAGCAGCTTGAACCATCTCCTCGGTATCCCGAGGGGGCTCGGGCGTCTGGCTTTGCGACGCATTTTCCTCCGTTGTCTCGGGTTCCTGTTCTTCCGTGGGTGGTTCCGGGGCTTCTTGCTGTGGTAACTGGGTTGCGCGCGGAAGAAGGACTAGCCGAATCACCGCCCCAATGACTTCTTCGTGGGTTTCAGGCAGGTCGAGAAGGAGCGCAATTGCTCTGCAAGCAGTTACGGAAAACAAGAGTGAGCGTGTTGAGTGAACACCCATCGAAGCTGCAAGCTCTGCAAGTAACTTTATGATTGCCTCATTTGCGGGGCGCAGGCGAAGCTGATTTTTGACTCGGTAGATATCTGAGGGGTTAAACGCTGTGTCGTCGACGCCGTGAATTGATATCGGGTCTAGCTGAATGTTGAAAGCAAGGCGCTCGAGTAGCGCCGCCGGTGGTGCTTCCTCGTCAATCCCCTCGTCTAAGGCAATTAAGGTGATAGCCGCATTTGTGGTATGCGTGAGACCGTCCCTCGCAATATGCACTTTGCCGGAGTCCAGTGCGGCGCACCAATGCCCCGAATACTCTTTGGGTAGTCGTTCCGCCATGGGCATCACAACAGTCCGCTGATGACACTCGGAAAGAACGCCGGTCGCCAATACAGGTTTGCCAAAGCGCATGCTTTCAGTAATGTCCATGCCACCTAGCAAGCGATCGGTGGGGGTGTTAGCGGGTATCTTTCGAGAGGGTGCCTGTTGGAGTTCCTCCAGCATCGAGAGCCAAAAATCCCTGACCGGCCCTGGCTGTGCGGATACGCGGACGCCACCGCACTGATGGCCAGTAACAGCGATAACGGCTGCTGCTAGTTGCGCATCACGCCATAAACTCGAGACTTCGAGTTCAGGGGAGGACGGCTGCGATAGTTCGCTCGACGCGAGCATCGGCACTGGACTCATCCATAGGATCGCGCCTCAAACGATGGCGCAGCACAAACAAGGCGACGTGTTTGAGGTGGTTCATGTTGGCCGCGTCCTGGCCCTCGAGTGCAGCAAGTGCGCGGGCGCTTCTTATGAGGGTCAGTTCACCGCGGAGACCGTCGGTACCAAGCGCTAAGCATAGTTCAGCAGCCTTCTCCAGGACCTCCGCCGGCACATCAACGCTTTCGACCACCTCTCTCGCGGCATCAATTTTTCGTCGAAGCGCACCCTCTTTGCGAGAGAATCGCTTACTAAACCCCTCAGGGTCGAGATCAAACGCATCGCGAAGCTTGATAATTTCGACACGAGTAGGGATGTCGCGTGGGGTCCTCACATCGAGGGAAAGACCAAAGCGATCCAAAAGCTGTGGGCGCAGTTCACCCTCTTCAGGGTTCCCACTCCCGACGAGGACGAATCTCGCAGGGTGTCGAATACTTAGGCCCTCCCGCTCCACAACATTAATACCCGAAGCCGCAACGTCGAGCAGGGCATCGACAATGTGATCTTCCAGTAAGTTCACCTCATCGATATACAAAAAGCCGCGATTGGCTGTAGCGAGCAGGCCAGGCTGAAAGGCTTTCTCGCCACTATGAATGGCCTTCTCGATATCTAACGCGCCTAATACCCGATCCTCTGTTGCCCCGAGCGGGAGATCCACCACGGGAATCGATATTTTATGCGCTTTCGGGTTGGTCTCATTTTGACAACTTTGGCAGAGGTTTTTCTTTGATGCCTCGGGGTCGCAGTGATAGGGGCAGTTTTTCACCGCAGATATTTTGGGTAGCAGCTGCGCCAGTGCACGAATCGTCGTCGATTTACCCGTGCCGCGCTCACCAAAGACCAGCACACCTCCAATACCGGGGTCTACCGCTGCAATGGCAAGTGCCAGCTTCATATCATCCTGCCCGACGATCGCCGTAAAGGGATACGCTACGGTCATGATAATTCCCCCAACTTGGGCCTGTTCACAGACAGGCGTATCGGCATGATTTTGATCAGCCGTATTAGTGTCACTTTATTTAAACACATAAATTGTAAAAATTTATTTATTTTTTCGTGCTCGTTAGTCCGCGCGGGCATAGGAACGTATAGATAAGCGATTGAGGAGAGTGAGTAGGGATGTATCATTTAGACGACGCCATTGATTGCGGGGGCGAATACCTCAGCGGGTGTAAGCAACATCAGCTTTATTGGTATTGCTCTGAAGATGAGGCGGGTAGGCCCTTGCTCTTTATTCATAGCGTCAACGCCGCACCTAGCGCCATCGAACTGAAGCCGCTTTTCAAGCATTTTCAGTTGTCGCGACCCGTCTTCGCGCCCGACCTACCAGGGTTTGGGCGATCGGAACGTAATGTGGGAGAGTTCTCACCGGAGGACTTTGCGCGTGAGATCGCAGCAATGATCGAGTCGCTACGGGGCGATGAGGCTCCAGATGTCGTAGCGCTCTCACTAAGCTGTGAGTTTGTTGCGCGGGCGATCACCGATTTTGGTGCGAAAGTGCGCAGCGTGACATTTATTTCACCAACTGGGTTTTCAGCGCGCGGAACACCCTCTAAAAAGGCTCAGCAGCGGCTCAAAAAGATCCTTGGATTTGCAGGCTTGGGCCGCAATGCGTTCAAGCTTCTGCGCACCGAGCGAAGCATTCGCTATTTCTACGGTATGAACTTCTCAGGTTTCATCCCTAATGAGCTCGTGACGTATGCCTTGAAAACGACCAAGGTGCCGAACGCCCATTTGATGCCCTTACAGTTTTTGTCGATGGGGCTGTTTACAGAGAACGCGGTCGAGACCCTTTATCAGCGCTTAGATTTGCCGGTATTGGTGATTTTTGATCGCGACCCGAACGTGTCCTTTGAGCGTTTTGCTGATTTTGAGCACTCTGCGAATTGGCGGTTTGAACGTGTGGCGCCGAGCTTGGGTATGCCGCATTGGGAGCACCCTGAAGAGACGGTATCAGTAATCGAAAATTTTTACGCCGAGTGTTAGGCGACCTGTCCCAGAATTTCGCGTGCCGCCAGCGTACCCGACAAGGTCGCCATGGGAACCCCTGGACCTGGATGCACGCTGCCACCCGCGAGGTACAAGCCTCTGGTCTTGGTCTTTGAGGAGGCGCGGCTAAAACTCGAAAACATACCGTGCGATGCCGCACCGTAGAGTGAACCACCACTTGCGGGAAAGCGTCTATGCCAGTCATCGGGGCAGGTTGTAAGGCAGTTTTCCTCTTTGAATTCGATGTTGACGCGACCTCGCTTTATGACGTCTAAAGCACGATCTCTCTGCTCAAGGAGTTTTCCAGACGTCCACGCTTTGTGATCCCCGTCGGGCGGTGCATTAATCAGCAGTAACAAGCGCTCGCCCTCAGGAGACTTGCACTCGCCATTCACTCGGTCTTGTGCACAAACGTAAACGGTAGGTTCCGCGCAGATGCCACGTTGCTCAAAGATATTTGAAAATTCCTTCTCATAATCTGCTGCAAAAAACACATTGTGATGATCGAGGTCTAACCCTGATGTATTGGCCCGCAAGCACCATGTAATCGCTGAGAGGCCACGCTGCTTGCGAGCCCTTGGCGGGACTGCCTTACGGACTCGTTCACCGAGAAGTCCATCGCTCAACGCCGCAGAGTCACCATTAAAAATCACAACATCCGCTTTGTGTGTCTCGCCTGAGGCGAGGGTGATTCCTCGAACACTGCGCTCATCGCCGATGATCTCTCGAACCGCACTGTTGAAATGGAACGTTGCCCCATTTTCGGTGGCAACATCGGCCATGGCGTGGGCGAGCGCGCGCATACCCCCGTCGACACACCAAACTCCTTGGCGCTCGACGTGCGCAATAAGCATGAGTGTGGAGGGGGTGAGTAGTGGCGATGACCCAACGTAGGTCGAATATCGTCCATACAGCTGGCGTAACCTCGGATCGCTAAAATAGCGGCCGAGAGCCTGCCAAAGGGATTTATGCGGAGCTACGGCAAGCGCGTTAAGACCACCATCCCTTAGTAATCGATAGGCTAGCTTGGCTGGGGAGGGTTGGGCGCAGGCCATGAAGTTATCTTTGAGTAAGCCGTGGATAATTTCCCCGTCCTTACAGAAACGCCTGTAACCAGCGACGTTCGCCTCATCGGAAAACTTAGCAATCGCCTCGCTGGATTGATCGATATCGTGAAACAAGTCTAGGTGACTGCCATCTGTCCACGCATGGCGCGCTAAGCGGCGACTTTCCGTTAGGGTCACACAATCATCAAAGTGTTTACCGCCGCGCTTGAAGAGCTGTTCGAACACCCAGTGCATGGTAAACACAGTGGGTCCGCCGTCCACACCTACGCCACCGACTTCGCGCTGATGCATTTTGCCGCCCGGCTCGCTCTGTGCCTCGAAGATATCGACTTGCCAGCCCGAAGCGGCGAGTTCGATGGCGGAGGCGAGTCCGCCCGCTCCAGCGCCAACAATGATCGCTCGTCTCGCCATCAGGTTGTCTGGATGCGACGAGGCGGAGCCATCACGGCTCGCTGGTGGTAAATAATCAAAGCTAGCCCGGTTACAAGTGGGATGGCCCAAAGTCCTGGAGTGAGTGCGATGTCTGGTAACAACCTAACCGCGCCGAATGCAAAGAAGGCGGTATAGACAGAAATGCCGGCCCCCACCAGTGATTTAATGTGCTCCTTGATCCGGGCTTTGGGCGAGGACGGTTTTCGGTAGATGAACCAAAGGTTGGTTGCCACCGTTGCAAACCCGACAAAGGCAATGCCCATCATCATCGGCTGATTGAGCTCGAGTCCACGGATAAAGCAGTTAGCCGATGTCGCGGTGAGAACGGCTTGTAACAGCAGATTGTGCCACGCTGCATTTTTGTGATGTTCGCGCTTATTGCGCATGCAAAGCCAGCCATGCCAAGCCAAGTTAATGGTCAGCGTCGCGAGATAAAGCATCATCCAGCCGAATATACCGGCAATCAGTTGCGGATCTTGAAACAGTTCGTGTTGGGCGAGATGGGGATGTGTACCCGTTGGATCTGACAGTGTTGTGAGCGAAATGCCTGTTGCAACCAATCCCGTCGTCAACATGCTGGTAATGAATATGTTGCCGGCCTGTCTGTGAAGCTGGCCGCCTTTCTGACCTGCAATAGGAATCCAGACAGAGATGAGTCCTACGGTCCCCGTAATGATGTGCATGATCACCAGCGATTCGAAAATGCTATGGGTCGACAGGCTCATTTTGGCGCTCCATACTGTGCATAGTGTCAATACTATTGGATAGTTTCCGTGGATGAAACACTTTACATACCGCCAAAGCCAAACTCACTGCCTGCGGTCATCGCGCTGATTCGATCGCTGTGGAAGGGGGATGGTAATCTCCTTGAGCTACTTCCTGCCGAGGCGTACCACTTTGACATTGGTCATCTTGGACGATCTAGACGTGGCACCGTGCTCTTTAATCGCCCATCGGCGGTGAAAGAAATCATGCGTGATGAGCAGGGCGTTTTCCCTAAAAGCGACCTAATGGTTGGGGCGCTCGACCCACTCATTGGCGAGAGTATGTTTGTCACTGACGGTCCCAAGTGGCGACGTCAGCGCGCGATGATCGACCCGGCCTTTAGTTTAATGCGCTTGAATGTGGCTTATGGCGCGATGTGTGCGGCCACTGACGATCATGTTGCAGCGATTAGTGCGTCTGCGGATTCGGGAGAGCCATTTTCTCTGGATTTAGCGATGAGCCACCTCACCGCTGATGTCATCTGCCGAACCGTCTTTTCGACACCTTTGGCGTCTAATGTGGCCAAAGAGGTTTTTGAGGACTTTACACTTTTTGAAAAGTCCGTGGCTCAGGTCGACATTCTCGGCATGATCTTGAAGCCCGCTTGGTCGGAGATCAAACAAACCCCAGAGGTGCTTGCAGCTTGCGAGCGCATCAGACATCACATTGGTGCTTTGATTGATACTCACCTCAAGGCAGGAGAGGGGGAATACAACGATATCGCTTCAGCGGTGATCGAGGCTAAGGACAAAGATACGGGATTACCGTTCACTCGCGACGAGTTGATCGATCAGCTGGGTGTGTTTTTCCTCGCGGGCCATGAGACCACGGCAAGTGCGCTAACGTGGGTGTTTTATATGCTGGCTGAGCGGCCCGAGTGGCTCGCGCGCTTGCGTGAGGAAATTGATCCCTACATGAGTGAGGGTGACTTGTCCTTTGAAGCCACTAAGAAATTACCTCTGACCCGCGCCTTCTTTAAGGAAGCATTGCGACTTTACCCGCCAATCACATTTGTACCACGCGTGGCATTGGAGAAGGTCGAGATTGAGGGCAAACGCTTACCGCGGGGAGCACTAGTGATGATTGCCCCCTGGACGCTTCAACGCCACAGTAAATACTGGGAAGACCCCCATGCCTTTAAACCCGAGCGTTTTCTCCCAGAAAACGAGAAGCGTTTGACTCAGGGAGCCTATATCCCCTTTGGGCAGGGTCCTCATCTATGCGTTGGTGCTGGGTTTGCACAGGTAGAGAGCCTCCTGATTATGTCGCAGTTGGTCAGTAAGTTTGATTTTGAATTGTTGCCCGATCAGAAAGTGGTGCCCGCCGCGAGACTAACCACTCGTCCTGCAGAGCAGGTCATGATGCGGGTGCGCCATCGACTTTAGCAGCCTGTATTGCTAAGGCATTCGATAACTTCGCGTCAAACAGTGTTATGTCACCGTTGCAGTCGCTGAGTTCTTTACTGTCCAGGAGGGTTTGACAGCAGCCTTTAGAGTCGCTTACTACGACACAGGGAAGCTCGCAGGTGAGGGCAGATCGCATTTCGTCATCGAGATCATTACGATGAATCCATTCGATCTCGGGACGCGTCTCGCAGTAGCTCCGCCAGTTTTTTTTTCCTAGCGGGTTAAGACCGTGAGAGATATCACAAAGCGAACAGCTTCGGGTGCCCGTGACCTTGCCGATGGCATACGAAATCTCACCGAGTACGGTGAAATCAGCGTCGTAGATAGCAAGGATCCGATCAGTCACAAAAGCGTTACGCGTTCCTCAGTGTGTTAGATCGCATATCAGGACCGTCGTGGCTCCAGCCGGGCGCTTTGAAGATATAACTCAGCTTATCGCGCCATGTTTCTGCGCGACGGATATCACGCCACATCGAGCCGTATTCGCCAAAAGCCACCTGCATAACTTTGTGAGTGCTTATGTTTTTGGTAAGGCCGTACTGAACGGGTTCCTCGGGGATCTCCTCCGAAAAGGTGCCGAATAGTCGATCCCAAATGATCAGCGTTGCACCGTGATTCCTATCAAGGTAGCGAATGTTTGACCCGTGATGCACGCGGTGGTGTGAGGGCGTGTTGAAAATGAACTCGATAGGCCTCGGGAACTTATAAAACGCCTCGGTGTGCAACCAGTACTGGTAAATCAAGCTCACGCTGAGCATCGTTACTATCATGGCTGGGTGATACCCGATGAGTGCCAGCGGCACCCAAAAAGGGTACTTCAAAATACGCTCGCCCACGCCCTGCCTGAGCGCTGTGCCGAGGTTATAGTACTGCGAGCTGTGGTGCGAGACATGACCTGCCCAGAGCAATCGGATTTCGTGGTTGCCTCGGTGGAAGCTGTAATACGTTAAATCATCGAGGAAAAACAGAAGCACCCACCAGTACCAGCTGGTGTCGATGACGCCTTGAAGTGGTGACAACGAATACGCAACGAACATGAGCCAAATGCCCAGAAACTTTGGAATCAAATCGACAAAGACGGTGAGCAACATGACGCGCATGCTCGTCCAAAAGTCGACTGACTCGTAGTGTTTGGTGGTGGCCTTGTAGGCCCACAGCACCTCAATGGCGAGCGCCCCAAAGAAAAACGGCAGGGCCATCATCACCCAGTCGTCCTGCATTACCGCAATAACTTGGTCCATATCATCTGCCCCCAAAGCATCTGAATGACTATTTGTCACAGATAAGTCGTTGCGTTGAGTGTAGTCGAAAACTTAGAGTGTCTGCATACCCGAGTGAAAGACTCAAATGTTCTCGCCCGGTGCGCTAGATCAGACAATAATTGATGCTGGTAGCGCGTCCAGATAAGAAAAAAGATAAGAATAGGAAAAAAATCATGGCTGATTTACTTAAAATGTCCGCGGATCTCATCGACGGACGGGTTGAGATGCGCGAGGCGGGGCCGATCAATCGGATCAATCACCAGCTCTCCGAACTATCCTCTGAAGTTGCAGTGGTTGAGGCGTTTTCACATTCGATCGTCTTTAAGACAGATGACGGGCTTGTGACCTTTGATACATCGAATGAACACGGCGGGACAAAGTGCGTTCACGCCATTCAGTCATGGACCCAGGACCCGTTCAATACCGTGGTTTTCACCCACGGACATATTGATCATGTCGGAGGTTGCGGCGCCTTTTGTGCGGCTTATGAGGGCCGTAAGCCGACAATTGTGGGGCACGAAAACGTCGCCGCACGCTTTGATCGGTATCGGATGACCAATGGGTACAACCACGTGATCAATGAGCGCCAGTTTGGTCAGTTCAAACGCAGGGGCTATGACCTCGCAGGTCAGTCACACTTTTTACCGCTTGCTACTCCTGCGCCCGACATTACCTATACAAACGATCTTGCGATGAATGTGGGTGGGCTCGAAATTCAGCTGAATCATGCGAAAGGTGAAACTGACGATCACACTTGGGCGTGGATTCCAAAGCACAAAGCGATTTGTGCAGGTGATTTCTTCATTTGGGCATTTCCGAATGCAGGCAATCCGCAAAAGGCCCAGCGGTATCCAAAGGAGTGGGCCGCAGCACTGCGCGATATGGCATCCCGCGACGCCGAGCTATTTCTTCCTGCGCATGGTCTACCCATTGCTGGCAAGGAGCGCATCAAACAGGTGCTGAACGAGGTCGCGACTGTACTCGAGACTATGGTCAGCCAAACGCTTGATTTGATGAATGAGGGCGCTTCGCTGAACGACATTATCCATGCGGTGAAGGTGTCACCTGACTTATTGGCGAAGCCGTATTTGGGACCTACGTACGATGAACCCGAGTTCGTGGTGAGAAATATCTGGCGTTTGTATGGTGGGTGGTACGAGGGCAATCCCGCCCAGCTCAAGCCAGCCAGTGATGCCGCTGTGGCGGTTGAGCTTGCCAAACTGTCGGGTGGAGCGCTCAAGCTTGCGGAGCGCGCGCGCGAATTGGCGGAGACAGATACGAGACTTGCGTGTCATCTGGCTGAATTCGCAGCGCAGGCGGAGCCTGAAAACAAAGCCGTTCACCATCTTCGCGCCGAGGTGTATCAGAAGCGTCGCGAGGGTGAGACCTCGCTCATGGCAAAGGGTATTTTTGGAACGGCGGCTAATCAGTCAAAACAGCAGTGTGAGTAGTGTCAGACCGGCTTAGGCGCTGCTGGAATCTGTCGGCGCCATGCGCCTCCTTTCATGGATGCTGTCACGATGGCGGTGTACGCGAACATACCGCCAACGGCACCGATGAATACACCGGTCATGCCAAGGTCCATGGGACCCAGTAAGAAGAAGGCTAAACTGATCGCAACCACGGGACGCGCAATCAGCGCCACAAGCGGTCCTCGCATCGCGCCGGCACCTTGTGAGGCAAAGTAAAGCGCCCAGCCAACACCGTGGATAGCCAGGCAGGGACCGACAATCTGAATGAAGCCCTTAGCTGTCTCATAGACCATCGCGTCGTCGGTAAAGATGGGGATCCAAAGGTGCGGAAATACCGCCAAAAGAGTGCCAATACCTCCGCCTAAAACGAAGGACATACCCGCGCCGGTCCAACCAATTTCCTCGGCGCGATCGGCATCCCTTGCGCCAATACTCATGCCCACCAGCGAGGTCATGGTGGCGCCAATGCCAAAGATGAGCGACGACATAAGGAACTCGATGCGCGAGCCAATACCGTAGCCGGCCAACGCTTCCTCACCGAACTGCCCCACCAAACCTGTCAGTACTAAAATGGTGGTGACTGTCGTGATAGGGGATAGAGAGGCTGGAAGTGCCACACGCCCAATATCTTGAAAGTGGTACTTCCGAAACTTCAAGCTTGCGAGTCTCAAGTTGGCCGGCAAGTCGGCGTTCGCGAGGCGCGAAAGGATGACCACGGCCATCACTGCGCTCGTTACAATGACCGATACGGCTGCGCCAAATAAGCCTAGTTTGGGTGCCCCGAAGTAGCCAAGCACCAGTGCTCCAGATAGAGGTACTTGTATCAGGGACCCAACAATCATCATTCGCGCAGGATATTTCATATCGCCGAGGCCGCGGAAGATCGAGCTCGCGACACCCATAAGCCAGATGGTCACACTGCCTCCGAAGAGCATGGCACTGTAGGCAAACGCTAAGTCGAGAATTTCGCCCGTTCCACCCAGTAGTGATAAGAAGAATTTTCCCGAGATCAAAAATGCAATCAGCAGCACGATTGGTCCAATAACAGCTAGCAGGAGACCGTGCCACATTAGCTGTTGTGCACGTTCTTTGTCGCCGGCTCCAAGTGCTCTCGCTATGGCCGATGACGCGGCATTTCCCAACGCACCCACTGACAACATTTGCATGAGCATCAGCATGGGGAATACCAAGGCCATTGCGGCAAGCGGGGTGCTGCCAAGCTGGCCTACATACCAAACTTCCGTCAAGCTCACGGTTGATTGCACAATAAAAGCAACGCTACCGGGTATCGATAGCTTTGTGAGCAGTGGCAGTGCTGGTGCGGTGAGCAGGTGTTGGGTGCGTTGATCCATCCCACACATTAGCCATCAAGTTAGCGGTTGGCACAAGTCTTTTCGGTTTTTAGCCTGTCCGCCTTCGCGACAATGTGAGTAACCGAAACTCAAGACTTACGCTGTCTTAACGAGTTTTAAGAGGGCGGCAAACGGTGAGAAGAGGGGAGAGTTAGTGGTGCTTTTGTCCTTTCGCATGCTCAAAATTTAAAAAACATACTCAAAGTTCAAATTTAATAGTCGTAAATCATCGATTTTGGTGGTGAGTTTTGGCACTGTAGCGCCCCGAAATATTAAACAACGCTATTCTCAATGGGAGACACGCTATGCCACACGCAGCTTATATCTTCGATGCGCTTCGAACGCCACGGAGCAAGGGAAAAAAAGACGGCACCCTTCACGAAGTAAAACCCGTTGATTTGGGAGCCGGCCTGCTTAGAGCGCTTCAGTCACGTCATGATCTCGATACTAGCTATGTCGACGACGTGGTCATGGGCTGTGTTACGCCTGTGGGTGAACAGGGTTCTGATGTCACCAAGATGATTGTTCAGAATGCTGACTGGGATGAGTCTGTTCCTGGCGTTCAGTTAGACCGTTTTTGTGCGTCTGGATTGGAAGCGGTTAATACGGCAGCTCAAAAAGTCGCGTCAGGTTGGGACGACCTTGTTGTTGCGGGTGGTATCGAATGTATGTCGCGCGTGCCCATGGGTTCTAACGGTGGTGCAATGGCGAGCGATCCGGCCTTCGCACTCAAAACGGGTTTCGTACCTCAGGGTATTGGTGCCGACATGATCGCGACAATAGACGGTTACAGCCGCGAAGATGTCGACGCCTATGCGATGGAATCGCAGCGCCGTGCTGCACACGCCCGTGACAGTGGGTGGTTCGATAAATCAGTGGTGCCTGTGAAAGATGCTTCAGGCATAACGATTCTCGAGCGCGACGACTTCATCAAGGCCGATACCACAATGGAAGGCCTTGCGCGGCTCAAGCCCTCTTTCGAGGTGCCCGGTCAAATGGGTTTCGATGACGTCATCCTTGCCAAGTACAACGAGTACAGCAAAGTCGATCACGTGCACACGCCCGGTAATTCATCTGGCATCGTCGACGGCTCGAGCGCGGTTCTTATTGGCAGCGAGAAAGCAGGGAAGGACTTGGGGCTTACACCGCGTGCACGCGTTGTTGCAACGACAGTCCTCTCGACCGACCCCATCATCATGCTGACAGGTCCCGGACCTGCTGCGAAGAAGTGCCTCGCAAAAGCGGGATTAACGCCTGACGACATCGATCTCTGGGAGATCAATGAGGCGTTTGCGTCTGTAGCCCTTCGTTACATGAAAGATCTAGACATTAGTCACGAGATTACCAACGTCGTCGGTGGTGCGATTGCTATGGGACACCCACTCGGTGCGACCGGCGGATGCCTAGTAAGCGCCATGGTCGACGAGCTTGAGCGCAGAAACCTTAAGCGCGCCATGCTCTCGCTCTGTGTCGGTGGCGGCATGGGTATATCAACCATTATTGAGCGCGTCTGAGCGGTATTAGGAGTTAGAGAAAATGAGTTTTCATTACGATAAAGACGACAACAATGTAGTCACGGTCACCATGGATATGGATGGGCCCGTTAACTCCATGAGCGATGCCTTTCTTCCGCTTCTTGAGGCGACACTCGACAAACTAGAGGCAGAGACGGAGCTTGCCGGTGTCGTTTTGACGTCAGGCAAATCAACCTTCTTCGCCGGCGGTGATCTGAATATGCTCTGCCAGGTTACCGAAGACACGGTTGAAGATTTTTTCAATGGAATGTGTGCGACCAAGGCCGCTATGCGACGCCTGGAAAAGCTTGAAGCCCCCGTTTGCGCTGCCATCAATGGTGCAGCGCTGGGCGGTGGTCTAGAGCTAGCACTCTCGTGCCACCACCGTATCGCCTGGAACCACCGAAGTGTCCAGCTCGGCTTCCCCGAGGTGACGCTGGGTCTGCTTCCCGGAGGCGGTGGTAACGTCAAGGCGGTTTATCTCATGGGGCTGATGGCGGCCAATGAATACATCGTCGAAGGTAAGCGCGTTGCGCCTGAAAAGGCCTTGGCCTCCGGTTTGATCAACGCAGTGGTTGAAGACAGAGAGCAACTCGTCGCTGCTGCCAAGCAGTGGGTCATGGATAACAAGGACGATGAGGCAGCACGTACTCAGCCCTGGGATACCAAGGGTTATAAAATCCCCGGTGGCAACATCCGCAACCCACAGGTAGCGCAGATGGTCACAATGGGCGCGCCTATGATTCGCAAGAACACGCGCGGTTTGTTGCCTGCACCTGAGAAAATCTTCGACGTGGCTGTTCAGGCTCTTACGGTCGATTTCGAGACGGCAATGCGCATCGAAAGTCGCGGACTGGCAGAACTTGCGCTTACGCCTCAAGCCAAGAACATGATTAATACGTTCTTCTTCCAGATGAACAAGATCAATGGTGGTGCCTCGCGTCCTAAAGATATTCCGCCGCAGAAGACCGAGAAGGTTGGCGTACTGGGTGCGGGCATGATGGGGCAGGGTATTGCGTACTCTTCAGCAATGGTTGGCATCCAGGTTGTCCTTAAAGACATCAGTCTGGAAGCAGCTGAAAAAGGTAAGGCCTACACAGAAGCATTGCTCCAAAAGCGGGTTGATAAAGGTCGCATGACGGCAGAGAAAATGGCAGAGGTGCTGTCTTTGATTCATCCGACAGCATCAGATGCGGACCTAGATGGTTGTGATCTCATCATCGAAGCGGTGTTCGAGAATATGAATCTGAAGCACCAAATGACGCGTGATCTCGAGCCTCGTATGGCGGAGGGAGGCATCTGGGGATCAAACACATCCACGCTGCCGATTACTCAGTTGGCAGAGGCCAGCCAAAACGCTGAGAATTTCATTGGTATTCACTTCTTCTCTCCCGTCGACAAGATGCCGCTCGTTGAGATCATTATGGGTGAGAAAACCGGTGATGTCGCACTGGCTAAGGCCTTCGATTACACCAAGCAAATCAAGAAGACGCCCATTGTTGTGAATGATTCGCTCGGTTTCTTTACTTCGCGTACTTTTGGTACCTATCTCGATGAAGGTGTGCGCATGCTGGTAGAGGGTGTGAAGCCCGTTCGCATCGATAATCTAGGTAAGGCAGTGGGTATGCCGGTTGGGCCTTTAACCGTCTATGACGAGGTTAGCCTCGAGTTGTCTCGTAAAGCTCAGGAGACCTGGAAGGAGATGGGCCTGGCCATCGAGGGAGATGATCGCTCAATAACAGCAAGCGTCGTTGACACCATGATCGGTGATCATGGGCGCGGTGGCCGTTACCACGGTGGTGGTTTCTATGAGTACGGTGCCGATGGCTCCAAAGAGGTTTGGTCGGGACTTGCCGAGCTCTACGGTAAAGAAGGCGTAGAAATCTCCGATCAAGACGTCAAAGAGCGTCTGTTGTTCCGTCAAGTCATCGAGGCTCTCAAGTGCCTTGAGACAGGTGTGCTCCGCAGCGTGGCTGATGGCAATATCGGTTCAATCATGGGGATCGGTGCACCGGCGTGGACCGGTGGACTCTTGCAGTTCGTTAATACCTACGGCCAACAAAATTTCATCGATCGATGCGGTGAACTGAGTGCAGCCTACGGTGATCGTTTTGAAGCGCCTGCTATCGTGGCTGAGAAATTGGCTGCCGGTGAAACTCTCGTGTGAGCCGATCTGCTGTTTAGAAAGGGCGCCTTGGGCGCCCTTTTTGTTTCTGTTTGAATGATAGTTCTTACAGCCATCACCCGTGTTAGTGCTTTCAAGGGGCCCGCGAGGATATAGGCGAAAAGGTGCACGTGACGACGTAGAAGAAAACGTGCGCGCAAGGAGGTAGGCAAGAAGGTGCACATCAGGTGTATATCAGTGTTAAATGGAAACCCAATTTACGGAGAACAATAACAATGAACTTTGCTATCACCCTCGGCCGATTTTTGCTCGGTCTCTATTTTTTTCTTCCCGGCATTTCCAAAGTGACCGGCTATGCCGACACTTTGAGCTATATGGCGCTTCACAACATACCGGCTCCAGAATTGCTACTTCCCATAACGATCATTCTCCAGATCGGCGGCGGGATGATGTTGATGATAGGTATGCGTATCAGCCAAGTAGCACTGATGCTTGCAGGCATGACCTTGATTATTAATTTGGGCATGCACGATTTTTGGAATGCTTATGAAGGTGTGAGCCAAGCTCATGAGACACAAAACTTCGTGAAAAATCTGGCGATTTTTGCGGGATTTCTGGTGTTGAGCGGTGCCGAGGATTTGCCTCAGCACCGCCTAATAGGCCGGAATTAACAAGCCTTTTTTCTGGGCTCGTGGGTTCTGGGCTTATGCGCCCATATCAAAGGTAAGCCCTGCGTTCGCGACAAGACGCTTAATGAGCTTTTCGCCCATTGCAGGCGCTGGCGTATAGACACCTCCTGGCAAATCTTCGCAGTCCTGCACAATACACAGCGCACTCTCTGCAATCATCTTGGAGGTTGAGCCGTAACCGGGATCCATATCGCCCGTAACGGTGGCTTCTATGCGATCGCCGTTGGCGTTTGTGCCGACAAACAGCACGTCGTAATGACCGGCTTCGCGGCTCTCTTTAGAGGGACCCTCACCGGGCTTTGGCACGTCATCACCCTCGAGCGGGTTGCTGGTAGCCACCATCTTGGCAACCGCTGCACCTTGCTCACCAGGACCCGTTACCATCATTTCGTCGTACTCAAAGTCTTCGCCATAAAGGTGGTTTAGTAGAGCGTTCGAGCGGTGAACGTTTTTGGTATTTATGGGCGCCATGATAAAGGGAGCAACCCAAGAGCCGATGGCTTCATCTTCGTATGGCTTTGCATCCGAGGGCTGTTCGGGACCTTGGAAGCCATTGGCGAGCGAGAAGGGGTTGGCCAGTACCTTCAGAAGCCCTGGGTTGGTTTTCAGCGCCGCCATCGTTGCACCTAATGACGCCGCTGTTCCGCCCGAGAACTCGCCGTTCATTGCACGGACGCGGCCACGAACACGACTCATGGGTGCGCCTGTTTGATCAATCGACGCTTTTTGTAGGAAGTAGACACCGAGGTCGAAAGGGATCGAGTCAAAGCCACAGCTATGCACAATGCGAGCGCCGGAGGCGCGTGCGGTGTCATGGTGTGCGGCAATCATCTCGTGCATCCAACCGGGTTCCCCGGAGAGGTCCACATAGTGAGTCCCTTCTTCGGCGCACAATCTGACGAGTTCAGAGCCGTATAACTGGTAAGGACCTACAGTCGTGCAGATGCATGAAGCGCGCTTGACCATGTCTCGCAGCGAAGCCTCATTAGCCGCATCAGCGGTCACAAGCGGTATATCGGCTGATACGCCGATCAACTCTCGAACCTCGGCAAGCTTTGCTTGGCTCCTGCCAGCCATTGCCCAGTTAACATTGGTTCCGTAGGTATTTCCCATGTACTCGGCCACCAATCGGCCGGTAAACCCACTTGCACCATAGACAACTACTTCAAACTCTCTACTCATATTAATTTCCATTTTGGTTTTCTAAACGCTCAGGATGGTGGCGGGTATTGCGCGTTATGCCGTAATCCCTGCCACATCGCGCAACGAGAATATATGTCGACTGCATAAATTTAAATGCTCAGACAGCCCACCTGCTCTATTTTTGATATGCGCAAAATAACTCCTAAAATGCGATAGATTTCGCAATTTGAAATCAAAATTGCGAAATTCTTGCTTTGTCTCGGTATGTTGGTTTCACGCAGACCAAGAAATCGTCTCAACGGGAAAACAGGTTTCGGTCGTAAGCAATAGCAAGATCAATGATAAGGAGTGGTGAAATCAGATGAAAAACCCTCTCTTAGTTCTCATTTTGGTATCACTGTTCACCGCTTGTGGCGGTGGCGGTGGCACGCCCGCGGATCCTCCGGGATCGAACAGTGGCGGGTCCGGGTCTGGCGGCGGCTCCGGGTCTGGTGGTTCCGGCTCTGGCGGCGGCTCAGGGTCAGGTGGTTCTGGATCCGGCGGCTCGAGCGGCGGTGGAGCGTCTGGACCATCAGATGAAGCCTATCGGACCGCTGCACTCATGCTTGATCTCGGATCATTTGGCGCCCGTTATAGCGATATCGAAGCCGTTGCAGATGAGGGTGTAGAAGCCTGGCTCGACGCGCAATTTGCGATGCCAATTACTCAACACGAACCCATTGTGCGGCGCTATGGTGCGCAATACTCATTTAACAACCAAGACAGTCCCATATTTCCCGGGCTCTTTAGACGATTCGCTTTTTTCGAGAATGCTTTGACTGCGCCAGATCAGCTAAGGCAGGTCACTGCGTACGCTTTGACCCAGCTGTTTGTAATTTCGCAGAGCGGGGTGCTTACTGACAATCCTTTGGGACTCTCCAGTTATTACGACACCTTACTTGAACATAGCTTCGGTAACTATCGCGACTTATTGCGCGCTGTGACACTACATCCCGCCATGGGCTTTTATCTAAGCCACGTCAACAATGCAAAGACCGACCAGGATGCTAATACTTTTCCGGACGAGAACTACGCGCGCGAGGTAATGCAGCTTTTCACTATTGGTCTTTATGAGTTGAATCAGGATGGCTCCCAGAAACTCGATTCCGAGGGGCAAGCGATACCCACTTATGACAATGCCGATATCCGGGAGTTTGCGAAGATTTTTACAGGTCTCGCCTACGCTGGCGCAGCTGGGCAGGAGCCCCAATTTGGACGTAACAGGGCCGTGTTACACACCCCTATGGTTATGTTTGACGACTATCACGAACCGGGAGAGAAATATCTACTCAATGGATTTGTAGCTCCACAAGGCCAAACAGGTATTAAAGATATTGATGACGCGATAGACAACCTTTTCAACCATCCAAATGTTGGACCCTTTGTGGGTAAACAGCTTATTCAAAGGTTAGTGACGTCTAATCCTTCACCGGAGTACGTGAGTCGAATTTCCGCGGTATTCGCTGATAACGGCGACGGTGTGAGGGGCGATATGAAGGCGGTAATCCGCGCTATTCTGACCGATGCTGAGGTTGAGCAAGCATCGCGAGTTAGGGAACCGTTCCGCCGGTTTGTCGCAGCAAATCGTGCGTTAAACACCACCCCTTCAGAAGGCACCGACATTGGAGTTACTGGATTTTTTGTTCAGAACGCGTCTGGACAGATGATTTTAACCGCCCCCAGTGTTTTTAATTTCTACTCTCCGTTCTATCGACCGCAAGGGGGTGAGGGTTTCTTGGCGCCTGAAATGCAAATTACCACCGAGGACACCATTGTTGGCATAACGAATCTGATGGCGCAGATGTTGTATGGCAATCGCCCGATGCACAACGATTCCGAACTTCCTGAAATGCGACTGGATTTGACCTCACTGGTCGATTTGGCTGGTGATCATGAGGCGCTGCTTTTACGCATAGAGAGGTTGTTTTTCGCGGGCACAATGAGCTCGCACACGCGAGCAGTTATCTCTGGCGCTCTCGACGAGGCCGCGAGCCTATCTGACACCGATCGCGTAAAACTGGCCCTTTACCTTGCCATGACTGCGCCTGACCAGGTAGTAGCTGAGAGGAACCTGTGATGATGAATAGAAGACATTTCTTAAAAAATGGAATAGGTAGTGCTGTAAGCATGACCATGGCCTCCACTATGCCGTTCTCAATTCTTGGATCTGCTCGAGCAAGTGCCTCAGAGGAGTACCGCGCAGTGGTCTGTGTATTGCTGGCTGGGGGAGCTGACAGTTTTAACATTCTGGTGCCTCGCTCTGAGCTGGCTTACAACCGCTATCAGGCTCGGAGATCCGACCTAGCGTTGAGAAAAAATGATCTCCTGCCGCTTGATGGCGAGCATGAAGGTGCCCAGTTTGGGTTGCACCCAGCGATGACGAGTTTGCAGCAACGCTTTAATGCGGGGCAGGCAACGCTCGTGACGAACGTGGGGCCCTTAGTTGAGCCTACTACCCGGGCGGCGTTGGATGCGGAATCTGTGAGATTACCACTCGGTTTATTCTCTCACTCTGATCAGATTCTTAGTTGGCAGACGGCTACGCCAGCCAATAGATCAGGGACAGGTTTTGGTGGAAGGTTAATTGATGCGCTACCGGGTGCAAATACCGGTCTTGCGATCGCTGGAAATATCTCCATGTCCGGCAATAATTCGTTCCAGGCCGGAGCGGCTACAGGCTCCTACGCCATTAGTCCAAATCGCGGTGTCCAAACGATTAGCGGCCTCAACAACGAGCTCTTTAGGCGTGCGTTCGATAGCCTGTTGTATGACTCCAGTGCATCGACGCTACAAACCGTGTATGGAAATAAAATTCAGTCGGCAATTGATGCTGGTGAGATTTTTTCTTCGGCGCTCGCACAGGCGAGCAATATCAGTACGCCATTTGCAGAGGATTCCTTCTCAGCAGCCATGAAGCGCATAGCGGAACTCGCTAGTGTTCACCAGGAGCTTGGAGTGACACGTCAGACATTTTTCGTCACCTTCGGCGGTTGGGATCATCATGAAGACACCCTGGGACAACAAGCGGAGATGTTGCCTGCGCTAGATTCTGGTCTTGGGCAATTTCAGGCAGCGCTCGATGAATTGGGTTTATCCAATCAGGTCACTACTTTCACGATCTCCGATTTTGGTCGAACCCTGACATCTAATGGAAGAGGCTCAGATCACGGCTGGGGTGGTAATGCGATGGTAATGGGCGGAGCGGTGCAGGGTGGCCAGTTGTATGGGCACTTCCCTGAGCAAGTCGAGGACAATCCACTCGATGTCGGACGGGGCCGCTTCTTACCGAGTACAGCGACCGATGCCATGTACGCAGAGGTTTCACGATGGATGGGCGTGGCGCCGGAGTCACTTAGTTCCGTTTTACCAAACTGGGCAAACTTTGAAGGAAGCTCTCAGGGTGCAGGACTGACCGGGATGCTGGTCGGCTAGCTAGCGTCTCGCAGTGACTAGCCAAAAGTTAGCGTCGAATGAAATGCCGTGCCCCTGTGAGTAAAAATCGCATAGGCGCTCATAAATTGCCTGTCGTGCGCGATCCTTCAGTGCGGGATCGCTCTCAGCGATAAGGGCAGCCGCAGGGCCTATTTGAACGAGTTCCTCAAAGATTTCGTCATAGGACTGTGATGCACCCACTGATAGTTGCAGTGCCAACGGATCGATATTCAGGTCCGTGAAGCCTGCGCCGGTAAGCACGCTCTGGATGACATCTCTGTCGGCCAATCCAAACGGACCCGGTGCACCCGGCTTCGCAGGTGGCGGGGGAGAAAGCACCGAGAGCGCCGCTTGCATCGGCGCTGTGAAGAAGGGATTGAGCGCTGGACTCTGCCAACAGATAAAGCCCAGTTGGCCCTTGGGTTTGAGTGTTTCGCGGAGTGTGGTGAAAGCAGCGGTGGGGTCGGCGAAGAACATGACCCCAAAACGTGAGTAGACAACGTCAAAGGTTTCATTCGGGAATAGGGAGTCACTCGCGTCTCCGACGACAAATTCGACCTTAGCCTTGAGCTCTCTTTGATTTGCTGCTTTGAGGTCCTCGGCCAAGGCAAGCATCGGCTCTGAAATATCTACACCGGTAATCGTGGCGTCTGAATCTAACCGTGATGCCCACTCCAAGGTTTGGTTGCCGCAGCCACAACCCACATCGAGGATCTGCGCTCCGGCTGGCAGGGATAGCGAGTCCATGCAGCGACGCCCTGGCTCTGCGAGTAACTGCTCGAGCAGCGTGTTGTGTCTCACCCAACTCGCGCCAGCTCGGCCGTTCCACATCTCTTTTTGTTGTTGATTATTCATAGGAAAGGCCTTTAATTGCCAAAAATATAGGATCCGACGTCCGTTAAATTTTCAAGGTCCTCGGGAGCATCGATGTCCCAGCCTGCGGACGCCATTGGGACAACTCGAACGTGATTTTCAGGATTAGTCAGGATTCGTTTTGCACCATTCTCAGCGTTAAGTGACAACAGTGCAGGGTAAAACGCTCTTCCGAACAAAGCGGGTGGACCAACCGTTGCGCTAAAACCTGCACACGCGATTCCGGTGCTGTCTGTCCCTTCAATAAGTGTACTAAGCTCGTCGGTTGATACTAAAATTTGATCAGCCAGCAGCACTAAGATTTGATCACAGTCACTGCCAAGAAGCTGGCACCCTAAGCGTATCGAGCTACTCATACCCTCAGGCCAATTGGGGTTATAAGCGAGCTCAGCATCGCTTAATAATCCGTTGTTGAGAGCATTTTTTATTTCCCGGTCATACTTTCCCGTAATGACCACAAGTCGCTTGTGGGGTAGGGGAAGAGCGGCGTCTAAAACGTGTTGAAGTAACGGCTTGCTTTGGAAAATTGCGAGTTGCTTGCACGCACCGAATCGACGGGCCTCGCCGGCAGCGAGAATCACAATACCGAGCCGCGAATCAGTCATGGTCCTTGGTAGACCGGCTTACATCGCCAGAGCGAGAACTGGAACCGAAAATAGAATCGTGACACTTTGCGATAATGGAGAGTGCGATGCTCTCAGGCAGTTCACCGCCGATATCGAAACCGGCAGGACCGTCTACGGTAGGTTTGAAATCAGCATCAATGAGACCCGCTTCCTCGAAGACTTCCTCACGGCGGTGGGTAGGGCCCAGTAGGCCAACATAGTCGAGACCCCGTCCCGACAGCGCCTTTAAACTTTCTGCATCCATCGGCACGCTGTGCGTCATAACCATGGCGGCATTAATGGATAGCCCTTGAACGTGATCGGCCAGCTCTGCCGCTGAGCAGCGCAAGCGATGATCGGCCATATGGAAAAACTCGTCCCTTGCATTGGCTGGGCGCGGGTCCCAAACCGTGGTTTCCCAGCCCAGCTGTTTTGCAAGAATGACAACGGGCTGCGCATCTATGCCACCACCTGCAACGAGAAAGTGTGGCGCTGGGGTTATGTGTGAGTCCAGCCAGTTGTCGCCGTCGGCTTCATGAAAAACACTTTTTGTGCGTTTGCGGATGAGCACTGAATCGACCGAAAAGGAACTCGGAAGTGAGCGTTCTCCCGCTTGAGGAATGTGTTGGCGCAGTTGCCCGCTTTGTCTCGCCTTAAGCGCAGTTTGAATCTCGAGTAAGCGTTGGTAGTTGTTCTCTGCGTTTATGAGCTCGAGTAGAACGTAAACAACGCCACCACAGCCGATACCTAAACGGTAAGACAGATCATCCTCATCGTCGCCATCGTAGCGAATGCAGACGGGAATGCCTGACGCCATGACTTTGCGGGCGTTTAGTCTGATATCGGCCTCCAGACAGCCACCGCTTAACAGCCCCAATTGGTCGCCGCCTGAGCTAATCAGGCTCATTGCACCCGGTTTGCGATAGCTTGATCCCTCGGTTTTGAAGACGGTTCCTAGGACCCAGTCCTCGCTGTCTCGCTTGGGTGCCCAGGTGGATAGCATTGCCGACAATTGCATAGTCATTTTGCAACTCCCGTGCGCACTGAGGACTTTGGTGGTTTTTGAATTCGGTATTGCAAGCGATAGTTGGCGTTCATGACGGGTACTGTAAAAGAAACTCTTGGGATGCGCATGATGAACTGGACGCTAGATGTTATTTGCCGCCAAAAGCACGGATTCCCTGGAGAATGTAACCCGCATTTTTCTCAAAACGGGTCTTCATATCGAACTGCCCGATAAAGCTAGCCACATCCTCTGGAATAGTTTCAGTCTCCAAGACCGACGTAGGTGCACCACCATAGGACCCGGTAAGTAAGGCTGATATGCCGGTTAGTGCAGCTAATGTCTGCTCGTAATCCAAGTCGAGTGGGCGTGATAACTGATTAACCATGGTCTGGAAGTGCTTCGCCACACTGCGCTTCGAAGTAATGAGCGCCTCGACTGAAATATTTTGCTCGATAACCGTTCCAAGTCTCGCATGCAGTGCTAGGAATAAGGGGTCGGAAACACTCGTCTCATAGATGCGTGACACAAAATCCGCATCAGTTATTTCCGCAGGTATGCCTGCCGTCAGTTCACTACAAAACCGCTCGAATTCCTCACTGTAAAGCGAGAGCAACACCTCTTCTTTGGTACCAAAGTAGAGATATAGCGTGCCCTTTGCGACGCCCGCGCGCTTGGACAAAATCCCCATAGAGAAACCTTCATAGCCTGCCTCCATGAAGAGTGTTTTGGCTGTGACAAGGATCGTATCTCGTCGGTCGCTCTTCTGCTCCGGAGTTCGTGCGCGTTTAAGTTGAGAAATGTTAGATGTCATCGCCCGATAGTAACTCGCTTGACAAATGACCGCCAGTCATTAAATTGACTGACCACGAGTCAACAGTGGTTTGTCGGCTCATTTTATCGTTAATCAGGATGATCGTATTCATGAGCAATGAGCGAGAAATTCGATCATACTAGCGACACTGAAGTGCCTCCTTGAGCGCTTCACAAACGAGGAATAGCTGATGACAACGTTTACACTCAACGGTGAAGTAAGGACAGTTGATACTGATCCCGACACACCCGCGCTCTGGGTTATTCGAGAACAACTCGACCTAACCGGCACAAAATTCGGATGCGGCATGGCGCAATGCGGCGCATGCACCATTCATGTGAATGGGCGTGCACAGCGCTCCTGTATCACGCCGGTTGCCTCTCTCGAGGGAGCGAGCGTCACGACGATTGAAGGCCTAAAGAATGCCGATGGCTCGCTTCATGCACTCCAGCAAGCTTGGATTGATCAGCAAGCGCCTCAGTGCGGTTATTGCCAGTCGGGTCAGTTGATGTCGGCAGCTGCGCTGCTGGCTGAGAATCCAAACCCGTCGGATAGCGATATTGATAAGGCGATGAAAGGCAACGTCTGCCGCTGTGGCATGTATGGAAGAATTCGATCAGCGATTAAGCAAGTCGCCGGCGCATCTTTCTACGATGCGATGGAGGGAAGTCAGAATGGGTAAGTGGACTAGACGCGGTGTTTTATCTGCAGGTGTTCTTGGTGGTACAGGGCTAGTCATTGGTATCGCTGTGCGTCCGGGCAATCCGACTGAGACAGCAGGCCATTTGGTTACTGGCGAAGGAGAAAATCTACTTCACATCTACCTCAAAATAGACGATCAGAATCGCGCGACTGCAATTTTGCCGCACTCAGAGATGGGGCAAGGTGCGCAGACGGCACTGACTCAAATGCTGGCTGAGGAGCTCGACGCGGATTGGGACCTGATGCGTTTTGAAGAAGCGCCAGCGGACGCTGAGTACGCCAATATGGCTGTGGGCCGTGGGTATCTGTTCAAGGGCGTTGATTTCCCCGATGCCGTTGTTCCAACCGTCGATGGTCTTATGCTCAACCTGGCAGACGCAATGGGTATGCAGGTGACGGGTGGCAGCATGAGTATCCGTACCACCGGTCAGTACTTCCTTCGCGCAGCGGGCGCATCGGTACGCGAGATGCTAGTCAAGACAGCTGCGAAAGCCTGGGGTGTTCCCGCGGGGGAGATTCGAACTGCTAAGAGCATGCTTCATCATGATAGTACGGGGCGGTCTGCGCCGTATTCGGAGTTTGCTGCCGCAGCGGCTGCAATGACGCCGTCTTCAACGCCTAAGCTTAAGAAGACCAGTGAGTTTTCTGTTATGGGTCAGAGCAAGCCGCGTCACGATATTCCGTCCAAGGTCGATGGCACTGCGATGTTTGCAATGGATGTTAAAAGACCTGGTATGGTCTATGCCGCTGTTAAGCGAACACCTGTCGCAGGTGGTTCGTTGCGACGCGTTGATGACAGCGCAGCACGCGCCATGAAAGGCGTTATCGATGTTGTCAAAATGGGACCTTCGAGTGCTGCAGGGCTGGTAGGTTCCTATTCCGCGGGCGATACCATCGCGGTTGTGGCAGACAGCTACTGGAAGGCCGAAAAGGCGCTTGCGGCGCTTGATATCGAGTGGAACACAAACGGTAAAGAGCAAGTCTCCAGTGCTTCAATCTTCGAGCAATTTGATCGTGATATCACGGCAGGTGTCGATCGTGCGAACGATGTCGCTGTGGGAGACGCCAACGCAGCGTTTGATGGCGCAGCCACGGTGCTAACGGCCGATTATCGTGTGCCCTATCTGGCACATACGTGTATGGAGCCGCCAAATGCGACGGCAGAAGTGACAGCCGACCGTGCTGAGATCTGGGTAGGGTGTCAGAACCCATTGGGCTTCCGACAGCACCTCGCCGCGAGTCTTGGCTTGGATTTAGAGCAAGTCACCCTGCACAACTACTTCATGGGCGGTGGCTTTGGACGTAAGAGCAATGCGGATTACGCCTTGCAGGCCGCTATGATTGCTCGCCAAGTCGGTAGACCGGTACAGATGGTTTACTCGCGCGATGAAGACATTAAGCAGGATTTCTATCGCCCTGCGGTTCAGAGCCGATTCAAGGCAGGCGTCGATGCCGACGGTAAGTTGGTGGCCTGGCAAAACACCTATGTCGATAAGCACGAGCCCGTAGAAGCGCCGCTCATCCCTTACGCAGTAGCGTCACAGGACATTGGTCACGTCGCCAGCCCAACGCACGTGCCCTTTGGTGCGTGGCGAAGCGTCGATCACTCGCAACACGGTTTTTTCACAGAGTCCTTTGTCGATGAGGCGGCGCATGCTGCAGGGCGCGATCCTTACGAGTTCCGCGCTGAGATGCTCAAAGACAAGCCTCGCATGCTTGCCGTGCTCAATCGAGTGGCCAAGGAAGCGGGTTGGGGACGTCCTATGGAAGAGGGCCGTGGCCGCGGTATCTCGCTGCAGGAGTCCTTCGGTTCGATTGTTGGCCAAGTTGTGGAGGTTACCGTATCGGGTGGCAAGACCTGGGTAGACCGCGTGGTTGCCGTGATTGACGCCGGCTATGCCGTATCGCCCGATGGTATGAAGGCCCAAGTCGAATCAGGTGTAATTTACGGCCTAAGTGCGGCGATGTACGGTGAGATCACCATCGAGAAGGGCGCTGTCGCACAAAGCAGTTTTGCCGACTACGATGCAATTCGTATGCACGACGCACCTGTCATTGAGACGCACATCATCAATAGCGGTGCAGAGATGGGCGGTGCAGGTGAGCCGGGTACACCGGGAGTGGCTCCTGCGTTGGCTAATGCCATTTTTGATGCAACTGGCAAGCGCGTCAGAACGCTGCCGGTTATCAAAGCGGACCTGCGTAGCGACGCAGAGGCCTCACCCTCTGTTGCGGCTGTAGGCGCTTGATGACCTAACCGTCGAGTTGAAAATTAAAAAGCCCCCAATCGGGGGCTTTTTTGTGTCTATGAGTTAAGACCCCGAAACCACATTAAACGATGGTGAATCCTTCGTTACTGATGGGAAGCGATCGAATTCGCTTGCCGCAGGCGTTGAAAATGGCGTTGCAAACGGCAGGCGCCAAAGGTGGCAAGGCAGGCTCGCCAGCACCACTTGGCCGATAGCCTGAATCGAGCGTTTGCACGTGCACGCGTGGGCTCTGGGGCATGCGCAGCAACGGGTAACTGTCGTAATTACTCTCGACAACCGCACCGTTCTTAACCGTGATCGACTGCGCAGCCATAGCGCTCACACCGTCGACCACTGATCCTTGTAGCTGATTCTCAAGGCCAGAGAGATTGACCACTTGACCGACATCAGCGGCGAGCCAGACGTCGTGCACGGTGACGTTATTGCCCTCCACACTAACTTCGGCAACCTCGGCAATGTGGCCTGCGTGGCTCAAGAAGAAGCCAAGACCTAAGCCACGACCCTCAGGAAGTTTTCGACCCCAGCCCGCAGCGCTCGTTGCTGCCTCGATGACAGCGCGAGCGCGTGCTGTGTTAAGGCTCTGAATATCGCCTTCCTTGATCCAGCCCTGATTGCCAATGGCGTCGAGCAAGAAGATTTTGTGGTCTATGCCTGCTTGGTGTGCGAGCTCGGCAATGAACGACTGCTCCGCGAAGGCATACACGTTAGAGATGGGGGCTCGCCAGGGACCGGTGGGTGTTTCTGACTTGAAGAGCGTTTGCTCAATGGCGACGTTCGGGATGACTTTTCCCGGGAAATCAAAAGGCCTGTAACCGGCGGCGTAATTGGGGTTCTCGTCATCGCGTGAGCCAGCCGCAATCAGGTTTTTCCAACCCACGAGCTTGCCGTTAGTGACAGCTCCCTGAAGGCGGTAGTTGGTCGCTGAGCGATAGTAATCAAAGGACATATCGTCTTCACGCGACCACTGGAGTTTGACTGGCTTCCCAACACGCTGCGAGATCGCTGCTGCCTCAAAGACCGGCTCATTGGACAGGCGGCGACCAAAACCACCTCCGCCACGAATCTGATGGACGGTGACATTCTTGACGTCAGTGCCGAGTTGGTTGGCGATGTTCTGGGTGATGAAAACCGGTGTTTGGCTGCTACTCCAGACTTCTACGCCGTTCCCCTTCACTTCGACAACAACACCTTGTGGCTCTAATTGTGCGTGTGAGACGAAGTCCATTTGATAAATGGCATCGCCGGTAAGGTCTGCCTGCGCAAACGCAGCATCAACGTCACCTGTGCGTTCGATATCTTTTTCGCCGGCGCCGGAGTTCAGGATTGCCAAGGCCTCAGCTTTTAGCGCGTTACTATCGTCTTTTGAGGCCGTGGCGTAATCCCACTCCACGGTGAGCGATTTTCTTGCTTTGAATGCGGACCATGTGTCTTTTGCGACGATCGCGACACCGGGAGCGAAAGCGTGCATGTTTCGAAGGGCGCCAAAATCAAGCGCACCGGGTGTGCCTTCGAGAATAAAGGCATCGATAACACCGGGGAGGTCTTTGACGGCATCAAGATTCGCAGATTTTGCAATGCCGCCAATTGAAGGGCACTTCACGTAGGTGGCGTAAACCATGCCCGGTGCGGTCGCGTCGATGCCAAAAATCGGATTCCCAACAACGATATCTGCCGCTGATGCGTTAACCACGCGCTTACCCAGTAGCTGGTAGTCGCTCGCACTTTTTAGCGTGACCGTTGACTCCTCGGGCACAGGTATCGATGCTGCGTTGGCGACCAACTCCTTATAGCTGGCACTTCTTCCGCTGCCCGAATGCATAACCATTGATTTGCTGGTGGTGAGTTCAGAGCGTGCGACTTTCCATTGTTTCGCTGCCGCCTGACACAACATCTCGCGCGCGGTTGCGCCTACTTTACGAAGTTCATCCCAGCGCATGGGTGTTGATAATGAACCACCTGCGAACTGGGCGCCGAAGTTTGGTGCGACAGGTGCTGCCTTACACACAACGTCGTCCCAATTAGCGTCGAGCTCTTCGGCAACAATCATCGGCAGGGATGTGTTAACACCCTGACCGACCTCTGGGTTCGGCGCAAAGATAGTGACCTTTCCATCACCGTCGATTTCGACGTAGGCATTGAGTGTCCCCGACGCTTCTGCCGCCACGGCAGACATGATGGAGATACCGCCCGAGGATGTCAGGGCGAGGCCGAGCGACGCTTTCAGAAAATTGCGGCGCCCTTCGTTTGTTTTACGGTCAACTGATGAGCTCATGCGGTGGCCTCCTCTGACTGTGTTGCATCGTAGAAGAGGGCAGAGGCGGTCATAGCGCCACTCGCGGCTTTGATCGCTGACTTGATCCGGACATAGGTGCCACAGCGGCAGATATTACCCGCCATGGCTGCGTCGATTTCGTCGTCCGTTGGACTGGGGTTGCGTTCGAGAAGCGCCGCGGCTGACATGATTTGACCCGCTTGGCAGTACCCACACTGTGCTACGTCTTTGTCGATCCATGCCTGCTGAACGGGATGTAAGTTATCGCCAGCGAGGCCTTCGATCGTAGTAATGGACCGGCCATCGAGCGCTCCGACCGTGAGTTGGCAAGAACGTGTCGCAAAGCCATCAAGCCATACAGTGCAAGCACCGCACTGACCCACGCCGCACCCGTACTTAACGCCCTGAATACCTGCATGGTCCCGCAACGCCCAAAGTAAAGGCATTGAGGGGTCTAGGCCCTTAAACGATTGGTTTTTTCCATTGATTTTGATGGTCGGCACAGATCTCACCTCTGTCGTTTTTCTTTGCACTAATAGTGGCACAAATGAAACACAAAGGCAGGTTCACAGGCGAGATGCGAGTTTCATTTGCCGCAATGTCCTGCAGCGTCAGGTAGCTTAGGAGCTTAAAGGTCGCTGGAGAGCTGTAACTCTCGTTCCAGTTTTTGCTGCGAATCAGCACGTGGTTTGGAAAAGCGCGCGACGCCAAGATAAATGACGGGAGTCAGAAACAGTGTGAAGAAGGCTGCGAGGCCTAAACCACCAAAAACAACCCATCCAACAGCCTCGCGGGCCTCTGACCCGGGGCCGGAAGACAAGATGAGTGGTAGCGCACCCAAAACGGTGGATATCAACGTCATCGCAATGGGCCTGAGGCGAATATTGGCCGCATTCTCGATGGCCTCTCTAACGCTGGCACCCGCATCGCGCTGCTGATCGGCAAATTCGACGAGCAGGATGCCGTTCTTTGCGATCAAGCCTATCAGCATAACAAGCCCCACTTGCGAGTAAACGTTGAGGGACGTTCCTGTAATGAAAAGGGCAAAGATTGCCGCTGCGAGTCCGAAGGGCACGATGGTCATTATCACAAGTGCCGAGGTGAGGCTTTCAAACTGCGCAACCAGAACGAGGAACACAATCAAAAGTGCAAGCCCGTAGGCATAGAGCGAGTCACGGCGTGATTCGCCCAGCCGCGCTGCTTCGCCTTCGGGTACAACCGAAATGCTTGGGGGCACAACTTCGCGAGCCAGCGCAGTCAAATCGTCCACCGCTGTCTGCAGGTCAACACCCTCAACGGTTTGCATGTCGATACTGATCGAACGTCTTTGATACAAGCGTCTCAGCTCATCAGGAACACCTTCTTCCACGACCGTGACCAGTGACCCGAGAGGTATGAGTTGACCGTCTTGTGAGCGTACAAAGAGATTTACTAAGTCATTTGGTCCCTGAATACGGTTCTTTCCTGCCTTCAGGACAATAGGAATCGATTGATCTCGACCGTTGAGATCGACGACCTGCACACCATCGACCATGACTCGCAGCGTCTGAGCCAACTCGTCGATTGAGACATTGAGATCGGCTAGTCTTTCACGGTCGATTCGGATGGCAACCTGAGCCTGCGAGGGGGTATAGTCAATACGGGGATTCGAAACGCTGGTAAGCCTCTCACGTATCGCATCAGCATAACCTCTGGCTGCGTCGTATATCTCTTCGTAGTCACTGCCGAGCAACACAAATTGGATCCCGCCGCGCCACCCGCCTCGCATGTTGAGGCTGTTGCTCCCGTACACTCGGGCGGTAACACCCGGAAGTTCGCTGAGTTGCGGTTGAATCTCTGCCGCGATTTCCTGTTGCGAGATGTCGCGCTCTTCCCAAGGCTTAAGTGTGCCAACGAGGTAAATGATGTTCGGGTCCCAGCGACCTGCCACGCTGTAAAGCCGATCAATGATGCCTGAGTCCAAATAGGGCTGAAATATGGCCTCGATCTGATCAGCTTGTCGCTCGGTGTAGGGTAGGCCAACACCCGCAGGCCCCCGCGCAAACATATTGATCTTGCCGCGGTCTTCCGTAGGTAGGATCTCGCTCTCTAACTCGGTGAAGACACTGCCTGCTAGACCGGCGATCGCAACTGAAATTAGCGCTGCAGTCCAAGGGTAGTCGAGCACTTTTGAGAGGATGGCTGCGTAGCCGCGTTGTAAAAGATTAGGTTTAACCCTTGCTGCATCGGTCCCTGATTGCTCGGACTTGCCAAGTCTCGCCATTAGTGCGGGAACCAGCGACAAAGCAACAAAGGATGAGATTGCGACTGCGACCGTCAATACGAGTCCAAACTCTCGGAAAAGTCTGCCAGAGGTACCTGGCAGGAAGGCGATAGGTACAAAGACGGCGACCAGAACCATCGTCGTCGCAATGACTGCGAAAAATACTGACTGCGTGCCGAGCACCGAGGAGGCGCTGGTGCCTTCGCCACGCTGTTGCCGGCGCTGGATGCTTTCTAGAACAACGATTGCGTCATCGACAATCAGTCCCGTTGCCAGCACGAGGGCTAGGAGTGTGAGAATGTTGATGGAGAATCCAAGTGCCCAACTCGCGGCAAGCGTACCTAGCAGGGAAATCGGAATTGCTACCGCGGGCACCAGGGTGAATCGCCAGCTTCCCGAGAATAAGCGGATGGTGAGAATGACGATGAGCACTGAAAACCCAAGGGTTCTAAGCACTTCGGTAACGGCGCCGTTGATAAACACGGCCTCGTCAGAAATAACTTGCAGTTTTATGTCATCGCGTTGCGCGTTAAAGCGCGCCACAGCTTCGTGGGCGCCTTCTGAAATCTGAATAGTATTTGAGCCAGCTTGACGCACAATACCAACACCCAAGATCCGCTGGCCATTGAGTCTCACGATAGAGGTGGCGTCGTCGGGGGTGTAAGCGATTCTAGCAACATCTCTAAGCCGCACTTTGTCGGTAAGCAGGAGATTGCCGATATCGTCCTCGGAATCGACGGCTGCATCAGCTCGCACCAATAATGTTTGGTCGCTTGTCTTAAAACTTCCAGCTGGAACATCCAAAGGTGCTTGAGCTAACACCGCTCTGACTTCGGTTACCGTTAGACCGTAAGTACTGAGGCGCCCGGGATCGAGTTCTACACGAAGGATCTGACGCCGGGATCCGAATAGGGGCACGTCTGCCACGCCGTCGAGCGAGATAAAGGCGGGCACGACATCGCGCTCTACCACGGTTGCAAGGTCTTGCTCGGACATGCCCTCTGCCAGTACCGCAACGCGCATGATTTCCTCAGCATCTTCATCTGCTTTGAAGACCGCAAGCTGCTCGACATTGTCCGGCAGTTGGCGCTGCACTCGACTGATCGCTTCGCGCACATCAGCCGCAGCTCGGTCAACGTCGGAGCTCGGGTTAAACACCGCGCGTATTCGGGTATTGCCTTCCTCGCTGTTGGAATTGACTTCTTTAACACCACTCACACGTGCGACGGCACCCTCAAGGATACGGGTAACCTCGGCATCCATCGTTTCGGGAGATGCTCCGGGGAAGTTGGCTCGAACATTCACCACCGGTTCGTCTACATCGGGTAATTCACGTACCTCGATAGCGAAGACAGCGACGAGTCCCGCGATGGCGACAAGTAAGTTCATCACCGCAACTAACCAGGGGCGCTTCACACCGAGTGCGGGTAACCCGGCACCTGCGAGATTGTTAAGGGTGGTTTTCATGCGCGAGTCTCAGACGCTCGGCTTAGCACAAGTCAATCTCACGACCCTTGACCTGATGACGTCATATCGGTTGTTTTTGGCTTTGCCAGGATCTGGTTTGAGGACAGATCGTTGATTTTCATGCCGGGGCGGACGCTTTGAATGCCTTCTAGAATGACACGCTGGCCCTCTAGAACATCACCACGAATCAACATCCGTCCATCGACTCTGCGGACCATTTCTACAGGGCTTCGTGTCGCACGATCGCTAGCTGCAGACCAGACGTAGGGTCCGTCAGCGCCCCACTGCACCGCTAGCTCTGGAACACTCAAGTATTCACCCTTTGAGATCGAAGCGTCGATCTCAAAGGCCATGCCGGGCCGAAGACTGTCTAAGCTGTTATCGATAGCGGCTCTGGCGCGAAAGGCGCGCGTTGATGAGTCAACTCTGGAGTCAACAGCAACGATTTTGCCCTTCGTGTTGTCGTCCGGCGATTCCCACTGCCGCGCATCAACGTCGAGACCCGTTACGATTTTCCCGATAAAGCTCTCTGGAACTGTGAAGTCGACAAGCAAAACACTTCTATCGTCGAGTGTTGTTACAACAGTTGACGTGTCGACACGGTCTCCAATCTCTACATCAGTAATGCCAATCCGGCCCGAGAAGGGCGCAGTCACTGCTCGTCGGGAAAGCTCAACCTTTGCCTGAGACAAGCGGATTTCGGCAAGATCGACGCTGCTTTGTGCGGTATCAATCGTGCTCTGAGGGATATTGGCCTCGGTCATGTTGAGCGATAGGTAGCGCTGGAGCGTTCGCTTCGCTTCCGCGAGCTCGACCTCAGCCTGTCGTACTGCAAGTGTTTGATCGCGGTCATCGAGTTTTAGGAGGACTTCGCCTGCAGCGACCGGAACGTCGGGTGCCAATTTTGCAAACGTTACCACTCCCGCACTCTCCGGGTAGAGCGTCACGCTCTGTCGTGCGCGTGCTGTGCCGACAGACTTTATAGAATCGATTAGCGGCGCGCGCTCGATTTGAGCAGTGGTAACAGGAAGCTCGCGGGTGCCCCATGATCCTCGTTGATTTTGCGACTGCGTCTCTTCCTCTGATGAACAGGCGACGAGGACTGATGCCGTTGTCAGAGCGGCAAAGAGTGTTCGGATATTGGTCGACAGGCGTTTTCGCATGCGCGCATTATACGAGACAACTCGAAAATCCCCGCCTATTATTTTCGCGTTGTTAAGCCGATTTGTTGCGTTTGTCGCAGTTGCGACTACTTACTCGGATTGTTTTGCCTTTGGCGGCCAAGATAGACCATGAAGCGAGCCACATTGAAACGCTACGCTGGCTGGTTTTTCCTCACAGAATGACTTCTATGAGTCTGGGACCTCGCTCACTCATGGCTCGCGCTACGGCACCATCAAGGGCCTCAACAGTGTCAACACGCTCTGCAGCCATGCCCATGCCTTTAGCAATATCGGTCCACTTGATAGCAGGATTTGTCAGATCGAGTAGTGACAGGGCCGTCGGACCCGGTTGCGCAACGCCAACTCGTGCAAGCTCGATGTTCAAAATCGCGTAAGAGCCGTTGTTCAGGATCAGCACGGTGACGTCGAGGTCCTCGCGGACCATCGTCCACAAGGCTTGGACGGTATACATGGCGGACCCATCAGCTTCAAGAGCGAGCACTTTGCGATCGGGACAGGCGACGGCAGCGCCTAATGCGAGTGGAAGACCCTGACCGATGGCACCGCCGGTAAGTGTTAGCCAGTCGTGAGGTGCAGCGTTTCCTGTCATTAGGAATGCGCCTAAACCATTGGTCGCACCCTCGTCTGAAACAATTGCGTTCTCCGGGAGGCGGTTCGCGATGATTTTGCCCAGTTCGACTGCGTTAATGGGCCCCGACTCAAGTTCATGCTCTACGCGCTGGGCGACTTTGGTTACCTCAGAGGGTGCACCGAGCGAATCAGCAATACGAGTCAGCGTATCGATCGCATCAAAGGTGTGATCCCCCATCTGGACAAGGTTGGCGTTCTCGGGCGATAGCCATCCTGGCTTGCCCGGGTATGCAAAGAACGATACGGGCGGTTTACTTCCTACAATCACCAGCGTATCTAGGCCTTGAAGGTGCTCGGCGGCCATCTCACCAAAATACGGGAGACGTTCCGTCTCGACTCTTCCAGCACCGCGCTGTTGGCGGGTGAAAAATGTTTCAGTAATGAGTCGTGCACCTGTCGCCTCAGCAATACGACCCGCCTGAATAAGTCCCTCCTCTCTTAGCGCATGACCGCCCATAAATAGTGCTGGGGACGCGCTATTTCTCAAAGCATCTGCTGCTTCACGAATGTGCTCATCACTCACTCTGCTGGGTGCCGGGATAGGTGGTATGTCTGCGTCTGAAGTTGCCGGATCCCAGGCATGGTTCGCTGGAGCAACAAACGCGGTGACCTGACCGGGATAGGCCATGCTGGCCTGCCAAGCTGCAAGGCCAACCTCGGGCAGATCATCTGAGCTCGTTGATACGCCTGTCCAAGCACATACAGCTGATGTCAGTCCGTCGATGTCTGAGGTAAGTGGTGCGTCGAGTTCTAGGTGGTGTGTCGCATGATCACCGATCATATTGAGTACCGGCACTCGAGCGCGTGAGGCGTTGTGCAGATTGGCAATACCGTTTGCGTAGCCGGGACCCAAATGGAGTAACGTGAGCGCAGGTGTATCGGTCATTCGCGCAAAGCCATCCGCCGCGCCTGTGACCACTCCCTCGAAAAGCCCTAAAACTGCTCTGATTCTGGGTTCTTTGTCGAGTGCTGCCACCAGCTGCATCTCTGATGTGCCCGGATTTGCAAAACACGCGGTAACGCCTGCGTCGGCTAATTTCTTGATAAGTAAGTCTGCGCCATTCATTACTGCTTGACCCCTCGAGTTTTTATTGCGTCCTAAGTATACGCATGAACATCTGCGGATATGGGCGTTGTTTATTCTTGACGCTATTTGGCGCACTCTCCGACGGCCCGTTAGCGAGGGCACGCCTGTTCTTTATCTATGGCTCGGGCTTAAAGCTGTAGCGACAATGCTGGTTTGCCAGTGCGATCCGCTCGGTAGATTCCCCAATGTTTCTCTGGTTCCAACGGATGATCTGAACCCTTCCAGTTCTCATCAAAGGCCTCAAATACGTAAACGAGTATTTGTTCCTTTTCCGCCCACTCGAGCAACTCACGCAGATAAGTTACCTGAAACAGTTCCCCCACGTTCTCTGGCGGGATTCCGCGTCCGTTAGACGCTGTTGCCCAGCCAGCCTCGGTAATGATGACCTGCTTATCAGGGTACGCGCTCTGAACCGCATCGAAGTTCTGGCGTGTGTACGCCATCGCCTCGGCTACCGTTTTGTACTCCCACACTGGGTAGGTGTGAATAGCAATGATATCCAGCTCTTCGGCGAGTCCGGTTAGCTTATCCAGCCACGGAACATAGTTCTCGCAGAAAGTGACGGGTTGAGAGATGCGTGCACGCAAGAAGGCCGCATACGCGGTAACAGCCTCGGGCTCGATAAGATGGTCAGTCCAGTCGACGGTCGCCTCGTTGCCCACAGATACGACGTCAACAATCGCTTCATAGCGATTAGCCCACGCCACAGCACGATCCAGCTCCCGCTGATTCTTGATGCGATTTTTTGCTAGGGTCTCATCACTATAAACACCGCCCCAAGGACAACCAGGGTTATTCACCTCTGCACCGATATACGCACCGAGCATGACCGTGAAGGGAAGGTTCTCGCGCTCGATCACCTTGAGTACTCGCTCGGTATGCAGATCACAGGCGTAGACCCGCAGGGCATCCCAATGTCCCTCGAGTAGCCTCAAATCCTCCAGAATTTCTGACTCCGAGGGGAATACGCCCGCATCAGGGCTTTGCCCATCTCGGAATCCCGAGTAGCAGATGGCGCGTTTGTAGGACAGGCGTTTCGTCTTATTCATAACAAATTTGAGTACTTAAAATTTTCGGTTTCATCCCACAATCCCCAGTGGGCGCCAACGTCACCTTCACCGGCTTCGCCAGACACTTTCCATTCTTCATCAAACGATGCGAAATAAAACATCTCCACGTCATCTTCAGCAGCCCATTCCATGGCTTTTAAAAAGTATAGGTAGGCGCCTTGCAACGATGACTCAGCACCGTAGAAGTTTCCACCTGAACTTGGCCAGCCCGTCTCTGAGATGATGACGCGCTTTCCGTTCGCAACTTTTTGCACCCGACGATACATGTCCCGCATATAAAGCGTTGCGTAGGGCAGCGCACAGCCTTCCCAAAACGGATAGCAGTTAGTAAGGAGAACGTCGCAGGCGTCTGTTACTCGCGGCCGGTCCTCAAACTCGTAATAAGCATCGACATACCCCATGGGAACATTGGAAGGGAGCCGCTCTTTGACCTCTGACATAAAGTCCAAGAGCTCGGATTCCTCCAGATCGCCACGATAGAGAACTTCGTTACCCACTGCAGCAACATCGATGGTGCCCGCCTGCGCAAGCTCGATCAGGTTTTCGATTTCGGCTCGGTTCTTTTCGGCGTCCTCGCCTAGCCAGGCGCCGACTAGGGTTTTTAAGCCCATGGTTTTGGCAACTTGTGGGATGTGCTCATTACCTTGAGTGGTAGAAAAAGAACGGATCCAGTTAAAACGAGGCGCCAGAATCGCCATTCGATGCTCGATCTGCTTGCGTGTGAGTTCGTCACCGGGTTTTTGACCCTTGGTGTAGGCGCTGAAGGAAATGCCATGCATCTTTTCTTCGAGCAAAAGCTCGAGACGGGTATCTAAATCGAGCTCGCTCAAACTGCGAGTATCCTGCCCAATTAAATAATGGTGTTTCCCTATCCGCTTACCCATGTGTCTCCTCGTTCCTGTTGTTGAATGTCTGTGTCGTGTGCGCGGTGGTGCAGACGTGATGCTAAGCAAGGATGACGTTTCAGGCATCTTCAATACGACGAGACGGCGCATTCACTGGTTAAGTTGGATGAACCTTGGTATCGCTGGGCTGGGTGGTGTTTTAGCATATCGTCCCAAGTTAAGAGAGACGTGATCAAGCGCGATTACGATCCTCTGTACGTCAGTAGAACTGATACGCCGACAATTAGGATAAGTGGCGCCATGAGAGGAGGGCGGTCGACTACGCATCGATGCCATCGCTTCACAGTTCGAATATCACGACATTAATGATTGAGAGATATGACTAACGAAACGCTGTATTTGGGTGCCAATCCGCTTAATGCTTTTTCCGCTACCGTTGAGGGTGACTATGTCATTCGGGATGGCGAATCCTTTTATCGTATTGCCAACGTCGATGGCATGGACGATTTTTTTATTAGTGTTGTCAGTGATTCGAATCACTGGATGTTCATATCAACGCGCGGCGGTTTATCCGCTGGTCGCACCGACTGCGACAGCGCGCTGTTCCCGTATTACACGGAAGACAAGATTCAGGACAACTCTGGACATACCGGTAGCCGAACCATTGTTATCGCTGAGCAGCAGGGCAGAAGAACGCTCTGGGAGCCCTTCTCGCGTTCGCATGCAGGTATCTACAAGCTCACGCGAAACCTCTACAAAAACGTACTGGGCGACAAGCTTATTTTTGAGGAGTTCAATCACGATTTGGGTCTTCAGTTTACGTATTCCTGGTCGACCTCTGATCGCTTTGGCTTCGTAAAGCATTCCTCTATCGCGGCGACAGGCGACATAAGCAGTCGAGTCGAATTAATCGATGGGATTGAGAACTTGCTGCCATTTGGCGTTCTGGCGGGCACCCAAAACGAGCTGAGCTGTCTGGTGGATGCCTACAAAAAGAACGAGTTGGTCCCCAACTCAGGGTTGGCCATCTTTGCCATGAGCTCGATTTTATCGGACAAAGCGGAGCCGTCGGAAGCACTTTCAGCGACCACGGTTTGGTCGTACGGTGCGCAGCAGGCTAAATATCTCATTAGCTCGAACCAGCTGAATCAGTTCCGATCAGGGCAAACGATTAGTGAAGAGTTGGAAGTGCTGGGCCGCCGAGGCGCTTACTTTGTCCATCAAGCATTCGATCTTCCTGCCGGCGAAGCACGCAGCTGGGGTATTGTCGCTGATGTGAATCAGGGGCCAGCCGCCGTCAGAGATACGGTGTCTTTGATTCAAAGCGACGCCGATGTTGCGGCGTTGATTTCAGACGATATCGAGGTTGGTTCTCGAAATCTTGAGCGCCTGATCAGCACGGCCGATGGCATACAGATGACAGGTGACACGCTGAGTGCTAATCACCATGCATCAAACGTACTGTTTAACATCATGCGTGGCGGCTTGTTCATTGATAATTACGCCATCGAAAAATCCGATCTTATGGCGTTTTGTGCCGAATGGAATCACGCGGTCTTTGACGCCAACACGGTTTTCTTCGATGCGTTGCCAGCACGCATGTCCTATCACGATCTTGATTCGGCACTTGCAAGTAATACGGATCTGCAACTCGAGCGTTTGTGCAGAGAATATTTACCGCTGAGCTTCAGTCGTCGTCATGGCGACCCATCGCGGCCCTGGAACCGATTTGCCATCAAAGTAAAAGACGAGAAAGGCAACAAGCTTCTTAACTACGAGGGCAACTGGCGCGATATTTTCCAGAACTGGGAGGCATTGAGTTCCTCCATTCCATGCTTTGGCGCGAACATGGTTTCAAAGTTCGTGAACGCGACGACGGCGGATGGTTATAATCCCTATCGCATCACACGGCAGGGTATTGATTGGGAGCGTCCTGAACCCGAGAACCCCTGGGCAAATATCGGTTACTGGGGCGATCACCAGCTCATTTATCTCCTTAAATTGATTGAGCAGTCGGTTGCGCATAACCCGGTTGCTTTGAAGTCGATGATGTTTAGTGAAGCGTTTGCTTATGCGAATGTGCCTTATCGCATCAAGCCGTATGCCAGTATTCTGAGTGATCCCTACGACACCATTGAATTTGATGAGGCACTCGATAAGACGATCGATGCGCGTGTCGAGGCGATGGGTGCGGACGGTCGGCTCATGCCTGATCCAAATGGCGAGGTGTACCAGGTTAATCTTGCGGAGAAGATCTTGGTGACCCTACTGTCAAAGATCGCCAACTTTATTCCCGATACCGGTATCTGGATGAATACCCAGCGGCCTGAGTGGAATGATGCGAATAACGCCTTAGTTGGCACCGGCGTCTCGGTCGTGACTTTGTGCTATCTCCACCGTTTCCTGAATAAAATTGTCCCGCTTTTTGCTGACCTCGAGCAGGAATCCGTTTCGCTGTCTGAGGAGGTGGCGGACTTCTTGGCCGAGGTGGCCAATGTGTTGGAAATACACCAGAGCTCAATTGGTTCAGGTCCAGTAGCGGATGCTGTCAGAAAGGACGTAATGGAAGCGCTTGGCACTGCCGCCGAGCACTATCGCAACCGTTTATACCAGAAAGGCTTCTCTGCCTCTAAACGGTCTGTTGCAATCTCCAGTGTCGTTGAGTGCCTCTCGCGTGCTCGCGATGTGAGCGCCGTAAGTATTCGCTCGAATCGTCGCGAAGACGGCCTGTATAACGCCTACAACCGGATTGCGGTGAGCGATAGCGGCGTGCAGATAAAATACCTTTACGAGATGTTGGAAGGGCAGGTGGCAGTTCTCAGTTCCGAGCTGCTTGAGGCAGAAGAGTCTTTGTCGCTACTGAAAACACTTCGAGCGTCGTCACTATACACGGAGCGCCAACATTCGTATTTGCTATACCCCAATAGGCATTTACCGCGCTTTATGGAGCGCAATTTGGTGCCCACCGAGTTTGTGGCATCTTCCAAGCTGATGCCTACGCTACTTGCGAGTGGCAACACGGACCTGGTGGAAAGGGATCAAACGGGCCAGGTCTACTTCGCAGGTAAATTCAACAACACAGCTTCAGTCGCTGCCGAGCTCACCAAAATGGCGAAGCAGGGCTATGCGGAGGAAGTCTCCGCTGAGAGTGAGACTATTGAGAATTTATTCTCTGAGTTGTTCGACTGCGCCAATTTCACGGGCCGCTCGGGCGGCATGTACGCCTTTGAGGGACTGGGTTCGATTTATTGGCACATGGTTTCCAAGCTGCTTCTTGCTGTGATGGAAACGGTTAAACAAGCCGAAGCATCAGGCGCACCAGCATCTGTAGTGGATGGGTTAAAGGCCGCTTACTACGACGTGCGGGAGGGCATCGGCTTTAATAAAACGCCCGAGATTTATGGTGCGTTCCCCACTGATCCGTACTCACACACTCCGAGTTTTTCTGGGGCTCGACAGCCGGGTATGACCGGCCAGGTGAAAGAGGAAGTATTGACGCGTCTCCTCGAGTTGGGCGTCGAAGTCATGGACGCTCGTGTCAACTTTAACCCTACCGTTCTCCGAAAGTCTGAGTTCCTCGACTCCCCCAAGACAATGGGTTACTCAGACGTTATGGGTGTCTCGCAGGCGATTGCACTGAGTCAGGGTGAGCTCGGCTTCACCTATTGTCAGGTCCCTGTGGTTATGGACATTGTTGAGTCAGCGTCAATCACTTTACACACCAGCGATGGTGGTAGCGAGTCTGTGTCGGGAAGCCGGCTGTCAGCCGAGCAGTCTGAAGCGATCTTCAAAAAGAACGGCCGTTATGTGCGTATTGATGTGCACGTTGAGCGCGTCATGGATTGATGCTCTTTAGCCTACTAAATACGGTTAGGTGACGATAAAAAAGCCCGCAGTTGCGGGCTTTTTTATACCTTTATTTCTGCCACCCATTCATCGATCTGACGCTTGGCGATAGCGACGCTTCCCCCAAATTAAGCGCTTTGTCTCGCATCCAACTCTGAACGAATAGCTCTCACTTGCTCTTCGTTGAGATCGTAGTTCCACATTGCCCATATTCCGATAAGCGTGCCTGTGGCTGGAACAATGATGAACGCAGCTCTAAGGCCAGCCAGTGCCTCATCTGTCTGAACCGTAACGGTCTGGTCGAAGCCAACGAATGCGAGAATAAGACCGCTTAACAGGCCTGCGAAGGCTGCGCCAAATTTCACCATCCACCAGTAGATCGCGCCGAACAATCCTTCACGGCGCTCGAAGGTTTCCAGTTCATCCAAGTCGCAAATGTCTGCAGTCATCGACATCATGATGGTAAACAAACCGCCAATGCCGAAAACGAATAGTGGAATGGGAACAAACATTAAGTAGGGGTTTGCAGGCGTAAAGCTCCACCAGAACATAGCGTAGCCGGCGAGTGACATCGACTGGGTGATTAGGAATGTTTTGTGCTTCCCGTAGGTTTGGCACATCCAATTAACTATCGGGATTACCAGGAAACAGGTGCACAGCGCGGAAACACTGCCAAAGAGTGCAGGCCAATTTCCAGCCAGGACAGGGTCGCCACCGTTCATGTAGTAAACAATAATGAAAAACGCAAAGCCGGCGACGCAGTTGTAAGCGTTAAAAATAAAGAATGTTGCCGTGCAGATCCGCTGAAAAGGCTTATTTTTCAATGTAATCACGATGCCGTGAAAGAGCTCTCGGAAGGTCTCAGCAATGCTTCCAGCGGGCGCACTGTCACCGTTGTTCGTCGTCTCGACCGAGTGGCAGAAAATAGCAGGTACCATCGCCATGGCCATACACGCGAGACCTACGTAGATCGATAGTGTGCGCGCCCCTTCGGTTGGGGATTCGAACCAGTTGGGGTCGTAAAGGATAATCCAGAACCAAGGGGCAATGACCCACGCCCACTGGCCAATCCACTGCGCAACCGCCATGAGTCGCGTTCGCTCGTGGTAGTCGCTGCTCATTTCGTAGCCCATGGCCACGTAAGGGACACTAAAAATTGTCATGCCGATGAAGAAAACAACAGACCATGCGAGGAAGTACCAAAAATTATAGAGCTGGCTGTCCTCTGCCGAGAGCTGCCACATGGCTATGTAGGAGAGGCCAGCAACGATAGCGCCGATGAAAATGAAA
>CBFIHK010000010.1:0-51160 GCA_965662305.1 Luminiphilus sp.
AGTGCCGCTGCCGAAGCAGGAACAGCACGGCTAGTGGTGTACGAATCAACGTGGTACAGAACAACAGCAGCGCTGTGATTGCCGCGCTCCCAATCCGCTGTCAGGTTCCACTTAGCCTCTGGCATAGAGCGCACGAAGTTATCGTGGTTAAACGAGCCGACTACGTCACGCGTTCCGCCATTACCGTCTGGGATCTCGTAGCTGTTGAATCGGCTATAAGCCAATTGAACACCGAAGTCACCCGCGTCGCCGGCAGGCAAGTTCCAGTCTGCTGAGACGTCGAAACCGTCCGTATCAACCGTAGCCGCGTTGATGAAGTTTGTAGAAACACCCTGAAGCTGACCAGAATCGTTACGGCGAATGTCCGCACCATTTGGATCTGCATTCAACTTACCTTGAGCGTTCTCAATGGTAATCACGTCTTCGTACTCAAACTGCCACCAATCCACGCGCATATTGAAGTTGTCGCTTGGCGTCCAAACCACGCCCAGATTGGTGTTTGTTGAGGTCTCGGGCTTGAGGTCACGGTTACCGTCGGTCAAAACGCGGATAAACAATGCGCCGCTGCCTCCCAGAGGGTCGACCAGGCCTTGGAGCGAAGTCTGACGGTTGAACTGCTGAATCAGCGAAGCTTCACGGAACGCTGTCGACATTGAGCCTCGGACGACGACGTCATCAGAAACCTGCCAGCGAAGTGCGATCTTCGGGTCAAGGCTGCTTTCAGTTTCGAGAGACTCGTAACGCGCAGCAACGTTCAATTCAACAGAGTCGTTGAGCGGCATTGAAACTTCCGCGAACGCCGCGAACGAGTCACGTGATGCCGTCGGCTCGGTGCCGCCACCCAAGAAGATAAGGTCAACGTCCTGCAGGTTACCCGTAAGAGGATCTACCTGCTGTGTTGATATATCGTTTCGCTCGATAGAAAACCCTTCGTGTCGGAACTGGGCCCCGTAAGCGAGGCTAACCGTGCCAAAGTCGTCAAGCTCAAACCAAGGGCCTGATACGACGAGGTCTGCAACGGTCAGGTCTGTCGACATCTTGGTGTACTGATTAGTACTGATATAGTCGATCAAGCTCGCTGAGTTCTGGCTTGGATCAAAGATGTTGAAGGTCTCTGTGCCACTCTCACCACCCACACCCGCAAGTGCCGCGTCCAAACGCGACTTGATCGTGTCAGGCTGCCAACCTTCGCGGTCATTCTCTGAGTAAGTGATCGATGCATTCCAGTCCCAAGCCCCATCGTCGAGTGTACCAGAGAGATCAAGCGAGGCTCGAAGTGTCTCAGAGTTACGCGGCGCCAGTGGAGAGGGTGCTTCAGCACCAAGAGGTCGACCATACCAACGGACAAATCCGTTAAATGGGCTGCCTGCCTGACCTGGCAAAATTGTGGGGAATGACAAGTTGGGATACGAAGGTGACTGTGGATTGTCCAGTACTTCATTTTTTGCAAAGCCAATCTCACCACGAATCGAGATGCCATTGTCCATATCGTGCGTTATCGCAGCATAAACGTTGGTTCGCTCCTCCTCATTCACAAGGTTGAAGCGAGGACCGTACAAGAACCCGCACTTTTGGCCGCCGAGTGACGGAACAAATCCACCCGATAGGATACCGCCATTGGCCTCGCAGTTTGCGTCTGGGATAGTTTCTCCAGGGCCATAAGTACCGGCATATGCACCTGTCCCACCGTCAATTACGGGTGGCAAACCGGGCGCTAGACCACCCAAGTTCAAGAAGCTTCGACCCAGCGTACTCACGGCATTAATGGTTGTGTAGGCGCGCTCAGCTGAGCTCAATGGATCTTGCTGTAAGAAGCTCGCCGCGACCATAACGTTAGTGTTGTCGCTTAAGTTAGTGCCCGCGAGGATGCTGACATCGCTGGTGTCCTGGCTGCTGGTCGCAGTCGTTTGATGACCCAGTGACACTTCAACGCCTTCGAAGTCGTCGCGCAAAATAAAGTTCACTACACCTGCAACAGCGTCAGAGCCGTAAGTGGCTGTCGCGCCCTCTTTGAGGATCTCAACGCGCTCGAGCGCCGCCATTGGAATCGTCGCTGTATCAACGAAGACGGAACCGTCGTTTGCAATGCCTGCCGCGATGGTTTGACGCTTACCATTAACCAGCACCAGGGTAGAGGTGAGACCAAGACCTCTCAAGTTCACATTTGACGTGCCCTGAGTAGCGCCCGCAGTAAAGCTGTCGGGGTTGTTCTCAGTACCTGAACTTACCGCTAGCTTTTGAGTTAATTCACCGATCGTTAGCGCACCCTGCTTCTGGATGTAGTCGCTATTCAAAACATCAACGGGTGTTGCTTCGTCAGTACCAGTGCCTTTGATGTAAGAACCCGTGATAACAACTTCTTCGATATCACCGTCTTGTGCCAACGCAGTGTTGGCCATCATAGTATTTGCTGCGAGCAAGCTCACTGCAAGGGGCAACGCCTTGACGCTGAAAGCGCCTTTATTCGTCCGCTTCATTACCGCTCCTTTTTTTAAAATTGTAGAACTCTACATGTGCACGCTTTGTTAGGTTTATCGCGCATGACTTAAGTACGCCATGTTTCTCGCCGCCGTTCAAGCCTGAGTTGCGCCAAACTAGAAAGAAGCGGTTTCTTTTCGATGAATAACAGATTTTCCACGACTAATTGTATTCAGCGGCGCAAGGCGTTAGCTTTAGAAAAACGAGTGGAACTGGCAATGCACGCGATCCTCAAATTGGATGTGGCAGGGCAACCCCGGGGCTGGTTAAGCCTGCAGGAAGCTACCTCTGCCTACGCACGAAACGATGTTATCTACGGCATCGGCGACCCCCTCCCCACAGTCTTCGGCGGAATACAAAGATTGACCGGTGTTCGGTCTTCCCTCACCTTGCAGCCCATCATCGCACTCGATGGTCGTGTATTTGATGAATTCACGCCACCACTGAACAATCGAACGCTGTTTAGACGGGACGATCATCGTTGCCTGTACTGCGGGAATCAGTTTGCTCGCCAGGAGCTGACTCGCGACCACGTTGTGCCCGCGTCCCGTGGTGGTAAGAACGAGTGGGAAAACGTGGTCGCCGCCTGCAAACGATGCAACTGGCTAAAAGACTGCCGCACACCCGAGGAAGCAAGCATGCCATTGCTAGCCGTGCCCTTTCGTCCCAATGCTTACGAGTGGCATTTCCTTGCGAAGGATCGAGTTCTCGCGGATCAGATGGAGTACTTATCGACGCAGTTTCGGGCCGATCGACAATGGGCTCATTAATACAGAGCCTTCTCTTCGACGGACTTCTTACTTCTTTCCTCGTACTGTGAGTGGGGCTCATATTTAGATCGCCATCGAGGTGTTGGGCACGTCGGACAGGGCGATAGACCAGTGACGAAGGTCAATGCGCGCTCTGTTGATCGACACACAGGCACGTAGGTTAGCGCTGGGCCATAGTTACCAAATCCGAGGACTAACCAGTCCGGAAATAGCGCTGCGGCAGCATGGGAAGCGGCGCCACTTCAAGCTCGACAAACTTGCCGCGCAGATCGGCTGTTAACAGGGAGCCTGTTGCAGAAGCACTTGGATGTACATACGCCATCGCGATCGGCCCGCCCACGCTGGCACCGAATGCGTCAGAACAAACGCTTCCGACCTCGTCGCCCTCTTGGTTTAGCAATACTTGCCCTGCTCGAACGGGTCGTCGCCCGAGCACCTTTAAACCGACTCGGACGCGCTGCGTACCATCCCGTATTTGCTGGTCGAGCACGTCTGCACCAGGATACCCGCCCGCGCGTTCGCCGCCCTCACGCCTAGAAGGCGCTATCGCCCATTTGAGCCCCGCTTCTATCGGGGTTATCTCCTCCGATAACTCGTGACCGTGTAAACAAAGGCCCACTTCAAGCCTCAGCGAATCGCGCGCACCAAGCCCAATCGGCGCAACCTCCGCTTCCAGCAATAAACGTTCGGCCAGATGCATGGCTCTCGCTCCGTCCACAGAAATCTCGAAACCGTCCTCGCCGGTGTAACCCGAGCAAGTAACAAAACATTCGACATCTTTGAGGTTGCAGTGCCTAGCGCCCATGAAACCGAGCGAGTCGATATCGTTGGCAAACCGAGCCAGAACTTTTCTTGCGTCGGGGCCTTGTAAAGCCAATAAGGCCTTGTCGTCCATTAACTCAAAATTTAGCTCGGGGAGTGTGTTTCGGAGATAGGCCAAATCATCGTGTTTGTTAGCGGCATTCAATACGAGAAAGAACTGCCCTTCGTCCAGCTTGGTAGCAATTAAGTCATCACGCACACCACCCACATCGTTCGTCAACAAAGCATAAGTGCTCTTCATGGGTTCCAAACTCGAGAGATCAGCTGGCACCACCTGCTCTAACAATTGAGCTACATCAAGGCCTGTCACCATTACCTGACCCATATGCGAAACATCGAAAAGTCCTGCTTTTGAGCGCGTGTGATGATGTTCTGCGATAATGCCGTTCGAGTAACTAATTGGCATCGTATACCCCGCAAATGGCACCATTTTCGCGCCGAGACCGCGGTGTAAATTCGTTAAGGGTGTTTCAAGCGACATCGACGCCTCCTAGCGCTTAAACTTGCGACGCCGCACGACTAACTCACAGTTGGCGCCGTAAAACAGTAACGCAGAGTATGAAGGACATTGCCATAATGAGTCACTCGACACGCATAATCAGTTTAATAGGAATGCCGGGAAGCGGAAAAAGTACTGTTGGCGTTCTGCTAGCTAAAAGAATGGGACTCGCTTTTGTCGATACTGACCTTTTAATCCAAGAGCAGGAACAGGCCACCCTCGCAGAAATTATTGCTGCAAAAGGACATGAGTCTCTAAGAGATATTGAAGAGCAAGTTTTGTTGGATATGGATATATACCCAGCCATCGTCTCGACCGGGGGTTCAGTGGTTTACAGTGATGCCATTATGAGTCGACTTGCCGAAGTGTCGTCGGTGGTTTACCTGAGAGCGAAATTGGAAACCGTTGAATACAGGATCTCACTGGCCCCCGACCGTGGAATAGCCTCGCCGGCTGGCCATACGCTGACAGATGTCTACAACGAACGCGTGCCGCTTTACGAGCGATACGCAAATATCACAGTAGATGTCGATTCTGATGACCCAGAGGTCATAGCCGGACACATAAAAGCGCAACTGGACGCGATCTGAACACCGTCGAACACGTCCACACCCAGCCTACGTCATTGAAACCTGTTACCTCGTTGCGCGAAATACCCCCCGTCAAAGGTCCTGCTAGCTAGTCAAGCATTTGGCACAGCTTTTGCAAAATTACTTCGGCTCCCGCCTGTCAACAGGGATGTTGATTAGTACAAGGACGTTAAGGCGGGAGAGCTTCACGATTTTCTCAAAAATGTTTTCGTTCGGTCATTGAGCGTAATGTGGGAAAACTACCCACCAGCCCATAAAAAAGACTTGCTAATCGACGAAAGCAGTTAGAAAGTCGCAGTTGCAAACGGATTTATCGATAGTTGTGCCTTTAGCTCCTCTGGAGGTGAATATGCAGCTGAATACTGCTGACAACCGTGGACCTTTAGATTCGGATCAAATCGACGAAGCAGTGCTCGACGATTCTGAAGACCCCGAGTTTGATTCCCTTCCCATTACTAAAAACGCTGCTTTTACGCCTCAGGAAATGCTCGCGCGCCGTCGACGGGCTGAGGACATGCTGGAAGCTCGGCGCTTGAGAGAAGAGCTAGGCGATGATGATTTCAGCTTCTAGTCGTTGACGGTTGTGGATCTCCCTGCGCTTCTTCGCGCCAGGAGACCACGTTGCGCTCAATTACGAAGAACGCAAATAACCAAAGAATTGCGTCCCAAAAATCGAGAAAATCATCCTCGAAACCCCAGTAGACAGCTGCAGCAAATAGAATGAAATACAGCAACCCCTTTACCGGATTGATAACTGTTGATCCCACCAAACGCTGGCGAGAGGATGCCAGCACGGCTCGAACCTCAATCTCTAAAACAATGACAACCAAAATCCAGGCAGCCGCGTTAATAAAGTCAACCGCCGCCAACTGTATCGCCCTTTGATACGACTCGGGTGTGGCGATGACACGCTCGTAGTCAGACAGTCCAAGCCAATCACCACTCTCACAAGGATTTGAAGCCAAGGGTTCGAATCTGTCTAGATTAGTGAGCACCGACCAAGAAGAGTCCACCAGGCCACAGTTGGCTGGGGTTATTGAGTAGGTACCCAGCAAGCCAACAAACTCGGCAAAATATCCCCAGCAAGCGACTGAAATTGTCGCCAGACAGAGGAGCCTAACTAAGTGAATAACTCGGCCCACTCCTCCGCGCAGCGTGCTATCAGACAGCACATATGTTTCCAACTCGAAAAAGAGAAGTAAGGCCAGCCAAGCGGCTGTATCGATAGTGGTAGAGAAAATCTGAAAAAAACTGGCGAATCCAGTAACCGACGTATTTAGCGCCCCCGCAGAGTCGATTTCCTCAACGAGGAATAAAAATACGTTAGCCAGTAGCGCCAAATACACGGCGTATTTGAGCAGTTGATAGGCAATTGAACCGGATGTCTTATAGGTCAACGTCATTTTTTGCTCACTAGCCTACGATCACACCTGAAGCAGTAAATGCTCTCGCTCCCAAGAGCTGATAACTCGGTTGAACTCTTCAAACTCATCCAGTTTAACCGCTGCATAGGCCCTTAAGAACAAATCGCCCATGACCCTGGCTAGCTCCTCACTCGTGTTAAGTCGGCGCACGGCCTCTTCAAGCGATCTAGCGACTTCTACATTTTCGTCGTTGGCCGTTCCCTGATGCGGAGCAGTAGGTTGCAATTTATGCTCCAGTCCAAGCAAGCCACTGGCGAGAGAAGCGGCGATAGCGAGGTATGGGTTAGCGTCGGCACCGGGAAAGCGGTTTTCCACACGCCGGTTCTCAGGTGTGCTGTCCGGCACCCTAAACGCCGTAGTACGATTATCGTATCCCCAGCTAAGATTTATTGGCGCGGAGATGTCTGGGGCAAGTCGGCGATATGAATTTACATTGGGCGCATAGAAGCTGATGAGATCGGGCGTATAGCGCTGAAGCCCCGCAATATAATTCATAAGCTCCGCAGTCGGCTCATTGTCAACACCGTTGAAAATATTTTCTCCAGTCTCCAACGAAAGAATACTTTGATGAATGTGAAGCGCTGAACCGGGCTCCTTTTGCATTGGCTTGGCCATAAAGGTCGCATACATGTTATGGCGCTGAGCAGTCTCTCGAACTGTGCGCTTGAAGACGAAGACCTGGTCTGCCATATCCAGCGGGTCGCCATGATTAAAGTTGATCTCCAACTGCGCCGCCCCGTTCTCGTGAATCAATGTATCAACGCTCAAGGCCTGCTCGTCAGCGAAGTCGTACATGTCTTCGACAAAATCTTCGAACTCTGCAACGGCGTCGATACTAAAAGACATGCGCGCCGCTTCACGTCGTCCCGAGCGACCCTTGGGCGGCATCAGTTCGTAGTCGGGGTCGGTGTTTTTATGAACTAGGAAAAACTCGACTTCAGGGGCAACCTGGGCGCGAAGCCCTGCTTGCTCATACAGCGCTAATACGTGTTTTAGCACGTTGCGAGACGCTAACGGATGAGGTTCGCCCGATGCCTTGTAGCAGTCAGCGATAATTTGGGCAGTGGGTTCCCTTGCCCATGGCACTTTCCGAAGCGTTTTTGGATCGGCCACCAAAAGCATGTCAGTGTCCGTCGGCTCTACAAAATCCCAGTGTTCGTCCGTGTACTCACCTGTGACGGTTTGGACCATGATTGATTCGGGAAGCTTTAAATCGGATCGCGATAGGAATTGGTGCGCGGGAATAAACTTACCCCGCGCATTGCCCGTCATATCTGGCACAAGACACTCTACCTCTGAAATACTATTTTCCTCGAGCCAGTCACGGATCTCCTTCTCATTAGGATTCGAGGGGCCTGAGCCAGCCTCTAGCTCAGGCGCATACACTATTGTTCGGTTGCTATCAGATGGATTTTTGGTCTCGCTCATAAAACCTTCGAGTTGCTTCGTAGCGTGCAGTATGGTGTGGCGTCATACCGCCCGCAAGCGTCATACTTCCCCTTATGACACCAATGACGACAGAATATCCCCAAAGCTGGTATTTCGCCTCAGCCGAGCTGTTACCGCCACAAAATCCCCTATCAGGCGCGACGCAGGCAGACGTGTGCATTATTGGAGCAGGCTACACCGGCCTTTCCGCCGCACTTCACCTCGCTGAGTCAGGCAAGCGCGTAGTGGTCCTAGAAGCAGCACGCATTGGCTGGGGCGCATCGGGGCGTAATGGGGGTCATGTCGGCACGGGGCAGCGCGCGGACCAGATTGCGCTGGAGAAATGGTATGGAAAAGCCGTCGCCAAGGAACTTTGGCGACTAGGCCTCGAAGCCGTAGCACTGGTCGAGTCCCTAGTTAAAAGACACTCGATCACCTGCGAATTTGGGAACGGCAACATTCACTTTGCGGCGAAGCGGGCGCATGTAAACGAGCTAAAAGAGGAAATCGAGCATCTCGAAGCGGTATATAGCTACGATCAACTGACCGGTGTGGATAAAGAAGATCTGGGGTCCTTGAGCTCTGCGCGCGGCTTTCACTATGGCGTTGTTGATGCCGGCGCGAGGCATTTACATCCGCTGAAATACTGTTTGGGTCTCGCCAGAGCCGCAATCGGCGCCGGCGCCCAAATCCATGAGCAAAGCAGAGCAACCAAACTACGATTAAACAGCGAGGGGGTTTTGGTCCAGACAGGCGCGGGCTCAGTGCAAGCGGATCGGCTTGTTCTTGCCTGCAATGGGTATCTCGAGAAACTATGTCCGCCAATTGCTAGTAATATCATGCCCATTAACAATTTTATTGTTGCGACCGAACCTCTGAGTGAAGAGCTGGCGGCGCGCGTCAATCCGTTAAACGCCTCGCTTTCAGATAGCCTCTTTGTCATCAATTACTGGAAACTTAGTGAGGATCGGAGGCTGATTTTTGGAGGAGGTGAGACTTACAGCGACAAGTTTCCCAGCTCTATTAGGGATTTTGTGCGACCCAAATTACTAGAGATCTATCCCGAGCTTGCCAATACACAGCTCGATTACGGTTGGGGTGGCACACTTGCCATCACGCGCAATCGAATGCCCGATATGGGAGTTCACAAGGGACTGATTTACTACGCACAGGGATTCTCGGGGCACGGCGTTCCAACAGCAACAATGGCGGGTAAACTCATCGCCGAAGCGCTTTTTAACGATAATGGTGACTTTGATCTCATGGCAGATCTGAGAACTTTAAAGTTCCCGGGCGGTCCTATGCTTCGTCGCCCAAGCCTTGTGGCGGGTATGCTTTTTTATAGTCTACTCGACAAGATCGGGCGCTGATCTCCGCTTTAAATCCGCATCGCTGAACCTCCCCCGTTTTTGGCGCATCATAAAATCTGAGCAGCACTGGTGGAGCCAAATCCGACAATTCAGACAGACAAAACACAAATGTAACGTTTTGGACAAGTGTGTGTGATACGGTTAAACGAGTCGTATTTAAGGGGTTCCAAGATGAAGCGGAGCGAAAACAAACCAAATGCGCTGTTGGTGGTCTCCGATAATTTTCTAGCGAAACAACTCACAGATTCTCTACACATTCTCGGCTACAAAACTGTGCGGGCCTCACTTGCACGGGACTGCTACTCGGCATGGTCCTCACCAGAGCGATTTGCATTTTGCTTGATCGATCAGCATCTAGCCGACCAGCCAGGAAACGTAGTCGCCAAATATCTCGCGGAAAACCGGGCCAAAAATGTTGTTCTGTTTGGCAAGGTTAACAATGCTGAAAGTCGACTCAGCCTCTATCAAGCAGGGGTTTCACTGATCCTTCGCGACCCGGAAGGTACCGCAGAGATAATGGCGGCGATATCGCCAATCCTCTCTCCGATTCAACTGCCCATGCGGAAGTCAGCGTCAGTTGTCAGCTTTCCAACGAAAGCAAGCGTCAACAATATTCCCTGGCAAGTGAAAGCGCTCCAGCGCGAACTCGTTGCGCCCAATGGTCAGGTTGTAGCACTCACCAGAAACGAGGTGAAGGTGTGTCTGGCATTGGCTAACTCGTCGAATGAGCCTACTAACCGAGAAGCGCTGACTCTGGCGCTATACGGGCGCTTTGACTCATCTGCAAATAGGGCGCTAGATGCAGTGATAAAACGTCTACGACAGAAAATCGTCGCAAATGTTAGTGCCGTCGATCCAATCACTACCCATTATGGCGAGGGGCACCGATTCACTGCACCCATCATTGCAGTCAACCAATAACCGTGAGTTTTGGCTCTGCGTAGTCCGAATCGTTGATTTCAATCAGCATTCCTTGCGAACGACACCATTGCTCAAAGTTTTCCGGATCTTGATGACGGTTAGGTGTGGCGTTTTCTCCACCGCCCGCAAAAATAGAATAGATGTTTAGGCTAGAAGTATTTGCATTGACGGATGTATTACGGTGTTTTGTGTTAAGTAAAGTCAAGCTGTCCTCCAGACCAAAAAAACGAATCATTTGAAGCCACCATGGGGATTTTTATTAATTTTTTAGGCAATAAATTTTGTCGCTTACAGGATCTCCGCCTCGGGTCGCGCGGTAAAAGTGTTTGATCCAATTCTACTCTCGTTAATTGAAAATCTTTCATTCCCCTCATGGCTCACCACTCTTGCTCGCTCAAATGTAATCTAACAAGCAAGCCGAGTACTGTCCCTAGGATTTTTCAATTAAATTCGCAAAATGCGAAATAAATCGCAAAAAGCGACTTTAGGCTCGAATAAAATGAATCACGTGCTCCTGACCAACTGCGGCTGGCAAGGACTTACTCTGGAAATCAGCTCCCAGCCCAGACAGGATTGCCCGCAGAGTCCCTGCTGGCCCATGATCAGCTTCTAGGTCAGAAGACCAGCCAATACCCGTGTCACGGCATCGAATAAATAATTCAGGATGACCCGTCATCGACGTTTCTGCCCAAATCGAAATCTCGATGAAGCCTTCATCAGTAAACGTTTGTGAAGCGTTGATTAACGCCATAATTGCCGACTCGATCCAATATTGAGATCCCGTCAAAGTTCCAGGTAAATCATCATCCGCGAGCAAACGGCACTCAAGACCCTCCCCTTCTGCAATTCGCTCGAGCTCTCTGCGTAGGTTTTGGCAAAGCTCGCGCGTATCTACGACACCGGAGCGATGTAGTTTCTGCACAGCCCCCGCCACGCCTGAGATAATGCGCGCATCCAAGCTCAGGCGAAGCTGTCCTATCTCTGACAGCGCAATGTTGAGGTATCGTCGCTCCTCATTTTCGATGACGCTTGCATTTTTCACTTTGCGTGCCAAGGCGCCCACTTGCTCCAAATTGTCAACAACCATGGAGTGCAAGCTCGCGGTCAGTTGCTCCTTGCTATCAAGGCTACCTTTGTAATTCAGTATCTCGCGCTCGGCCGCATCCAGGCGCCTTCTGAAGAAGATCGCGACCATAAATGCAAAGCCACTCGCGATTAATGTGACAAAGAGCTCGGTGTAAGCAAAGGGAGAACCGCCACCTTCAAAGTTCCTCACGTATGCGTCGGTTGGCCTCAAAACAACCAGCGCACCGAATTTTTCTGAAACCACCCCACCCATCACGTTTTGATCTTTGGGTGAGCATACTTTCTCGCCAACACCAGCGACATAAGACATCAAACACTCGTCAGAATTCGGATCCATTATCGTGTAAATCAGGCTTGGAATAGGACCCAGCTCACGAAGAACACTATCGATAGCACGCTGCCTCTCATAACTGTTCACTTTCGCAATGAGGAGTAGTTTTCTTTCAGTGTGGGGGAGCTCTAACAGCATACACCGGATTACCAGCAGCCCGTCAGAAGTAAAAGATAGATCGTTTGTTCGCGATGCTCGATAAGCGACTTGATCCGTGAATGGCGGTGCCATGAACAAATCGAAATCTGCGAGCATCGGGTGTTGCGAAATCTCCCTACCGACTAACTCAACCCGTGGGTGGGAGTACTCAATGTAGGCGAGGCCAGTTTTAGAAACCGATCCAATGATGAAATGAAGATTTTGCTTCGGGAGTTGACTGGCTAAGGAGTCAACCAAAGTCCTTGTGTTACTGTCGTTAAAGATGTCAATCCCTGCAGATGAGCGAGTGGTCAGCAGAGCGACCAAATCATCAACGTCCTTCAGGGCGCGTTCAACGGTAGAGTCGCGTATCAGCATCCGCAGGGCGGCGTCAGCTTCTAAGCGCTCATTAAAACGGATGTCATACAGCTCACGCGCTCTTTCATTGGCGGCATTGACTGAGATCAGACCAACTGCAAGCGCAACGAGTGGGAGTAAAAAGACCGTATTGAGCGGTAACCGTTTGATTGGCTTCATAGTAGACATTTTTCTAAGGCAACGATGATTGCCGTCGCCTGTTAACATAAAACGCTACTCGATAGAGTACAGGCTTTGGGGCATTCGACAACTTCAGGAGATTTCGTGAGCTTTAAATGGATTGCGCGACTGGTAGGGCAAGAGGAATCGATATCTGACGAGGACCGCTCCGCGGAGTTGAACCGAGCTTTTGCGGTTCTGATGTTGGAAGTCGCTCAAAGCGATTTTTTCGAGAGCGAGGAAGAAACCACAGCCTTGTTAGCAAGCTTGAGTGAACATATTCAGGCGGGTAAGCAAACCGCTGAAGAACTGCTCGCCGCAGCCCGGACTGACAAATCGAATTCTGCCGGGCTGTATCAGTTCACACGGTTGGCCTGCACTGAAATGAGTATCGAGGAGCGATGTTCCCTGGTCGAGCAGTTGTGGCAAATCGCTTTTGCAGATGGTGTTATCGACAAATATGAAGAAGCCGCCATACGTAAGATGTCCGACTTGCTTTATGTTCCGCATGGAGAATTTATTAAAGCCAAGCTACGCGCCGAAAAAATGGCAGAGAAGACAACCTAGCCATGTGGTCCGGCATGCGATCTAGCGCCTTGTTTTCGGATTGTGGTCGCTATCGATATTTGCTGAGCCGCCGCTGGGGGGAGGGAGAGCAATGCGCTTTTGTGGGCCTCAATCCCTCAACGGCCGACAGCACTAATAATGACGCAACGGTTCGAAAGTGCATGCAATTTGCGCGCGCTTGGGGGTTTGCCGGCATCACGCTTGTAAATTTGTACGCACGCCGATGTCGTTACCCGCAGGCGCTTGCGACAAGCAAAGATCCCGTCGGACCCGATAATGACCATTGGCTATCCCATGTCGTTGACGGAGCATCTTTGGCAATCGCGATGTGGGGGAATCACGGCACCCGCGTTTACAATGACGGCATTCGCAGGGATATTCTGGTTACAAAACGTCACAGTGATTGGCGCTGTTTTGGCCTAACGCAATTGGGGGCCCCCAAACACCCTCTGTACCTTCCAAAAGCAACAACGCTTCGATCTTTTTCGTTCTGAGTGCCGAGTAAACGCAAGATAGCGCACAGGCACTTCCCACTAGAAGACATGCCGAATATGCGCGACGCCATATGTAAACTACACCTTGGTTGGGCTTTGCTTTTGCTTCTAGGTGGCTTCATCTAAGCTAGCGTAAAGGCGCCCCCCCCGTGCAACATTAGCGAACTTGCGAAATTAAGGTAAAGAGATGACTTATCAACTTATTACTCTTGAGACCACCGATGGCGTGAGTATCCTTACCCTAAATAGACCCGAGGCGAACAATGCATTAAGTCGCGCACTCAGTCTCGAACTGATCGAGGCTATAACGACCGCGGACGCCGCTCAAGAGACGTCAGTCATTATCATCACGGGAGCAGGAAAGGCTTTCTGCGCGGGGGTAGACCTGACAGAGCTCAATGATGACAGCAGTGTGTTAACCGACGAGGGGCTAGGGACGGAGTCTCCGCTATCAGTTGCCATGCGCACCTGCAAAAAACCTATCATTGGTGCGGTCAATGGCGCCGCTGTAACAGGTGGCTTCGAGCTCGCTCTAGGCTGCGATTTTTTATACGCAAGTGAGCACGCAAGATTCGCGGATACTCATGTTCGCGTCGGCATACTGCCCGGATGGGGACTATCCCAAAAACTTTCGCGTCTCATTGGTCTAGGTAGGGCCAAAGAACTGAGTCTCTCGGGTAATTTCGTGTCCGCTCAAGACGCTTTCCGCTTAGGGCTAGTCAACAAAGTGTGCCCAGCAGACGAGCTGATGGCAGAGACGATTGCCATAGCCAGGCAAATTTCCGAATCAGAAGCCGAAATGGTCACGGCTTACAAGGCGCTTATTAATGATGGCTATGACAGCCCGTTTGGCGAGGCGCTACAGCTAGAGGACGAGCGCTCAACACTCTGGGCGCAAGACGTGGACTACAGCGTCATGGCTAAGCGTCTCGCACAGCTGCGCTCGAGAGCAAGTAAACAACGCTAACGTAACACAAAGACCATAAAAAAATGATGATGAGTGCCACCAGCTCTACTCTTAGATAACGATCCAGCCATTTACGCCACATAGTTGCGAGTTCGCGCCTTACTTTGAAAATCAGATGTAATTGCAGCATGGCGAATTGGGGCAAAAATACAACGCATGGCGTGCGCGAATTCTCCCCAAGCTATACTAATCACTAGAGACTAAATCCCGTTCCCAATCTGTTGAGCAAACTACTCATGAGCAATCAAGACAGCCAGCCCCGTCCACTCCCCTGCCGAGGTTGCACCGAACAGTGCCCGAACAGGGAAAAATGTCTTGGTGCTCCCTGGCGAAAAAACATGCAGGAAGGCGACGATGTTCGACTTGCTGCGAGCCCTCCGACCAGCCGGAAAACCCCATAGCGGCGTCAATTTTTTGGCAATTTAAATGTTATTGACTTGATCGTCGCTTTTGGAGCACTTTGCAAAAAATGTGTATCGGGTCGTTTGTCATGGCCGAAATATTTGAGAATATCTGCGCGTTCAAAAGCAAAAAATAAGCAAAGCAAAAAATGGTCTACATAATCGCTCAAATAGTGTGCTTTTCTTACGCCGCCGTATTAATCGGCTTGTACACGCTCGTTGCAGCAACCGGCCAAATTGATCCGTCTTTTAATTCGTCGGCCGCATTGCTCCAAGACCTGACCGCCATCCGTATTTGGATCGTTATTGTAGGACTTGCCGTTTACAGCTGGCTTATGGCGAGCAAAGGCTCCACTGCAATGACGTTGGCCGTGCTGTCTGCTTTGGCATGGGTGATGTTCATTGAGGATTACATGGTCTTGGACTCGGTCTTATTTGTTGCCGAGCACCCTCTGGGACAATTGGCAGTCGTAATGCGCCCTCTCTTCCTCGTGGGTCTCACCTATCTTTGCTTTAAGCACTTCGAGTCGGAGGTGGAGTAATGCAAAAAGATCCCACTGATAAGTCGGATGATAATATAGCGCCGTCGCAAGAAGAGTTGGATGCATTGCTGCGAGACATGCCCATCTTTGGCCTCCAAGGTGTGCGCCAAACGCTACGGCAAAAATCCAAGCTCTTCAGAATGGCTTGGTTACTCTTGATCTTCCTTACCCTGACTTACCTGATGGGGTGGTTTTCAGGTCTGCTTAAGCCATACATGGCGGCAGCCGTGACCGGTGAAGCTGCCGATTATCAATTACACCAAGTGCGCTTCTTGATCGCATTTTTTCTTATAACAATCGGTACGATTGCCATTAACTTCAACTGGCAGCTTGAGCGCGTATTTTCGGTAATTGCCTGGGTGCAAACGTACTTCATTTTCAGTGGGGTTATCCGGCAATGGCGCACCCTCCCTGACGATAGACTCTTAGTAATTGGAGCCTATTCACTCAACTTACTGGTTATTCTGGGGTTGATGCTTGTTTTGATTTTCGAAGAACGGCGCCTCAAACGGGGCTGAGCACCGTTAGCATTTTTTTGACTGCGTGACCAAAGTGAACGCCCGCAATAGGCGGTTGGGTCGCGACAATAAGAGCCTCGCAGCTAACCCGCTGTAGCCGGCAGCCATATATACTTCCGGTATTTGCGATCAGTACACGCCCGCCATCCGCGCGAGCAACTGACTCAACAGAGAGAAGCCTGTCACTACCGAGACCAAAAGTACGACGAGCAGAATAGGCCGAAAGGGCTTTTTGTCAGTGGAGTTCACGCCCGTCGACACAAAGTGATCGACTCGCGCCTGGTCTTCAGGTGACAAAACCGGTTCGTTCTTATCCGGATCCCTTCCTACTTCATCGTTCATTTTAATATCCACTTTACGGAGCTGTTGCTGGGATTAGCACGTTTGACACCGAGGGTCCTATGGCACTGAGAGTCCGAAACGTGCATTCGAGACTGAGAGCCAGAAGTCCTTACATAGTTTAACAGGTCATCGATCATCATAAGGCGCCTGTGACGATTACTCAGTCCTACGAACTTGAGACAGTGAGCTAGGACACTTTCAACGATTATCTAGTCATGACTTCGGCCCTTGCACGCTCTTATCTGAATTTAGTACTCACAACCGTTCTAAAACCCCGCTGTGCGTTGTGCGACGAGCATCATCGTCTGCCTGACAGGCTTTGCTCCGCCTGTAAGACTTCTATCGCATCTGTCGAACGAGAAACCTTCGATCAAGACCTCAGCACCGGTATGGACACTCTGAGCCAGCAGCGAGAGCTCTACAGAACAGCACGATCATCGCAACCCAAGCTGCAATACCGACGCAAAAACCTAGCTGTGCTCGACACCGTGGTCTCGGCCTTCAACTATCAAGGCGCGATACCTGATCTCATCACCCGCTGGAAGTATCAAGGGATGATAGAACTCACCGACTACATTGCTAAACTTGTTGCTGGGCTTACTACGAAGGGTAAGCTCTCGATGCCTGATCACAATCTCGTCACAGTCATACCGAGCCATTGGCAACGGCGACTCACTCGAGGCTTCGATCCGGTCTGGCTGCTAGCGAATGCGCTGGCCAAAAAAGGTGTTATCGACAGACCGCTATCAACGCTCAAAGCCTCGAGAAGGGTGCCGTACCAGCACTTAAAACGCCTCGATGAGCGTCACATCAGCTCGGATCATTTCCAAGCGACGGAAAACGTATTCGGAAAAAAGATTCTTCTTCTCGACGATGTGATCACCAGTGGCTCAACCCTGAATGCGGCTGCGGGCGCATTGAGAGGTGCTGGTGCACAGTCGATTAGTGGATTCACTATTGCGCTCGCGAGAGCCTCATCTACTGCTCTCGACGAAATCGCGGAAAAATAGCACTTAGTAGCCATCGCCAAGTTGTATTCTCTGCGAGAAGGGTTTCGTCAAGCGAGCGAAAATACGCCATGGTTTCAGCGGGATCACGAAACATATCTTCGCGGGTGTACCTCTCCACCGACTCGTCGAGCTCACGCACGATAACGGCTGGGTTACCTGCGACAATGACATTCGCTGGCACGTCCTTAGTGACCACCGAGCTGGCCGCCACGATGCTATTATCACCGATCGTGACACCTTTCAGAACAGTAGAGCGATCTCCAAGCCAAACGTTATCACCGAGTCGGACGGGTTTAGCTGTTTCATCGCGATTCACCCGATCGTAGAGCCCGTGCCAGTCGGAGTCTGTGATGTAGCTTCCGTGAGCCATCATGCAGCCGTTGCCAAGTACAATTTCGTCGCTCGCGGAAATCCGTGCCCCGGGGCTCATCAAACAAGCATCGCCAATCTCGACACGGCCTTCACCAAAGTTACGACCCCACACGCCAATCTGTACCGGATGGTGCATCTCGCCAATCGCCGTGAATGAATGCCCAATTCGTATATTGGGGCCTGATATGATGACAAACCAAGGAGACATGATGGTAGCGTGCGGACCAAGGGCCTCACACCTCGGCGCTAAGAACCACCATATCCACACCGCTCGAATACGTAGGTATAGACGCTTGACCCAGAACGGCCGCAAATCTCGCCTCATGATGGTCCTTACCCCTGAAAATCTGCGGCCATCATGTCAGCACCGTGGAGCGACATCAATTGGTATGACGATTACAGACTTTGGTGACGCAACAAATGAAGGATGAACCCATAACGAGTGTTCACTCCAATCAGAGTGATATCCATGAAGACCTTTTTATAACCGTTAAAAGGCACCTTCAAAGTACTTGGCAAGAGCCCATCCCTGAACACACGCGCGTCACTGCCGAAAAGATTGTCTCTCTGGTAAATTCGCACACCGGCCCCCTCATATTGGACTCATTTTGTGGGACCGGTATGAGCTCCGCAAAACTTGCTGAACAGTTCCCAGAGGCGCTGGTGATAGGCATCGACAAGTCACAAGATAGGCTTACAAAGCATGTGGCAGGTGACTCTGACAACTATCACCTATTCAGAGCGAGTTGCGAACATACCTGGGCAGCGTTAGCGCAGGCAGGTGTTCACTGTCATAGACACTTTTTACTGTACCCCAATCCATGGCCAAAAAAATCGCACTTAAAAAGACGTATCCACGGACACCCAGCGTTCCCGCTACTGAAATCTCTGGGGGGGACAGTGACGCTTCGCAGCAACTGGTTGACCTACGTGAAGGAGTTTGCAGCAAGCATGGCACTCCTCGATTATCGGAGCGAAGTGTCCGAGATCAAACCGACTGATCCGCTTACTCTTTTCGAGCGAAAGTACAGCGCTAATAAAGAGGATCTGTGGCAATGCGAGGCGATTGCGGACGAAGATGCTGGAGAAGATCCACAGGACTAAGGTACTGTTGCTTACAAGCTGACGGAGAGCAAAATGGCGCTGCAAGCACTGCCCAATACAAAAGAAGAACACGCGCAGGATCCTGTTTGGCTCCAAATATGCGGTGAAGTTGAAGAACTCGTGTGTAATGAGCCGATGATGGCGGATTTTTTAAACGCATCGGTTTTGAGTCACTCGAGCCTCGAAAGCGCGCTGAGTTCTCAACTAGGTCATCAAGTCGATTGTGCAACCGTACCCGCGCGCGTGCTCTGCAATGTTATCTCCGAGGCATTCACCACCAACGATGATATTCGAGGTGCTATGCGTGCTGACCTTCTCGCGGTCATCGAGCGAGACTCAGCTTGTGAGTCCCTTCATCTACCGCTTTTGTTTTTCAAAGGCTTCCATGCACTCCAACTGCACCGAGTAGCGCATTGGTTGTGGAATCAAAATCGAAGATCCTTAGCGTTGCTGATGCAAAGCCGTGCCTCAATGAAGTTTGGGGTGGATATCCACCCTGCAGCAAAATTTGGCAGCGGCATCATGCTCGATCACGCCACAGGTCTGGTAGTGGGGGAAACCGCTGTCGTTGGCAACAAGGTTTCCATACTGCAGAGCGTCACTCTGGGCGGAACCGGCAAGGAACACGGCGACCGACATCCAAAGATAGGTGATGGTGTGCTGATCAGTGCTGGCGCAAAGATCTTAGGCAATATCCATGTTGGCGATGGCGCTAAAGTCGGAGCGGGCAGCGTTGTACTCAAAGACGTGCCTGCGCATACAACTGTTGCGGGCGTACCCGCCAAGGTAGTGGGGAGGCCTGATTCAGATCTCCCCGCCCTCAACATGAATCACGAGCTCACCGATTACGAGTGGTAAGCGGGCGAAAGCTCGATTACTGCATCAACCATGGCACCAACGCACTCAGGGTCGATGCCCGGCGTGATACCGTGGCCAAGGTTGAAAACATGGCCCGTGCCACTGCCATAACCCGCGAGTATTTTGGCAACTTCTTCACGGATTCGCTCAGGATTAGCATTGAGCATGGCAGGGTCCATATTTCCCTGCAGGGCAACTTTGTCACCCACTCGTGCTCGTGCGCTACCAATATCGGTCGTCCAGTCGAGTCCCACGGCATCGGCACCGCAATCTGCAATTTGCTCTAACCATTGCCCACCACCCTTGGTGAATACAATGATCGGTACGCGCCGACCGTCAGCCTCACGAGGCAGTCGCTCAATCACCGCCTGCATGTAACGAAGCGAGAACTCCTGGTAGGCCTCGTGACTCAGTGAGCCACCCCAGGTATCAAAAATTTGCAGGGCTTGTGCGCCTTGCTCCACCTGCGTTTTCAAGTACACCGCTACCGCATCCGCTAACTTATCGAGTAGCTGGTGCATCGCCGCAGGACTGTTAAAGGCCAGCGATTTAGTTTTTGCGAAATCTTTAGACGACCCGCCCTCCACCATGTAGGTAGCGAGTGTCCAAGGAGATCCGGAGAAACCAATCAGAGGCACCTTGCCATTCAGCTCCTTGCGAATGAGCGCCACCGCGTCCATTACGTAGCCAAGCTCATCCCTTGCTTTATTCGGCTCAAGCGCAGCGATATCAGCCTCTGAAGACAAGGGCCGCTCAAATCGCGGTCCCTCTCCCTCAGTGAAGTAGAGACCCAAGCCCATCGCATCGGGTATGGTCAAGATGTCAGAGAAAAGAATAGCAGCATCCATATCGTAGCGACGAAGCGGCTGCATGGTGACCTCACAGGCCAGCTCAGGCTGAGTGCAGAGCCCCATAAAGCTGCCAGCTTGTGCTCGTGTGGCGCGGTATTCTGGTAAATAACGTCCCGCTTGGCGCATCATCCAAAGCGGGGTTCGGTCTACGGGCTCGCGTAAAAGTGCCCGCAAAAATCTATCATTTTGCAGTGTTGCCATGGCGGCAGGATCCCCCGAGCCGCTGCCTCTATGTGCAACTCGCTCTGATCTTTTTATGTTTAGACCGCTAGGTAATCCAAAATACCTTCTGCGGCCTGCCTTCCTTCCCAAATGGCGGTAACCACAAGGTCAGAACCGCGTACCATATCACCACCAGCAAACACTTTGGGATTTGATGTTTGAAACTTGAACAGCTGATGTTCAGGAGCTATGACTCCCTGCCAGTCATTTAGCGCGATTTCCATGTCCGCCATCCAATCTGTCGGGCTGGGTTGGAAACCGAACGCCATGATGACAGCGTCAGCCTCGAGGACTTGCTCTGACCCTTCGATGTGCTCAGGGCGTCGTCGACCGTCGGGCCCAGCCTCGCCCAATCGGGTCTCGACTACCTTTACGCCACCAGCTTCGCCGAAATAGTCGACAACGCTGATAGGCTGGCGGTTGAATAGGAACTTAACGCCCTCCTCCCGCGCATTCTGCACCTCGCGGCGCGAGCCAGGCATGTTCTCTTCGTCTCGGCGGTACACACAGAAAACCTGCTCCGCCTGCTGGCGAACAGCTGTGCGAACGCAATCCATAGCCGTATCACCACCACCCAAAACAACCACCGTCTTACCCTTGAGATCGATAAACGCTTCAGGCGATTGAGCATAACCCATCTTTTCATTGACGTTTCCGATCAAGTAATCGAGCGCCTTGTGAACACCGGGAAGGTCTTCTCCTGCAAAACCACCCTGCATCGCTTTATAGGTGCCCATTCCGAGGAAAACCGCATCGAACTCTTCTAGAAGATCATCTGCATCGATATCGACACCAATTTCAGTGTTCAAGCGGAACTCAATACCCATGCCTTCGAAGACTTCCCGGCGTCGCTCCATAACCTGCTTTTCGAGCTTGAACTGTGGAATGCCAAAGGTCAGCAGGCCACCAATTTCAGGGTAGCGATCGAAGACAACAGGCTTTACACCATTTCTCGCCAGAATGTCCGCACAACCCAGACCCGCAGGACCGGCACCCACAATAGCAACACGCTTACCTGTCGGGATAACATCACTCAAATCAGGACGCCACCCCATGGCAAGTGCAGTATCAGTGATGTATTTCTCTGCGTTGCCAATAGTGACCGCACCAAAACCGTCATGCAGCGTACAGGCGCCCTCGCACAGACGATCTTGTGGACAAACACGCCCGCAAACCTCTGGGAGCGTGTTGGTTTGATGGCTTAGTTCAGCCGCCTCAAATAGTCGCCCCTCTGACAGTAACTTGAGCCAGTTGGGGATGAGGTTGTGAACAGGGCATTTCCACTCGCAATAGGGGTTCCCACACTCTAAGCAGCGATGAGATTGCTCTGCTGCCGTCTCTTCGGTAAACGGGTCGTAGATTTCAACAAACTCTTCAGTTCGCGACTCCATCGAGCGCTTATTTGGATCTTGACGCTCTACATCGAGAAACTGAAATGGATTTGCTAATCGCTCAGTCATATTACAACTCTCAATCTGTGTAGCGGAATCGGGCGATCAGCTGATTAAAGTCAGCTGCCTTTGGCTTCACTAACCAAAACTTCCCTACATAATCCGCGAAATTGTCGAGGATATGCTGGCCCCAGGCAGATCCAGTCTCCGCGACAAATTCCTCAATGTTGTCTCGCAAGAAGTGACGATGCGCCTCTGCGGCCTCACCACTAATGCGGTGTATTTCGACGAGTTCGTGGTTGTATCGATCGGGGAACGCGCGCGTTTCATCAAGAACGAAGGCCATACCGCCCGTCATTCCCGCACCAAAGTTCAACCCGGTCTCACCGAGCACGGTGACGCAGCCACCCGTCATGTATTCGCAACAGTGGTCACCAGCACCCTCAATAACCGCATGCGCCCCCGAATTTCGAACCGCGAATCGCTCGCCAGCACAGCCCGAAGCAAACAAGCGGCCACCGGTCGCGCCATAAAGACAGGTATTCCCGATGATGCTCGCGCTTTTGCTTTCAAACTGACTTCCCTCTGGTGGGTAAACAACCAGTTTTCCGCCTGCCATACCTTTGCCGACGTAGTCATTACAGTCACCGGCGAGATACATGTGAAGACCGCCAGCATTCCAAACACCGAAGCTTTGGCCGGCAGTGCCTTCGAGTTTCAACGTAATGGGTGACTCTTCCATACCGGCGTTACCGTAGCGCTTCGCAATCTCGCCAGAGATACGTGCACCAATGGAGCGATCGCAATTTGTAACTGAGAAACTAAACTCACCGCCCTGCTTAGCTTCAACAGCGGGAAGCACTTCAGACAAAATGAGCGCAGCCTTTTCTCCCTGATCAAAAGGAGGGTTCCTGTCGACCTCACAGAACTGTGGTTGATCAACCGCGGTTTCATCGACCCAAGTAATGGGTTGGAGGTTCAAGGCACTCTGCTTCTCAGTTGCGCCATCAAGGTGCTCGAGCAAATCGACTCGCCCAATCAGATCTTCGAGCTTTGAGACACCCAGTGACGCCATCCATTCGCGCGTCTCCTCCGCCACAAAGCGGAAGAAATTCACCACTCGCTCGACGTCACCGACAAAATGATCTTCGCGCAGCTTGTCATTCTGCGTTGCAACGCCCGTAGCACAGTTGTTGAGATGGCAAATACGGAGGTACTTACACCCCATGGCGATCATCGGCGCCGTGCCGAAGCCGAAGCTTTCTGCGCCCAAAATAGCGGCTTTAACGACGTCCAGACCAGTCTTCATTCCACCGTCTGCCTGCAATCGAATTTTACCGCGCAGTCGGTTGCCTCTCAGTGTCTGATGAACTTCAGCGAGACCCAGCTCCCACGGAGATCCCGCATGACGAATCGAGGTGAGCGGGCTCGCCGCTGTACCACCGTCGTACCCCGAGATCGTGATGAGATCAGCGTAAGCCTTAGCAACACCCGCAGCGATGGTTCCAACACCAGGTTCGGACACGAGCTTCACAGACACCAGCGCATCTGGGTTGACTTCTTTAAGGTCAAAAATGAGCTGCGCGAGATCTTCAATCGAGTAAATATCATGGTGCGGCGGCGGGGATATGAGGGTTACCCCGGGCACCGAGTAGCGCAGACGAGCGATAAGGTCGTTGACCTTGCCACCGGGAAGCTGCCCACCTTCACCAGGCTTGGCACCCTGTGCCACTTTGATCTGCAACACTTCAGCATTAACCAGATAATGCGGTGTTACACCAAATCGACCAGAGGCGATTTGTTTAATCTTGGATACGCGGTTCGTGCCATAGCGTGCGGGGTCTTCACCACCTTCTCCGCTATTTGAACGCGCACCAATGGCATTCATTCCCATCGCCAATGCTTCGTGCGCCTCGGGAGAGAGCGCTCCGAGCGACATGCCCGCAGAGTCGAATCGCTTCAAGATCGCCTCGATAGGTTCGACGTCTTCTAGTGGAATCGGCTCTGGGCTTGGCTTTAGATTCAGTAAATCACGAAGTGCCGCAACAGGCCTGTCGTTACAGTGGTCGGCGTAGGTCTGATAATCAGCAGTGTCGTTACTCACAACAGCTCGCTGCAAACTCATCACAACATCCGGGTTGTAAGCATGATACTCACCACCGTGGACATATTTGAGCAGGCCGCCTGCGACAACCGGCTTGCGCTTGAGGCGCGCGGTGCGAGCAAGCTGAACCTGATCGAACTCGAGGTGCGCGAAACCAGCACCGGCGATCCGGGATGAGACGCCACTAAAGGCCACATCAACCACCTCGGCATCCAAGCCAACCGCCTCGAACAGCTGTGCACCGCGGTAGCTATTAACCGCCGATATGCCCATCTTGGACATAATTTTGAGGAGACCTTTGTTGATGCCTTTACGATAATTTTTGTAGCACGCTGACGGCGCGCCCAAGATTTCACCATCGGCCAATTGCTGCGCAAGCACGCTGTAGGCGAGATAGGGATAAACAGCCGTAGCGCCAAAACCGAGTAGGCAGGCAAACTGATGCGAATCACGGGCACTGCCCGACTCAATAATCAAGTTCGAGTCCGCGCGAAGGCCGTTGGCGATTAAATGGTTATGAACTGCACCGGTAGCAAGAAGACTATGAATCGGTATGCGGTCCTCCCCAAAACTTCTGTCGGATAACACCAGCACACTGGCACCGCCAGCTACATGCGCACCTGCCTCTTGGCAGAGCGTCGCAACAGCCTCTTTAAGTGTGGTCTCCTCAGGGCTATAGGTTGCATCGAGCACCTGAACCTTCAAACCGCTTTCGTTCAGCGCCAATACTGATTCGAACTTGCCCTGCGACAGCACGGGCGACGTCAGACTCACGCGCCTTGCGTGTACCTCGGTTTCCTCGAAAAGATTAGCTTCACCGCCTAGGTCAACTTCGAGTGACATGACAATCGCTTCCCGGAGAGGATCGATTGGTGGATTTGTTACCTGTGCGAACTTCTGCCTAAAGTAGTCATAGAGCGATCGCTCACGCGCGGACAAGACAGCCATAGGTGTATCGTCACCCATAGAGCCAACCGCCTCGTTACCCGACTGTGCCAAAGGCTTTAATACCTGGTCACGCTCTTCCAGAGTCACCTGGAACATTTTCTGGTAAACGTCCAGCTCGTCACCTTCAATAGGCGCGGTAACCGTTGTGTCGTAAGAAGCCTCGATATGGCGCGCATTGTCACGCAACCACTGCTTATAAGGCTTGCTACTCTTAAGCTTGTTATCGATGTCCTTGGTATGCAGGACCTCACCCGTCTCGGTATCGATGACAAGGATTTGACCTGGGCCAACACGCCCTTTTGCAGTCACTGTCTCGGGCTCGTAGTGGTAAGTTCCCACCTCTGATGCCAGCGTAATAAAGCCGTCCGACGTTGTTACCCAGCGTGCAGGGCGGAGACCATTTCTATCAAGCAAGCAGCAAGCGTAACGACCATCTGTCAGCACAATGCCAGCAGGTCCGTCCCACGGTTCCATGTGCATTGCATGATACTGATAAAACGCCTTCAAATCCGGATCGATGTCTTCAATGTTTTGCCAAGCTGGTGGAATCAGCATGCGGAGCGCTTTTGGAAGATCAACGCCTCCAGTCACCAGCAGCTCCAACATATTATCGAGACTTGAAGAGTCAGAACCGTGCTCGTTTACCAATGGCGCCACGCTGTGGAGATCGGGCAATAACGGTGAGGAAAGCTTGGGTGTCCGCGCCCTAGACCAGCTGCGGTTCCCCTGAATTGTATTAATCTCTCCATTGTGCGCCAGCATGCGGAAAGGCTGCGCCAGCGGCCAACGCGGAAGCGTATTCGTTGAGAAACGCTGGTGGAAAACACAAATTGCGGTCTCAAGATTCTCATCGCCTAGGTCAGGGTAAAAATGCTCTAGATCTGCAGGCATAACCAGCCCCTTATAGGAGATCACGCGATCTGAGAGGCTGCAGATGTAGAAATCCTGATCATCTGCCATCGCCATCTCTACACGACGACGGATCATGAACAGGTTTGCAGCGACCTCTTCGTGGCTAGCGTCACCAGCCTCCAAAAATACCTGCTCTATCTGCGGAAGCTGTTCAAGCGCGATCTCGCCACAAACGTCGGGCTGGGTGGGAACCACACGCCAAGTGGCTACATCAAAATCAAACTCTTGTGCCGCAGCCTCAAACGCAGCACGCACTTTGGCTTGCGCATCTAGTGCTCGCGACATGAAGACCATGCCCACGGCGAAGGTTTTCTTGAGGTCTCGCCCCAGTATTTCGCGCGCTGCTGACCGCATGAACGGTGTGGGCATCTGAAGAAGCAAGCCACAGCCGTCACCTGTTTTACCATCGGCGGCAATACCACCGCGGTGAGTCATGCAGGTCAGCGACTCAATGGCCGTCTGCAGAAGCTTATGACTCGGCACACCTTGCTGGTGTGCAATCATTCCAAAACCACAGTTGTCTCGGAATTCTTCTGGATTGTACAAACCGCGCGGCTGATCTTTCGGGCCAACGGAGTCGTTCACGATGTCTGATGACTTCATGTTAGAACTTGCTCGCTTGATCTTAACGGGACTGTTTCCTGACGCCTTACCACTGTCTAAAGCGCAGGCCACAGCCAAAAAGGCCGCGTAGTTTACACTTTCCGCGATCTTTCTACAATTTCAGGGCAGCAGATCACTGCCGTATGTCTAGATGTATCAGAGGTTTACAGACAGGTAGTAATTTCGGATTCACTCACGTCGTCAACAATAGATGCCTCGCCGAGCGCAGAGAGAAGAATGTAACGGATACGTCCTGACTGAACCTTTTTGTCGCCCTGCATAGCCCTTAGAAACACCTCTGCTGTCATGTCGCTTGGGGGAGCGCAGGGGAGATCGAAGACTTTCAGAAACATTAAAAGATCATCCAGCACGTCGCTAGAAACATGCCCTCTCGATACGGAAATGCGTGTCGCCATAACCATGCCCGCCGCAACCGCCTCGCCGTGCAGCCACTCTCCAAAGCCCTGCTCCTTCTCGATGGCGTGGCCAAAGGTGTGGCCAAGATTGAGAATAGCCCGAACGCCACCCTCTCTCTCATCGCGGCTCACAACATCTGCTTTAATTGCGCAGCAGCGCGCAATCACTAGAGCTAATACGTCAGGGTCGCGGCTTTTCAGCGCCTCGGCATTTTTAATGAGATCATAAAAAAACTTTTTATCGGCTATCAAACCGTACTTGATGACCTCCGCGATACCCGCTGAAAACTCTCTATCAGGGAGCGTCTCTAAAGTTCGCGTATCACACAAAACAGCCATTGGCTGATGAAAAGCGCCTATAAGGTTTTTCCCCATTGGATGGTTGATGCCCGTCTTACCGCCGACCGAGGAATCGACTTGTGCCAGAAGCGTAGAGGGCATCTGAATAAAATCTGCGCCGCGCAAAAAGATTGCAGCAGAAAAGCCAGTGATATCACCCACTACACCACCTCCCAGAGCAATGAAGACAGTGCTTCTCTCGTGTTTTTCTTCTAAGGCGGCGGTTAGGACCTGCTCGAGAGCGGCGATTGTTTTGAACTGTTCGCCATCAGGGAGTGTGACTGTGGTTACTTTTCTGTCAGCACCGAGAGAAACGAGAACTCGATTCAGGTAAAGCGCAGATACAGTGGTATTGGTGACCAAACAGACGCTTCTGTCCCGGAGCAAATCGTCGAGCAACCTACGATCGTCCAACAAGCCGCGCTCGATAAAAATTGGATAGCTACGATCAATCGACTCGGAATTAAGGGAGACGTTTACGGCGGGGTTGGTTGTTTTCAATTTATGGGTCTCTTGCGGATCTATCGCTAGTTTCTCAACGGTCATTCATTTACGGCTCACGGAGCCTGCACTCTACGTTTACCAAGCGAAAACTGAACGTTCAGTGCCTTGGCGTTGCAGAGAGTTCCGCAAGTTTACCAGCGATCACCGATGCTAGCTTTTTCGCAGACCCGCCAGTGGACAAAACCGTAATATCAGAGACCTCATCATAAAGAGGCCCGCGCACTTTGAGCATCTCGGTTAAAATAGGACGAGGATCCTTACCTGCAAGTAACGGCCTCTTATCTTTACCCGCTGTTCTAGCAACTAGCGTGTCTAGCGTTGCAGAGAGATAGACCACCGTGCAACTCGCCTTCATCACTGAACGATTAGCTTCACGCAGTACGACACCTCCACCCGTTGCGACTACGACATCATCGTGAGCCGCAAAATCGGAAACAACCGCTTCCTCGCGATCACGAAAACCACTTTCGCCTTCGACGTCAAAGATCCAGGGTATATCGGCGCCAGCGCGCTCCTTGATGACCTCATCAAGATCAAAGAAGCGGGCATTGAGTTGTGCAGCCAAATGTTTGCCTACAGTGGATTTTCCGGAGCCGGGCGGACCGACCAAAAAGACACGCATGTTCTAACCTACTTTTGAGCAGCTTAGCGCTTAATCGAGCAACACTTCTGAGAGAATACGTGGCGTTATAAAGATCAAGGTTTCCACCTTTTTGTTGGTGTTCGCCGTACTTCTAAACAACGATCCCACGCCTGGTAAATCTCCTAATAAGGGGACCTTCTGGACCTGTTGTGTCTCTTCGTTTCTGAAGACCCCTCCCAAAACTACCGTTTCACCATTCCCAACTAGCACTTGTGTTGTCAGTTCGGTCGTGTCGATCGATGGTACCAACCCGCCATTCGCGCTGGGCACCAACTCTCCCACCGAATCTTGATTAACAACAAGGTCGAGAAGAATGCGATCGTCAGGCGTGATGTTGGGCGTCACAGTTAACTGAAGAACGGCCTCTTTGAACTGCGTCGTGGTTGCGCCAGAAGCCGCCCCCTCCTGATACGGAATCTCAGTACCTGACTTAATCGTGGCCTGCTGTTTATCACCGGTAATCACTTTCGGCTGAGACACCACCTCCCCTTCACCAGCCGCCTCAAGGGCCGACAGCTCTGCGGAGAGAAGCAAGTCATCTGAGGTGAAACCCACAGCGAAACCGCTAGTTCCGGTCGTAATACCCAAGTCAACCAGTGGGGTTGTTGGGGCGGTTGGCATAGTACCGTCAACAATCGCCTGGTTAATCGCATTTGTCGCTTCGATATTTCGCGCAACAGACAAAACTGAGTCCGCATCACTATCAAAATATCCACCGCCCCAGCGAATACCCAGTTGCTCATCAACGTCGGACGAAGCGATAACGATACGCGCTTCGATCATCACCTGGCGAATAGGAATATCAACGTTGGCAATTAATGCGCGGATTTCGTCGAGCTTCGCAACCGTATCGGTCACAATAATCGAGTTTGTTCGCTCGTCTACAACCACCGAGCCTCGCTCGGATACCAAAGAACCGCCTTGTTCGGAACCCGCCTCAAACAGCGTCACCACGTTAGCGGCTTTTGCGTAACGAATCTGAATAAACTCCGATTTTAACGGTGCAAGCTCAGCCAACTGCTTGTTTGCCTCGATTTCCTGACGCTCCCTTTCCGCGATTTCGGCCGCGGGTGCAACCATAAGCACGTTCCCAATTTGGCGGCTATCCAATCCTTTGGTCTTGAGGACCAACTCCATGGCTTGGTCCCACGGAACGTTCTGTAGCCTTAACGTGATGTTGCCCGCGACAGTGTCAGAAGCAACTAGGTTAAGGTCTGTAAAGTCTGCAATAAGCTGCAGCACAGCCCGAACCTCAATGTTTTGGAAATTCAGCGATATACGATCACCAACATAACTAAACTCACTCAGGCGTTGCTCACGTTCGGACTCAGTTATCGGCTGCACACTGACGACATACTGCCCGTCCTGTTGATAAGCAAGATAATCGTAAAATCCTTCTGCCTGAAGAACGATGCGTGTGCCCCGGGTGGAGGGTGTCACTTCAAATTGGGATACCGGGGTAGCAAAATCAGTTACGTCATAGCGGCGGCGAAGGGAGTCAGAGACTTCAACATCTAGCAACTCTAGACTAATACGGCTGCCTTCGCTGAAGACATTAACGTCTACATTGGCATCGCTAAGCGAGAGGATCAATTGCCCCTCGCCCTGCGCAGATCGCCTGAACTCAACGTCAGTGATCGAACTTTCACTCCCTGACGGCGTCACAGACGATTGCGCCGTTGTCGAAGTTGTAAGCGTCGGCACGGCGTATGAGCCCGCTGAATCGCCTTCAACTTCAAGCAAAAACCGACTGCCATCAAAGGACGTTTCAAATTGGCCCAAACTACTCATATTGACAATTAAACGACTGCGATCACCTGCCGCTAACACGACGACGCTGGATGCATTGCCCTCCGGAAGAGAGAACCGGCGCTGCGACAACTCACTCGTTGTGCCTGGAAAATCAATAACGATTCGTGCTGGGTCTTCAATGGTATAGCTGGAGAATTGTCGGGACTCGATATTCTGAAAATCCAAGGCAATCGACAGTCGGCCGTTTGGCAACGCATTGAACGAGATATCAGAAATTTTCTGCTCCGCATTAGCAATGCCAGATAACAGGAGCGAAAAAATCCACCCCATGGTAGTAAGCCAACCGCGTAAAGCGCTACTGATCGATGTCTGTTTCATAAAGCAACCCTACCTTTCACAGCGTCTCCAGCTCCAGCGTGCGCGGACGCTCCACCCATCCGTCAGCTGTACCGTCCGTCACAATTTCCATAATTGCCAAGTAATTATCACCGACATCCACGACCTTGCCGTGATCAAGCCCAACATAGTTCCCCTCGCGTACGCGGTGGATACCACCACTGGGATCTCTAAGTAGTGCCCATTCCACACCCTGACGCTTAATCCTCCCCACCAAGATTAAAGATTCAACGGGGAATTGTTCGAGGAACTCTCGGGCACGCAGTCGGTCTGGAGCAACTGCCACCCGTAGGCGCAGGGCTGCGAGCTGAACGACCTCAACAGGTCGGTCAAATGGGGATCGCATTCCCTGTGCGGAGTACGCAAAGGCTTCATAAGCCCTAAACGTTGGGATTGGCTCAATCAGTCCACCGGGACGCGCTTTCTTTTCACTGACAAAGCGCTCCAAATCAGAAACGTCTGAACCACCGCAAGCCCCCAGCAGCAGCGAGCTCACCAAAATGAGAGGGCGTCTTAACAATGATATCTCATCAATCATCATCGCCTTCGTCCCGATACCTATAGGTTTTCGCCGTGATTTCCATGCTCAGGTTAGCGCTGTCATCGTTTGACATTGCAATATCAAAGTCATGAAGCGTGACGATTCTAGGCAGGCCAGCCATACCCGAGATGAAAGCTCCTAAATCGTGGTAGGAACCCGATGCTTCAATAGCTATGGGCAACTCGACATAAAACTCTTGTAGCACCTCATCGAGCAAGTCAATTGACTCAATACTCAATCCGTTCAATTGGCCTTTTGCTGAAATATCTTCTAGCAAGCCGGGCACTTCGGTGTCCGAAGGTAATTGACTAACCAGTGCCCCAAAACTATCCCTCATTTCCTGAAGCTGTACCTTGTACGCATCAAGATTTTGAGCCTCAAACGACTTGCGCTCAAACTCCCTGCGAAGTTCTAGCTCTTTATTTTCCAGCGAGGTAAGGCGGTCCGCGAGATTGGCAATGTGGTAGTAATAGCCGGTGACAACAAGTAAAACAAAAAGTGCACCAGCGACAATAGCGCGAGCCGCTGCGGGCCACGATCCCACATTTTCGAGGTCTAGATCGTTGAGATCTATTTCGCTGAGCTCTTTAAGACGATCTATCCAACTCACAGGTCACCCACGCTGCGCACCACTGGCGCCTCAATCTCAACTGACAAACTGAAGTTCATGGCGGATTGGCCAAGCTCATCATCGGCTGTCACACCATCAAGCGAGGGATCTTCCAACCAATCGGATGCATCAAGTCGTCGCATCAAGCTAGAAACCCGATTATTGGACTCTGCGATACCCTGTATATAAAGAGTGTCATCCGATGCGCTCAAATTTTGATAGTACACACCGTCTGGCACCGTTCTTACCAGCTCATCGAGCACTCGTACGATGATCGGACGATTGCCTTGTAGTTCTTGAATAACTCTCATCCGCTCTAGCAATAATTGCCTCTGAGATCTTAGATCTCTAATTTCCGCAACCTTACTGTCCACGACAAAAATATTATCGGTGAGATAGCGATTTCGGGTCTCTTGTGCATTGAGGCTTACTTCAATAATTCGATCTCCTAACACCAGGACTAAAACAGCGAGTGCGACTGACAATGCAAGTGAGGAAATGAAGTTTCGTTGACGCTCAGCCCGAAGCTCCTCGCGCCAAGGGAGCAGATTGATATTAGCCATACGCCAACCCCCTCATTGCTAGTCCCGCTGCAACCATCATCGCTGGTGCATCACCACTCAGTGCAACAGCATTCACCCGGGGCGAAATAGACATATTAGTAAATGGATTTGCGATTGTCGTCGGCGTAGCGAGCCGGCTCTCAATGAGCGCAGCCAAGCCATCCGTCACTGCGACACCGCCCGCCAGAAAGATGTGATCTACCGCATTGAAGCTACTCGATGAATAGAAAAACTGAAGGGATCTGCCCACTTGCTGAACGACAGCCTCTTTGAAAGGCGTGAGCACATCCTCCTCATAGCCCTCAGGAAGCCCCCCCTGTTTTTTTGCAAGTCCTGCTTCTCGAAGCGGAAGACCATACCGACGCATAATCTCGTCGGTGAGTTGCTTCCCCCCAAAGGTTTGCTCTCGCGTGTAGACGTTGGCACCCTGATTAAGTACCGAAAGCGTCGTCATCGTAGCCCCAATATCCACTACCGCCACAGTAGCAGCAGGGTCAACCCCTGCAATTGGGCGAATGAGCTCGTAAGCTCGTTCGATTGCATAGGCTTCTACATCGACCACCTTCGCCGTTAGCCCAGCTATTTGTAGCGCCTCAACTCGCGAGTCAATGGTCTCTCGCCGACAAGCTGCGAGCAATACATCGACTTGGTCTTCACGACCGGGGGTCCCGCCTTGAACCTCAAAATCTATCGCGACCTCTTCAAGGGGGTAAGGGATATATTGATCTGCCTCCAGCGCTATTTGTGTCTCCATCTCCTCATCAGAGAGACCAGCCGGCATCGCAATCACTTTATTGATAACAGAGGAGCCAGAGACGGCCGCAACGACTTCCGTCGCTCGCGTCCTACTCTGGTGCATGACGCTTTGTATGGCAGTCGCAACCTCGCCAATATTGTTTATGTTTTTTTCATAAACTGCGCCATGGGGAAGTGAAGCCACCGAATAGGCTTCAACGCGAAAACCACCATTGGACTCCGACAACTCCAGAAGCTTCACAGTGGTTGAGCTAATATCGATCCCAACACGACTTTGCTTCTTGCCTTTGAAAATCCTATCTAACATGGACATGGATTAGCCTAAGAACCCCCTCTACTGCGCCGACAGCTTCGACGCACGCTAGCATCATGCGACGTCAATAAACTGACGGCAACCATCAGATTGCAACACAGGTTGAAATAAAGTGCGAATTGAAGGGTAGAATGTGACGAAGTACGCGAATTTCAGCCCAAAAGTGGGTCTGTTGAGCCGGAGACATTCGCTTGGTCGTTGTAAATAAAAGTTTGCGCGCGTTTGCGCTCATTTTTGCCGCCGCAATTTGGTGGCTGGCAGGGCTGTATCTTTACCTTAGTCCCAAGTTGCCCGCCGCGGAGGCTCTACAAGATATTAAGCTACAGACACCACTCAGAATTTTGAGTTCTGACGGTCAGCTAATTGGCCAGTTTGGCGAGCAAAAGCGTATACCAGCGCGCTATGAGGACTTGCCACAAAGCTTTATAAATGCACTTCTAGCCGCCGAGGATGACGGATTTTTCGAACATGCAGGCATTGATTTCTTGGGTTTGGCGCGCGCAGTGTCTGAACTGGTTACAACAGGTAGCAAGCAGAGCGGTGGCTCCACCATTACCATGCAGGTGGCGCGTAATTTCTTTTTGACGCTCGACCAGACATTTATCAGGAAGTTTACTGAAATCCTTCTGGCACTCGAGATTGAGCAGCGACTGAGCAAGGAGCGAATCCTAGAGCTATATGTTAATCGCGTGTTTCTTGGCCACAGAAGTTATGGTTTCGAAACAGCAGCACAAACCTACTATGGCCGATCCCTCGCAGAGCTGACCTTGGCAGAACACGCTATGTTAGCGGGTGTACCACAGGCGCCATCGCGAAATAACCCACTCAGCAACCCATCAAGAAGTGAGGTCAGGCGCAACTGGATTCTAGGGAGAATGTTAACCCTAGGAATGATTGATCAAGAAGCTCATGACTTAGCTGTAAGCAGCACGGATATTGCGTCTTTCTACGGACTCAAAGTCGAGGTTGACGCTGATTACGTGGCTGAAATGGCGCGCCAGTTCGCGGTTGAGCGGTTGGGCAATAAAGCGTACAACGATGGGTTCATCGTGCACACCTCAGTCGACGGCAAATTACAGCAGGCGGCACGAGACGCTGTAATTGACGGTCTAATCACCTACGATAATCGCCATGGATGGCGAGGCCCGGAGCAACGACACCCACCACTTGAAAGTGAAGACCCTGAAAGTCTGAGTCTACGATGGGAGCGGGCACTTCGTGCCATGCCTGTGGTGGCTGATTTGCTACCCGCCATCGTGACATCGGTTGATATAGAGGGTGCCGACATTCTGCTTAGAGGCGGTGAGGTGGGCCGGCTCTCTTGGGAAGATGACCTGAGACAAATCCGAAAATACGTCACGGAAGACCGTCGCACTGCTCGGCTATCTGATACATCTGAACTCCTTTCAGTGGGTGATCTCATCCGAGTGAGTCAAACGAATGAATCTTTTACATTTGCGCAGGTACCTCGAGTACAAGGTGCACTGGTATCTCTCGACCCCAGCGATGGATCGATAAAAGCGCTGGTCGGCGGCATGGGTTTCGTCTTGTCTAAGTTCAACCGAGCCACGCAGGCCAAAAGGCAACCTGGATCAAATTTCAAAGCATTTCTCTACGCCGCCGCGATCGAGAACGGCATACACCCTGCAACGCTCATCAACGATGCGCCAGTGGTCGTAGGCAATCTAACGGATGAAGACTTGTGGCGGCCCGAGAATGACAGCGGACGATTTTATGGGCCAACGCGTGTGAGAGAAGCACTCACTTTCTCGCGAAACTTGGTCTCGATTCGTGTTCTGCAACAACTTGGCGTCAGAAAACTGATTGAGATGGCTGATCGGACAGGGTTCGATGTGGAAGACATGCAACCCAATCTTACGCTGGCCCTGGGCACCCACGCTTTCACACCGCTGGATATTGCGCAGGGTTATACCGCGATTGCAAATGGTGGATTCAAAGTTGAGCCCTGGCTCATTGATCGCATTGAGGATGTGGACGGCAACATTATTTATCAAGCAGATCCCCTTGTTGTCTGTCGGGAATGTGAGAACCCACCGGCGGATAATGGCACAGACGAAATATCGCGGATTGAAGACTTATTCGAGCCGGCGGAACCTGAGTTTCGTGAAGCGCCTCGCATTATCGACGAGCGCGTGACATACGTACTCACATCGATGCTTGAGGATGTCATCAAGCGAGGCACGGGTCGAAGAGCTAGAGTTTTGGAACGCGATGATCTCGCGGGAAAAACAGGCACGACGAACGGTCCTAGGGATGCCTGGTTCTCAGGTTATAACAGAGACCTGGTCACCACCACTTGGGTCGGGTTCGATGACTATAGCCTGTTAGGTCGTCGAGAGTTCGGTGGAACTGCGGCACTCCCCATCTGGATCGATTACATGAGAGTAGCTTTACCTCCCGAGGAAGCGGCTGCGGAGATGCCACCGGGTGTGGTGCGGCTTCGAATCGACAAAGAGTCGGGCACACGAACCAGCGCTCAGTCTTCTTCAATCTGGGAAGTGTTCTTAGAAGAGTTCACGCCTTCAGGAAAGGCAGACGGAGGTAAGGACAGTGGCGACGAGGATTTGGACGGGCTGTTCTAGTGACACTCGGTTTGCTCGAGCTTCGAACCTGCAGGCATAAAAAAACCGGCAATAGGCCGGTCTTTTTATGCAGAAGCGTTTTTGATCAGCAGTGCGTAAGCACAACTTACTTGCGCAAGCTTCTACCTGCAAAGCGCTTGTTGAATCGATCAACACGACCGCCTGAGTCAACGATCTTTTGCTTGCCTGTGAAGAAAGGATGGCACCGACTGCACACATCAACAGTGATATCCTGACCGAGCGTAGAACGCGTCTTGATCTCGTTGCCACAGCTGCATCGAGCCGTGATTTCTTCGTAACGCGGATGAATATCTGCTTTCATGTTGCCCTCAACCTTGCGGGTCCGGTGAAAAAGAGCGCGGATGATACCAGAGCCTAATGCCAATTCAAGTCTTATTGTGTGGGAGATTGCGGTTCCCGCGCCTCTTTATAAGACCTTCGAGTATTTGCCCCCTGAGGGCATAAGCCCACCGGAGACAGGTTCGCGCTTGCTCGTAAGTTTTTCCGGCCGTGACTCAGTCGGGTTTTTCATTCAGTCAAGAGCCTCAACATTCAGCGACCCCCAAAAACTGAAACAAGTAACGGAGGTTTTAGATACCGAGAGCTTACTCGAGCCATCGCTACAGAGGCTCCTCGCTTGGGTGTCTGACTATTATCTTATCCCCTTGGGTGACGCGCTAATGATGGGATTGGCCGTCAGCGAGCGAAAAGGCAAAAGCCCCTGGGTGGCGCCACTTAATGCGCTAAAAGCATGCAACTCTCAGGGCGATCCATTTGTTGAGCTTGCAAGAGCGCCGCAGCAACTGCGCGCACTCGAACTCATAGGCGACGGTATTACCCGCTTGACGGCGCTCGAGGCAATGGGCATCTCAAAAGCCACACTACGGGCACTCAGTAAAACACCGTTCGTAGAAAAGGTAGCCATACCTGACGAAACAGCGATCTCGAAAGCACATCCGCCTGAGCTTACTTCCGATCAAAATCACATCGTAGAAAGCGTCACCAAAACGCTGAAATCCTTCGTGACGCACCTCTTAGATGGGGTAACCGGCAGCGGCAAAACTGCGGTCTACATAGAATGCATAAAACGCGTCATCGAAACAGGTCAGCAAGCGCTGGTTTTGGTGCCCGAGATAGGTCTCACCCCCCAAACACGATCTCGCTTTGAGGCGGTACTGGGCTGTGAGGTGTCCGTTATTCACTCAGCGATCTCAGATTCAGAGCGAGGTAGGGCTTGGGCCATGGCGCGCTCAGGGACTGCACCAGTTATCTTAGGGACACGCTCAAGTGTTTTTTGCAGTTTTAAATCACTTGGCCTAATTATCGTTGACGAGGAGCACGATAGCTCTCTAAGACAACAGGACCACCCGCGCTATTCGGCGCGTGATGTGGCTGTGAAGCGCGGGCAAGTCTGCAGCTGCCCCGTCATCCTGGGCACCGCCACCCCAAGCCTCGAAACACTTGCCAATGGGCTTGCTGGACGTTATCAACATCATCGCTTAACCGAGCGTGCCACCAAAGCTGAGCTACCAAAGATGAGGCTGGTTGACACGCGTGGGTTAGCCCTTACCGCTGGCCTCAGCGACCATGCGATAGAGACAATTCAGAGAACCATTATGCGTGGCGAACAGGCTCTCTTATTTCTCAACAAACGAGGTTTTGCCCGTTCGGTTCAGTGTGAGGACTGCGGATGGACCGCGGAATGCCAGAACTGCGACAGTACGATGGCTGTCCATAGAGCGCCGCCGCAACTCAAATGTCACCACTGCCTTTGTCATCGTCCGACACCGCGATCCTGTGATCACTGCAACAGTATTCGACTGACGAGTAAGGGTATTGGTACGGAGCAACTCGAAGCGTTCTTGAGGCAAAAAATCAACGACGCACCCTTATTTAGAGTCGATAGCGACAGCGTCTCAAGTCTCCCAGCTCTCAATGAGTTGCTAAGCAACATCCAGCAGGCGCCCTCAGCAATTCTTCTCGGGACACAAATGCTTTCAAAGGGCCATCACTTCCCCCGCGTTACCTGCGTGGTAATCGTAGACTCAGATAGCCTCTTATTCAGCCCGGATTTTCGAGCCGAGGAACGCCTTCTACAACTACTAACACAAGTCGCAGGGCGGTCAGGGCGTGCCGAGCTTCCCGGCGAGGTTTTGATCCAGACGCGAAGCCCTGATCACCCACTTATCAAGAATTCGGCAATTGCTCCTTACTCTGATCTCGCCCACGCATTACTAGAGCGAAGGCAATCATTAGGACTACCACCCCATGGAGCGCTGGGAGTCATTCGCGCAGACGCGAGAGACGAGCGCGATGCCATCGATTTTCTATCTCAACTCAAAGAAGCATTAGGCGCAGGAGTAAATAGTCGTCTCGTAGGGCCTATGCCCGCTTTGATGACTCGTCGAGCAGGACTCTATCGTTACCACATCGTTGTGCACAGTCAGTCGCGTAAAACCGTACATCAAACTCTCAAGACAGCGATAAATGCCGGTTCAAGCCTAAAAATAGGTCGAAAAACCAGCTGGTTTGTCGAAATCGATCCAACTGAAATCGTGTAAAGAGATACAATGGCGGTTGCAGATATTGAAACTGCCAGACAGCAGAACCCCCGCAGAGAGAAAACACTTCAATGAAGGACCAAGTAGTCGAATTAATTGGCGGGGCCATTGCCCAGCTCATCACCGATGGCATTTTGCCGGAAGGCGATATTCCAACGCCTCAGGTTGATCACACGCGGGATCCGAGCCATGGCGACCTAGCGACAAATATCGCCATGGTGCTTTCCAAGCGCGCGGGCATGGCCCCTCGCGATTTAGCCGCCGCAGTCGTTGAGCGGATACCGGGAAACAGCGTTATATCGCGTTGTGATATCGCCGGCCCAGGATTCATCAATTTCCACATATCACAAGCCAGTAACCTGGAAGTGGTTAGAAAAATTCTAGACGCCGGAGCAAGCTTTGGCCGCACCAACGAGGGTGAACGCAAACGCGTGCAGGTCGAGTTTGTATCTGCCAATCCCACCGGACCTCTCCACGTTGGACACGGCCGAGGGGCCGCTATTGGTGATGCGCTCTGTCGACTCTTGGACAACGCTGGATGGTCCGTTCACAGCGAATTTTATTACAACGACGCAGGTCAACAGATCAGCAATCTCGCCCTGTCTGTCAAGGCACGGCTAGACGGTATTGAGCCCGGCGATGAGGCGTGGCCAAAAGATGGTTACCAAGGCGACTACATTCAAGAAGTCGCACGAGCCTATGCAGACGGTGAAACCGTTGCTGCTGCTGATAGAACCATTGCCGCGTCAGGCAACATCGAAGACCTTGATGATATCCAAGCATTCTCCGTTGCGTGGCTGAGACGCGAGCAGGATCAGGACCTCAAAGCCTTCGATGTCAATTTCGACTGCTACTTTCTGGAGTCGTCGCTCTACACCTCTAATGCGGTCGAAGATACAGTCAACAACCTAATAGCCAACGGCCATACCTATGAGCAGGACGACGCATTATGGCTGCGCACTACCGACTTTGGTGATGACAAGGATCGGGTCATGCGAAAGCGCGAGGGTGGCTACACCTACTTTGTGCCAGATGTGGCTTATCACCTTAATAAGTGGGAGCGCGGTTTTGAGCGCGTTATCAACGAGCAAGGCGCCGATCACCATAGCACCATTACCCGAGTTCGCGCGGGCATACAGGGACTCGATAAAAACATCCCTGAGGGCTGGCCCGACTACGTGCTGCACCAAATGGTAACCGTGATGCGCGACGGCGAAGAAGTAAAACTGTCCAAGCGCGCTGGCAGTTACGTGACGCTGAGGGACCTCATCGACGAGGTCGGACGCGACGCGACCCGTTTCTTCCTAACCGCGAGAGCAGCGACCTCTCAGCTCACCTTTGATATCGATCTTGCGCTATCGAAGAGCAATGAAAATCCTGTCTATTACATTCAGTACGCGCACGCTCGTATCTGTAGTGTCCAGCGAAAGGCAGCAGAGCAATTCGAGAATTGGACAGCAGCCAGCGGTCTCGATCATCTTGATCAACTCACACAGGACGAGGAGCAAGCGCTTGCGTTAGTGCTCAGCAAGTATCCAGAAGTCGTGGCTGGAGCAACAAAGCGGCTCGAACCTCACACCGTAGCCAACTACCTGCGCGATGTCGCGGCTGCTTTCCACTCGTTCTACAACCAGCACAAGATTATTGATGAAGACTCAGCAGTGAGCCTCGCACGATTAACACTGGCTACGGCAACACAACAGGTCATTGCCAACGGCTTGCATATCTTGGGTGTATCAGCGCCCGAGGTAATGTAAGTAAGGAATGTAAATCGTGGCTACGGCACCTCCAAAAACCAAGCGTAAGCGTCCCAGCGCAGGGAGTGCTACAAGGCGAAGCAGCCCCCAGAAAAAGCGGGGACCTTCGGACACACCGCTGTTCAACGGATCGCATGTCAGCGGTTTCATCGTTGGGTTACTGGTGGGCGTCATTGCGAGTCTAGGCATTTTGGGAGGGGTCAATCCGTCGGCGCTGCCACAAGCAGTCAAAACCGCAACCTCAGACGGCGAAGATGACGATCGGCAGCCAAGCTTTACCTTTTTTACAACGCTCGAAGACGAATCTTTCTCGGTAAGTACAGCGGGGGAATCAACCCCGAGCGAATCCAAATACACACAATACGTGCTTCAAGCCGGTTCATTTAGAGCATCGGCTGATGCTGATCGCCGTCGAGGAGAACTTGCCCTACTGGGGCTCGAAGCCGCTGTCGAAGAGATAAGTACAGATACAGGCAGCTGGCACCGAGTTTACATTGGCCCATTTGAGAGCCGGTCCGCGATGGCCAAGGCACGAAGCCTGACCGCCCAGAGCGATATCGACACCCTACTTTTAAAGCGCTCACAATAGCATCCGCAACAACCACGCCAGCTCTACGACCATGACCCAACAAGCACCCGAATCTTTAAAGTATCGACGCTCGGATCGGACACTCGAAATTAAATTCCCGAACCAAGCAGCCGTAGATCTATCAGCGGAATTGCTGCGAGTTTTGTCGCCCTCTGCAGAGGTTCAGGGACACGGTCCGGGACAAGAGGTACTGCAAACCGGTAAAGCGAATGTTGAGATATTGGCTATCGAGCCAATTGGACATTACGCAGTGCAAATAAGTTTTGACGACGGACACAGCTCTGGGCTGTACACTTGGACGTATTTAGCGCAACTAGCGAGCGAGAAGCAGACACTCTGGCAACGCTATTTGAAGAAACTTGAGGACGCCGGCGCATCTCGCGACCCCTCCACTGACATTGTCAGGATCATTAGTTAGCGAAGATGGGCAAGCGATAGGAAATTTAATGAGCACACACGATAACGCGACAGACGACACGACCGACTTTGGTTTTGAGCGTGTCAAAAAAGAGGAAAAAGCGGGACGGGTGCGAGAGGTTTTCGACTCGGTTGCATCCCAATACGACCTCATGAATGACCTAATGTCAGGTGGGCTTCACCGGCTTTGGAAACGATTCACGATCGAGCTAAGCGCTGTCCGACCCGGCCAAACAGTACTCGATATTGCCGGCGGTACGGGTGATTTAGCGGCGAAATTTTCAAATCTTGTCGGCAAAGATGGCAGCGTCATTCTCTCGGATATCAATGCTGCTATGCTCTCTGTCGGGCGCGACCGCCTCATTGATAAAGGTGCACTTAACAACATCAGCGTGGTTCAGGCCGACGCACAATTTCTACCCTTTGAAGACAATAGTATTGATTGCATTACCATCGCTTTCGGTCTTCGCAACGTGACGGACAAAGCCAAAGCACTGTCTTCAATGAACCGTGTACTCAAGCCAGGTGGACGTCTATTGGTTCTAGAATTTTCAAAGCCGGTCTCGCCTCTGCTATCAAAGATCTATGACGCCTACTCATTCTCCGCGCTGCCGGCGATGGGCAAGATTATTGCGAACGATGCTGATAGCTATCGGTATCTTGCGGAGTCGATCCGGAAGCATCCAGATCAAGAAACCTTACTCGAGATGGTGGAGGATGCCGGCTTCGTCGACTGCCGCTATCACAATATGACGGGCGGCATTGTCGCCGTACATCGAGGTATCAAGGGTTAATTCGGTGGAACACGATCCAGCCGTCATTGCGGGTGTCTGTCTTGTTGCAGAAAAAGCCATCATGCGGGCTGTCGATCTTTCTACGGGAACTCGCAGCCAGCTAAAAAGCCTCCATCCAGTGACTATAGGCGTCAACTGCTCGAGCCCTTCGGTTGATCTGTTTGTGACGATTGATGCTGACGGCGCAGTAACGGTCGCAAGCTATCGCGAGGAGGCTGCGACTGTCAGCCTGGCAGGGAGCTGGAAGGACTTCTTGAGCGTTGCAGCGGCTGACGACCCTGCATCTGCACTTATTAACGGTAATATCCAAATCTCTGGAGACACGGCACCGCTTTTGCGGCTTCAAGCTGTTCTCGCTGATTTAGATATCGACTGGGAAGCACCGCTTGTCGAAACTTTAGGACCGGTTGCAGGCCATCAACTTGCGGCTGTCATTCGCGCGTTCACGCGCACATCGCAAAGTACTCACCAGCGATTAAAGCGCCAGCTAAGCGAATTTATTCTTGAAGAGGGGCGACTGTCGCCACCGAGAGCAGAGCAAAACGCCTTTTTCTCAGCTGTCGATGATCTAATGCTGCGCGTGGACCGCGCGGACTCTCGCCTTAAGCGCATCAAAAAGCGACTCGCAGGGCTCAGCGGATGAGCAGAGCAATCACCTTCCTGACTACGGCTAGAAAATACCAATTGGGCGAACTTGTCCCTGTCAGCAGTGATAGCGGGAGAAGAACACGCTTCCTACGGTGGATTCTTGCAGGATCAAATACAAGAAAGAGCACAAGAAACGGCACAAGAAATAGCTCGGAAGGAAATGGCACGAGTAGCGGAGAGACCAGCGCCGCATATTCAAATAGACATAGAGGCGAGCGATTACGCCTAGCACTTCAGGAGTTAGGGCCAGTCTCGATCAAGTTTGGTCAACTGCTGTCCACGCGCCGCGACCTGTTACCCGATGATGTAGCAGATGAGCTCTCACTGCTCCAGGACAAGGTGGCGCCGTTTGATTCTGGTGAGGCAACTGCGGCTATTGAACACGAATTAGGTCGGTCCATTAATCAGGCGTTTAAGGCGTTTGACTATGAGCCGCTTGCCGCCGCATCCGTCGCTCAAGTACACAGCGTAACCCTCGCCGACGGCGAATCCGCGGTAATCAAAGTGCTTCGTCCGGGAATAGAAAAGCAGATTGCTGCAGATATTCGCCTCCTCAAGCGACTCGCCAACATCATCCACAGCCTATCTGATGAACTAAAGCGGCTTCGATTGCCCGAAGTCATAGAGGACTATGAGGCAACTATTACTGCCGAACTCGATTTGCGGCACGAGGCGGCCAATGCATCCCTGCTGAAAAAAAACACCAGTAAGCGCAAGCTAGTCTATGTGCCCACCGTATTCTGGGACTACAGCTCACCCCGAATCATGGTCTCAGAGAAAATTTCAGGTATTCCCATTGGCGACATCCCGGCGCTAAACGAGGCTGGAGTCAATATGAAAATACTTGCCGAGCGAGGCGTGGAGATTTTCTTCTCTCAGGTATTCGACGACTGCTTCTTTCATGCCGACATGCATCCGGGCAATATTTTTGTCGATGCAACGAATCCTCAAGAGCCTACCTATATTGCGATTGATTGCGCGATTGTTGGTCAGCTTTCCAGGGAAGATCAGTACTACGTTGCGCGGAACTTACTTGCGATCCTTCAGCGTAACTACCGGCTGGTCGCCGAACTCCATATCGAGAGTGGCTGGGTTCCTGCTGCGACACGGGTGCAGGACTTCGAATCGACTATTCGCATGTTATGTGAACCTATTTTTGACCGGCCACTCCACGAGATCTCGCTGGGGCATATGCTCGTTAATTTGTTCAGGGCGGCCTCGAGCTTTGACATGCGCGTTCAGCCGCAGCTTGTATTACTCCAAAAAACCCTCCTCAATATTGAGGGACTTGGTCGACAACTCTATCCTGAGCTGAACTTGTGGGAGACGGCGAAACCCTTCCTAGAGGATTGGCTGAAGCGACAATACAGCCCCATGAATATTGTCAAACAACTTCAGCGCGACGCACCCGCATTCGTGCATCATGCGTCGCAACTACCAGAAGTCATTCCCCAATTTTTAGCCATGCAACGAAAAGGCCTCAAGGAAGACCCGCAGCAGGCAACGATCTCCTCACTGCCAAACCTACTGGTCGGCGCAGGATTTGCGGCGGTCTCCATCGGCGTCATTGCCCTGCCTGAGGTACCCGCCATTGCAATCTTGGGCGCTGCCTTAGTCACTGTTGGACTTCTCCTCCAGCGATAGTAAGTGCTTCGAAACCTCGCGATTCTCAATTGCTCGCAATGAATGCAATAGCAAGAAGTGGCATACTTCCGTTATGACAACGTCCATCGATCAAAATACGCCGACGATGATGCGCCCGAAATGGAATTCGGACGGGCTATTGCCTGCCATTGCGCAGGACGTGCGCACAGGTGAAGTTCTAATGATGGCGTGGATGAACGAGGAGTCACTGGCGCTTACCCTAGAGAAAAAGCAGGCTATCTACTGGTCTCGTTCACGACAGGCGCTTTGGCGTAAAGGCGAGTCCTCGGGTAACGTGCAAACCGTCGTTGATGCGCGCCTTGATTGTGACGGTGACACCTTACTGTTGAAGGTAGATCAAACGGGTGAGGGCGCTTGCCATACGGGTCGCCGAACCTGTTTTTTCTATGCGCCCACATCGGGCGAATGGCAATTGGAGGACGACCAACGTGTCTGACGTACTCGATGCCCTAACCTCAGTCATTGCAGCGAGGCGCTCGGCTGATCCGGACACATCATATGTGGCTAGTCTTAATGCAAAAGGCCTGAATAAGATTCTCGAAAAAGTGGGCGAAGAAGCAGTTGAGGCCATCATCGCCGCAAAAGATGCAGAATCTGGCAACGGCTCAAGCAAAGAAGTGATCAATGAAGTCGCCGACCTCGTATTTCACACGCTGGTAATGCTGGATCGACTCGGCATCAGTCATAATGAGGTTCTCGATGTGCTGGCCTCCAGACAAGGATTATCAGGGCTGGAAGAAAAAGCCTCCAGGAATCAATAGGCGCATTGGTATGTGCCCGCAACTAAAGGTGAATAGATATGGGATTTAGTGGTATCGGAATTTGGCAGCTGCTGATCATCCTCGCCATTGTCATCTTAATTTTTGGCACAAAGCGTCTGCCCGGTGCGGCAAAGGATCTTGGCAGTGCCATCACGAACTTCCGCGAGGGTATGAAGCGGGATAACGGTGAGACCGCCAAAATAGAAGACGACAAGGACGACGACGCAAAATAAGCGCACGTCTATGTTAGATATTGGTTTTGCTGAGCTACTGGTCGTCAGCGCTGTCGCCTTGTTTGTTGTGGGCCCAGAGCGTTTGCCCAGTGCAATTCGAGCTATTTCCCTTTGGTTGGGAAGAGTAAGGCGTGGCTTTGAAGAAATTAAAGCCGACGTCAGCCGCGAGCTTCATAACGAAGAGGTCATGCGCGCTCTGCGAGAGAGTCGTGACGAGGTGCAAGACCTGACAGACGTCAGCAGCGCACTCTCCTTAGATCCTGTTGCCCGAGACCCTGCTGCCTTGGACCCTGTTGATCATGAAAATTCTGGCGCTCATGAATCTGATACTCAGGGAAAGGAAACACCAGCGCTCGACACCTCGGCTGAAGAAACACAGCCGAACCGAAGCGATTCATCCGCGGACACAGAGAAACCAACACAGTGACCGCTGACGAACCTATGCCACTGGTAGCGCACCTGCGCGAACTCAGAGACCGATTTCGCAACGCGTTAATTGCGGTTTTTGTTGCTTTTCTTGCGCTGTTTCCTTTTGCCAATGAACTCTATACCTACATCTCTGAACCCTTGAGGAGCCTTTTACCCGAGGGTTCTTCGATGATTGCAACCGAGGTTACGTCGCCCTTTCTGACGCCTTTTAAATTATCAATTGTCCTCGCAGTTTTTTTGGCCATGCCAGTCATCTTGGCGCAAATTTGGGGTTTCATCGCGCCAGGCTTGTATAAGTCAGAGAAGCGTGTCGCCATTCCGCTTCTGACCTCGAGTGTCATCTTATTTTACGCGGGTGTGGCCTTCGCCTACTTCGTCGTTTTTCCGCTACTGTTCGGTTTTTTCACCACCGTCGGACCCGGCGATATTTCGGTCATGACGGATATCAATCGATACCTCGACTTTGTACTTAAATTATTCTTCGCGTTCGGCCTCGCTTTCGAGGTTCCCATCGCGGCGGTCATTCTGATCCTGACAGGCGTTGTTACAGCAGATCAATTGGCGAACAATCGCTCATACGTGGTCGTCGGCTGCTTCGTCATCGGCATGTTGTTAACCCCTCCCGATGTTATTTCCCAGACGCTGCTCGCGCTGCCTATGTGGCTACTGTTTGAGCTCGGACTGATCATGGGCCGAGCACTTAAACGAGGCGAAAAGACTGATGACTGACAACGCAGTAACAGCCACTGAGGACAACCCACCGCCGAAAGCCAAATCGCTGAGACCTCTGCGTGAGTTGCTACAGTTTTTATGGCCACATAAATCGAGACTGATTGCCGCGTCTTTAGCGCTAGTCTTTACCGCAATGGCTCAGTTGTCGCTGGGCTATGGCATCCAGATACTGATCGACCAAGGCTTTGCCAATCAGTCTCAAGCGGGTTTACGTCAAGCCGTTGTTTTCATGATTGTCGTCGGGTTCGCTATGGCAAGCGGAGCCTTTGTCCGTTTTTACCTTGTGTCTTGGCTTGGTGAGCGGGTCAGTGCTGATCTCCGACAAAAAGTTTTTAACAACCTACTGACTGTTCATCCTGGGTTTTATGAAAAAAACCACGCGGGAGAAATCATGTCGCGGTTAACCACCGACACCACACTCCTGCAGACACTCATTGGCTCATCAGTCAGCTTGGCTGCGCGAAGCGCACTCACGTTAATCGGCGCGCTTATCTTGATGTCACTGACCAATTTCAAATTGACGCTAATAATGCTGATTGGCGTTCCATTAACGTTACTGCCCGTTCTCTACCTTGGCCGCCGTGTTCGTAATCTCTCTAACAAAAGCCAGGCGAGCATTGCGAGTGTCGGCAACCGCGCCGGTGAGGTGCTCCAGTCGATAAAAATTGTCCAAAGCTTCCAGAGAGAGGCGATGGAGCGCGATGTGTTTGGCCAGGAGGTTGATATCGCCTTCCAAATTGCCCGAAAACGTATTCAGCAGCGGGCATGGCTAATGGCGTGTGCCATTTTCCTGTTCCTCGGCGGAATGGTTGGGATGATGTGGACCGGTGGTCAGGACGTGCTTGCTGGGCGAATGAGCGGTGGTGATCTCGGTGCGTTCGTCTTTTATGCGGTTATGCTGGGCTCAGCCTTTGCCACATTGTCAGAGGTTTGGGGTGACCTGCAGCGCGCGGCAGGTGCCGCCGAGCGGCTCGTGGAGCTTCTCCATCAAGACAGCGACATCGACGACAAAGGTCAGACCACGATCGCCCACGGCCAAGCGGTCTCCGCATCCGAACTCACTTTTATTTATCCATCGCGGCCCAACAGTCCTGCCTTGAGCGGCTTTAACCTGACGATTCCGCCCGGTAAAACGCTAGCGCTCGTTGGGCCTTCCGGCGCTGGCAAATCGACGATATTTGAGCTTTTGCAACGCTTCTACGACCCCACTAGCGGTGCGCTTACTTACGGTGGGAAGCCGATTAGCGATTATCCTCTCGCACAATGGCGCCAGAAGTTAGCGTTAGTTCCGCAGGCTCCCATCCTTTTCTCGGGCGATATCAGCTACAACATTGGCTATGGCAATCCAGAGGCCAAAGAAGAAGAGATAGCGGCGGCTGCCGAGGCCGCCTACGCGAAGGAGTTCATTGAGCGACTACCTGACGGCTTCTCGAGTGAGATAGGCGCCCAGGGTGTTCAGCTCTCCGGTGGGCAACGCCAGCGGATTGCTCTAGCCCGCGCTATTCTCAAGAACCCAGAGATTCTACTGCTGGATGAGGCGACCAGTGCCCTCGACACCGAGAGTGAGCACTATGTGCAATTAGCACTCGGCGAGTTAACGCGAGGAAGAACCACGGTCATCATCGCCCACCGACTGTCGACCATCATGAACGCTGACGCAATTGCTGTCGTAGACAAGGGGTCGGTCATCGACGTGGGAACCCATAGCGAGCTCCTGAGCCGATGCGAGCTCTATCAGCGTCTTGCAAGCATGCAGTTCAGGGAGCCTTCAAACGAAAGCCACGCCGACGAAGACAAGGATAGTTTGACTGAAGACGCTTTAAGTGAGGATGCCCTGACTGAAACAGTCCCCGAATCAGCGTAACTGGCAATCAGAGATTGAGATCTGAAAAAATACGAGATCGGATAATCTCGGCCCAAATAACGTAGCCCTTCTCGCTCAGGTGCAGGCGATCAAAGACATAATTATTGTTGTCAGGCACACCTTCAGACATCAGTTGGTCTGCAGTATCAATCACATAAGTGTTCGCAATACCGTCTACCAAATCACTAATGGCTCGATTTATTGCCTGAGATTCGTCCCATACCTCCCAACGCAAGGGTGAGGGCGTGATTGCTATGTAATAGACGGGGGTCTCGGGGTGCTGCCGTCGCACACCGCCCATCATTTACTCTAAAGCCTCCACCATGACACCAAGCGATTTCGAGCTTCCGGGAGTGATGTCGTTCGTCCCAACAAAAATGACGATCGCTAGAGGGGATTCGGCCTGAAACAAAACCTCTGAGTGATAAATAACATCGCCAATTTTTGAACCGCCAAAGCCACGATTTATGACCGGGATAGGTGCCATATGCTACGCCAGATCAACCCAGCGGCGGATACTCGAACTCCCAACAAACAACAAGGCGTTCGACGGACCTGGCGCTGCATTCGCAAAGGCTGCAATCTCCTCACTCCAGACAAGCGGGTCCTCACTACGCACGCGGTCGAGATTGTTCGATAAGGAATAAATTTGCACGCCAATGTAAGCAAGCACTCCCAGAACGCCGATAGTTAGTACACGCTTCATGACTCTCACTTTCCTCTCATCGGATGGTTTCTTGTTATTAGAAAAGTATCTTAATAGCCAAACGATACCTTTTTATTGACTCGAAGATTTGTTGTCGAGATGGGCATTGATCAAAAGACAAAATATCTAAGGCCATCGCTCTTTTTGGTCCGCGGTCCTTATTCGAATATTTTCCTGCTCTGCTTATTGTTTTACGCCTGTTTAGCTTAAGGCATAGGCGCAAGACAAAAAAAAGGCGCTGTAACCAGCGCCTTTAAGAGATCTGTTTGCTTTACGAGAATTCTCGCACAAGACCACCGATAGACTCTTTGGCATCGCCAAACAGCATGCGTGTGTTGTCCTTGTAGAACAGTGGGTTTTCGATACCGGCAAAACCCGACGCCATTGAACGCTTCAATACAAAGACCGTACGCGCGTCCGCAACGTTGATAACCGGCATGCCATAAATTGGAGAAGACTCAACCTCTCGCGCAGCAGGGTTAACAACGTCGTTCGCACCGATAACGATGGCAACGTCCACTGTCTCCATTCTTGGGTTGATGTCATCCATCTCCAATAGCTGGTCATAAGGCACATCGGCCTCAGCCAATAGGACGTTCATGTGACCGGGCATACGACCCGCAACTGGGTGGATGCCGTAGTTCACTTCACAACCGTTTGCTTCGAGAAGCTCCATAAGCTCCTTCACCACGTGCTGCGCCTGTGCAACCGCCATACCGTAGCCTGGAATAATTGCAACGTTCGTTGCGGCTTCCAGCACATAGTAAGCATCCTCTACCGAGATTGGCTTAATCTCACCCTCAACTTCAGTAACCGTTGTCGAGACACTTGCAAAACCAGAGAACAAGACATTGCTCAATGAGCGGTTCATTGCCTTACACATGATCTGCGTCAAGATGATGCCCGAGGCGCCTACCAGTGAACCGGCAACGATAAGAACATTGTTGTCGACCGCGAAACCCGCGGCACACGCAGCCAAGCCTGAGTAAGAGTTGAGCAGCGAGATTACGACCGGCATGTCCGCACCACCAATCGGGATGACGACCATGATGCCGAAGAGTAACGATAGGCCCACAACGGTGTAGAGCATATTGGTGTTGGTTGGGTCCATGACGAACATCACAGCGCTCACCAAAATGCCGATAACGATCAAGCCATTAACAAATTTTTGCCCAGCGAAAGTAATGGCACCGCTACCGATCGTCTCTGAGAGCTTGCCGTACGCGACTAACGAGCCAGTGAACGTTACACCACCAATCAGAATCGAGAGAATAATAGTGATGTAGGTGAAGCTGCCATCTGCGATAGACAAGGCGGCAACACCGACAAGACCTGAGGCCGCACCACCAACCCCGTTAAACAAAGCCACCATCTCGGGCATTGAGGTCATTGCCACGGTGCGTGCTGCAACTGCACCGATTGCACCACCGACAATCATGCCACCAAGGATGTACTCGTACTGAACAATTCCTTGGTCAAGAAGCGCGGCAACAATTGCCACCAACATACCGACAGCCGACACGCCGTTACCCTTACGTGCGGTGTCTGGTGAGCCCAGCATTTTGAGACCAAAAATGAATAGGCCTGCGGCAATGACATAACCCAACTGAATCATAAGATCGATATTCATGCCTAACCCTCCTTCTTCTTGAAGAAGCCAAGCATGCGGTCGGTTACCATATAGCCACCCACAACATTGACACTAGCCAGCGCTACCGCGCCGGCACCGAGCCATTGCGCGAGATCTTCGTTACCACTGCCTGCCAACGCCACAGCACCTACGACCGTGATGCCCGAGATCGCGTTAGCGCCCGACATCAGAGGTGTGTGCAGCGTAGCTGGCACCTTGTTGATGAGCTCAAAGCCTAAAAAGACCGAGAGCATCAAAATAAATAGAAGATATGAAACATCCATCTTAACCTTCCCCTTCCATTAGGTTCTTAATGGTGGGGTGAACCACCGCTCCAC